>NZ_JAHFPY010000093.1 GCF_023266535.1 Sphingomonas sp. | reverse complement strand
GGTCTCGCGGTTTGCCGACGCGATCGAGCGCAGCAATCAGCTCGTCCGGCTTCACCTCTGGCCGTGGCGAGGCGGGAGGATTGCGCACCAGCGGGCTCTGCGGCGGCGCCTTGGCAACCGGCTGCGGCGCCGGGCTGGCATGCGCGTCGTCCTTGTGGGGTTCGACCAGGCGCCGCAGGTCGCTAACCAGCGTCTGCCAGCGCGTGTCGGCCGTATCGCCGGTCCAGTTGGCGAGATCGGCCGCCTGCGTCAGTTCAAAGATGATCGGCAGGCTGCAGGATTCGATGATCACCGGCACCAGCTTGTTGGCACGATCGGCGAGCGTTGCCTCCGCCCTTACCCAGCGAGACGCAACCGAACGCGGCGACCACAGCACGACCACCGCTCTCGACGCCCGCAATTCCCGTTCGATAACCTCGTCAAAGGTCTCGCCCGAGCGAAGCGCGGCGTCCCACCACACGGCAAAGCCTTCCTGGGCGAAACATTCGGCGAAATGCCGTGCCGCCTGCCGCTCTTCCCGGCTGTAAGAAATGAAAATGTCAGGTCCGGACACGCAGTTCCCCCTAATTCGTACCTCTATTCGGGAGACCCTTACCGGGCCTTCATAAGCTCCGATGCCTCGCGCTGATGCCTACGCGTCCCGTTAAGCGACTCGAAACGGCGTAGGCCTAATTGTCTGTTAACCGACACTAAAAGTCGAGGGCCAAGGCCCTGCCCTAGGCGGCGTTCGTACCAAGTCGGTACAGTATGCGCTCACCGTAATTTTTGGCGAGGTCCATCTTTCCAACATATTCAAAGTGGTAATTGTTGAGGTCGGACTCGATCAGGGCGGCAAATGGCTGGGTCGTGTAGATGGCGCCGACCGGGACCCGCGGCTCGATCCGCGCTGCAACCGTCACCTCCGTGCCGTAGAAGGTTCGCGCGCTTTGCACGGCATCGAAATGCTCGAAAATCGGCCCATGGTGGAGGCTGATCCGCATTCCTCCTTCCGGGGGAAGGCCAATTGACTGGAGCGTGCCGGGATCAAGCTCCGACTGGATTTCAAGGGCGATTTCCGCAGCCATCGCCGGTGTCCGAATAACCGCGAAAATCGCATCGCCCCAGCTGTTGCGATGCAGGACAACGTTGGCGTGGCGATCCAGCACACCCGCAATCCGCCCCATCACTACTTCCAGGAAGCGCGACAGATGGTCTTCGTCGAGGCGGGAAAAGCCTGCGAAATCGGCGAACAACATCGAACAAAGGGTCCAGCTCGGCTTGCCCGGGTCCTGGATGACCGCTGCGGTCTCCAACGCCGGACGCTGCCGTGGCACTTCGATGACGCGGCTCTCGCCGCCCAACTCGGCCCATTCCGCGCAATGCGCCGCCGTTCCGGCAATCGCGGCGGTCGGCGCCCTGTCCCACACGGCAAGCTGGAAGGTCGCGGCCTGCATCACGCTGGCGCGAAGCTGGGCGAGACCCATTACGAGCTTGGCGCAATATGAAAATTGCTGGTCGTCATTCACCCACCGCATCTCGGTGGCAAAGGTGACCGAGCTCGCCGCATTCCGCGCTTTCTCATAGCGCGTCACCCACTCGCGTCCGCCGATCACGACGGACGATTTGATGAAGTCCTCCTCCTCAAAGGGCAGGACGACGTGGAGTTCGCCTCCCCGCTCCAGCAACGCCTCGGCAACCAATATGTCGGCGCCGCAAGCGAGCTGGCCATAGCCGACGAGCACGTCGGACTCGGCGAGGATCGCGCGAATGGACTCGGCAATGGCTTCCTCTTCTTGCCATCCTGCGGCGAACATGTGGCCGCAATAATGGATGACCGGGGTCGGCCGAATCGAATCCAACAGGGCCTGGCGCTGGCTGTCAGAGACGGCCAGCTTGCCGGCGATCAGTGTCACCTGGCGAGCAGTAGAAGCGACCATGCCGGGCGAGGCATCGGCCCGTCGACGGGCTTCGCCGAACAGTGCGGTCGCCTGATCGACATCGCCGCACACCAGCGCCGCCTCGGCCGCCGACGCCGCGGCGAAATAATCCTGCGGATCGGCGACATCAGGACGCCGGCCGATTGCCGCGGCAAGTTCCCGCGCTTCGGAGACATCGCCGGCGAGGAAGGAAGTCGTCGCCGCATTGATGCCGGAAAAATAGCCGTCGGAAAGCTGGAAGGCGTGCCGGTAGGCCTGGCTCGATTGACGAAACAGGCTCACTTGCTCGTTCCCGGCGGAGCGACCCGCGAGGTCTTTCAGCAAGCGGCCCTTGAGGGCGAGCGCGTCCTCGCCGCCGATTTCCTCGACCCGATTGCGCTCATAGAGGCGCATCGCAGCATGTGGATCGCCCAGCCGCGCCATGGCCAGCGCCTGGAGGTAGCGAACCTCGGGATCGTCGGGATATTTCTCGATCGCTTCGCGCGTCCGTTCGTACAGCGCGAACATGTCGCCGCTGCCCAGCGCATCCTGGAACTTGCGATGATATTGGAGGTCAATCGCGTTCATGCTTGGAATGATCTGCCTGCCGCCCAGTCGCCGCCAGTATCATGCATTCCACAGAGCTTATGCAATGGATAGAGCATGGCTTACCGACAGCGCGGTCATAGAGCGGCCAAAACCGGGCCAAATCGGACCTATCTGCCGCCAAACAGGCTTGACGCCGCATTAGGCAATCCGATTTGAGGAAAGGAGCGATTTCCGCTAGGTAAGCGGCAGTTAATGCGTTTGCGCAACATTCCAGGCTCGGAAGGAATCAGGTTGCACCCGATGGCATCAAGCGAGGCCGAAGATGGGACGATCGGGGTTGACCCGTCTTCTCCGGTCACTCGTTTGAGCCATGGCCAGATCGAATGCCTCCTGCTGGTCGACCTGCACCACAACAGCAAGGAAATCGCGGCCAGGCTTGGAATCAGCCCCCATACTGTCGACCAGCGCATCCGCGGCGCACTGGACAAGCTTGGCGTGGAGCGGCGCGGAGAAGCAGCCAGGCTGGTGGCGGCCGCCTTGTCGCCGCACGACCCAATATATCAGCGTTTGATACATCAATCACCGCACATCGACCGCATCCAACCAACGGGACACCTACAAGGCACGGTCCGCACTTCGATTCGGCACGCTGACCGTGCAGGGGAGGTCAATCCTCCCGGTCACTTGACCGAGCAAAGCCCGGTTGGATCTGGCTCTCCCCTGCAACTGCCGTTTGCAACAAGGAGCCATCCCAGCAATGAGATGAGCGTCGGTCTCCGGCTGCTCTGGATCGTCTTGATTGCGATGGGCGCGACATTTTCGGCGGGTATGTATCTCGCCGGGCTGGAAAGCCTCTCGAGGATGATCAACGGCTAAGGCCGCATTCTCAATCACTCCAATGCTGACCATGGCCCTTCGCGGGGTGACCCGCGCCAAGGGGAGAAAGATGATGCGCAAGCAACTTATCGAATCCACCGCTCTCGAAGTCGCGACCCAGGTCCGCGCCGTCGAAGATGCGATCGAGGAAGCACTGGCCGAAATTGCCGAGCTTCAGGGGCGCATGATCCGTGCACGGGCGACGTTTGGCATCGCCACCGCCACCGGCCACGCCGCGCTCGAACAGCTGGCGGAAACAACCGTGCGGCTGGTGCAGGCTAGAGGCGAAATGGCTAATTGCCACATGGTCCTCAAGGAAACCACGCAGCTGGTGCCGGGCCTTCGTACCGTTGGGTTCGGCGACGCGCAGGAATGCCCGCCGCAGCAAGGCCGCGCAGATCTGCGCGTGGTCGCATAACCACGAAACGGGATTGACCGGGCCACGTCCAGCGTGGTCCGGTTTCCATCGACATGTTCGGACCCTTCATATTCATTCCGTTGCTGATCGCCGTCAGTCTCTATGCCTGGTGGCGTGGAGGTGGCGACGAGCGGATCGTCGCTGCGACCTGCCTGGCCGGCACGGCTGCGACACTGCTGGTGATCTCCCCGCTTCGCCAGCGTTACAGCGGCGTTGAAGAAGGCCTGATGCTGGTTGATCTGGCGGTATTGGCCGGCTTCATCACTGTCGCGCTTCGCTCCAGCCGTTTCTGGCCGCTGTGGGTGGCGGGCCTGCAGCTCACCACCTCGCTGGGCCATATCCTGAAAGGAATCGACCAGGACCTGCTCCCCCGCGCCTATGGAGCCGCGCTCCAGTTCTGGAGCTATCCGATCCTTGTCATTCTGGCGGTCGGGACGTTTCGGACCCATCGCCGCATGCGACGATCGGCGGCCTAGCGCGACCGGTGCGGGCCGATTAGGGTCCGCGCCGTGCCTGACCGCAACGCCCTCGCGCTCGCCATTCTCGAAGCGATCGAAGAACCTGCCCTGATTGTTGTCGGCAGCGTCGTCGAGGCCGCGAATCAGGCCGCGCGCCTGCTGCTCGGCGCGATGATCGAGGGTCGCGACCTGCGCTTTGCCATCCGCCATCCGCGCGCCCTCGACATGATATTGGCGGGCCGCGCGGAGGAACTTGAGGTCATCGGGATTGGCGACGTCGACCGGCCATGGAGCCTGAGTGTCCGGCCTCTCGCCAAGGGCTCGGTGCTGGTGCGGCTCGCGGACCGCTCGGCATTGCGATCGGCCGAGCGAATGCGCACCGATTTTGTCGCCAACGCCAGCCATGAGCTCAGAACGCCGCTGGCCACAATCATCGGCTATGCCGAAACCCTGTCGGAAGACGGGCCGGTCGACGAGGCGACTCGCGAACGATTCGGATCGACCATTGAGACCGAAGCCCGCCGGATGCTGCGAATCGTCGAGGACCTGATGAGCTTGTCGCGGATCGAGGCGGACCGCTTTCGGGCTCCCGACGAGCAGGTCGACATGGGTGAAGTGGCCAGGATCGCAATCGAGAACGCGGCGCCGCTGCTGGATCGGCGGAAGTGCCAGATTCAGGCGGACATCGAACAAGCGCTTCCCGTTGCAGGCGATTTCGGACAGCTGCTCCAGCTGGCCGACAATCTGATCGGCAATGCCATCCGCTATGGCTGCAACGACAAGAGTTGCGCGATCTCGGTCAGCGTTCGCACCGATGGAGCAAGAGTCATTTTCGTCGTCACCGATCAGGGCGACGGCATCGCCCCGGAGCATTTGCCGCGCTTGACCGAGCGCTTTTACCGGGTCGATTCTGCGCGCAGCCGCGAATCTGGCGGTACCGGCCTTGGCCTCGCCATCGTCAAACATATCGTCGAGCGCCATCGCGGCTCGCTCGACATCCGGTCCGAAGCCGGCCGCGGCACAGAGGTCAGCGTTACCCTGCCCGCAGTTTAATCCTCCCCTTGGCTGTCATGAAACTGTAACACGCTAGTCACAGGGACGCGACGGACTCGGCGCTAGGAGCGTCGTCAACGTCGGCCTGAAGAGCCGACCCCTTGGGAGTATGGCGATGAAGAAGATGCTGGTTGCGCTGCCGCTGGTAGCGCTGGTCGCGGCTTGCGGCGGCAAGGATTCGAGCGGCGGCGCGAGCGCGCAGCTGAAAATCGTTGGTTCTTCGACCGTTTATCCGTTCACGACCGCGGTCGCCGAGGACTTCCAGCGCGCCAACCCCGGCGTCAGCGTGATCGTCGAATCGACCGGCACGGGCGCCGGCATGAAGCTCTTCTGTGGTGGCGTCGGCAGCCAGTTTCCCGACATGGTCGATGCCTCGCGGCCGATAAAGGCCAGCGAATATGCCGACTGCGCGAAAGTCGGCGCCAAGAATGTCATCGAAGTTCCGATCGGTATCGATGGGCTGACCCTGATCCAGGCCAAGGAACAGGCGCCGCTCAACCTGACGGTGGCGCAGATCTACAAGGCATTGGCAGCCAATCCGTTCGGCAAGGGCGCCAACACCGCCCAGACATGGAAGGATGTCGATCCGTCGCTCCCCGCGACCAAGATTCGCGTCCTTGGCCCGCCGCCGACGTCGGGCACGCGCGACAGCCTGGCCGAGCTGATCCTGGAAAAGGGTTGCGATACCGACCCGGCAATGAAGGACCTCAAGAAGGCCGACGACAAGAAGCACAAGGAAACTTGCACCAAGATCCGCGAGGACGGTGTCTATGTCGAAGCCGGCGAGAATGACAATCTGCTGGTCCAGAAGATTTCGGCGGACCCGGGTGCGCTCGGCGTGCTCGGCTACAGCTTCCTCGAAGAAAATGCCGACAAGGTCGCTCCCGTTGCGATCGGCGGCGTCAGCCCGACCGAGGCGACCATCAGCGATCTCAGCTATCCGGGAAGCCGCCGGCTCTATATCTATGTGAAGGGCGAGCATATTGCCGCCAAGCCGGCCATCAAGAACTTCATCGAGGCCTATTCGAAGGCCTGGAGCAAGGGCGGCTCGCTGGAGAAGCGCGGCCTGGTTCCGCTGAATCCGGCCGAAGCAGCGGCTGCCACGACACAAGCGACGGCGCTTGCTCCGCTCGACCCGTCGAGCCTGAAGTAAGTCCGGGGCGGCAAGCCTTATGACGCTTACCCTAGGGCTCGTCGCGGTCCTGCTGATCGCCGTGGCCGCTGGCCTGTTCGCTCGCAAACGGGCGGCCGGGCTGCGCGGCGGTGGCGCTCGCCTCAACAGCCTGCCCAATTATCACGGGCTCTACGTCGCTTTGTGGGTGGCGCTTCCCGCGCTGCTGTTCCTGACCATCTGGTCACCGACCCAGACTAGCCTAGTCAACGACGCCGTGCTGGCGTCGCCGGCCGGCAAGCAGCTGCCCGATTTCGACCTGGCCCGCGAAACCATTCTGACTGAGGCCGAGGAGATTGCGACCGGCGAGCGTGAGGCGGGGTTCAACCCTGAATCGACCGCCCTGGCTCCGATCTACAAGGAGGCCAGTTCAAGATTTGCCACGATCGGCGGCGCGATCGCCATCGTCGTTTCGCTGGTCGGCGGCTTCTTTGCCATGCGCCGGGTGCGGGTCGATTTCCGCGCCCGAACGGGCGTCGAGCGCTGGATGATGATCCTGCTGGTCGCGGCGTCACTGATCGCGATCCTGACCACGCTGGGCATTGTCCTGTCGCTGCTGTTCGAATCCTTGCGCTTCTTCAAACTGGTCAGTCCGACCGAATTCCTGTTCGGCACGAGCTGGAGCCCGCAGATGGCACTTCGCGCCGACCAGGCCGGTTCGTCGGGCAGCTTTGGTTCGATCCCGCTGTTCTGGGGTACGGCCTTTATCGGTGCGATCATCGCCATGATTGTCGCCATCCCGCTGGGCCTGATGTGCGCCATTTTCCTGACCCAATATGCCCACCCGCGGGTGCGCGCCTGGCTTAAGCCGATCCTGGAGATACTGGCTGGCGTTCCGACCGTCGTTTACGGCTATTTCGCAGCGCTGACGGTGGCTCCGCTGGTCCGCGATTTCGGCATCGCCATCGGCATCAGCTCGGCTTCCTCGGAAAGCGCGCTGGCGGCCGGACTGGTGATGGGCATCATGATCATCCCGTTCGTCAGCTCGATGGCCGACGACAGCATCGCCGCGGTTCCGCAGGCGATGGGTGACGGCAGCCTCGCGCTGGGCGCCACCAAATCCGAGACGATCAAGAGAGTTGTGCTGCCCGCCGCCCTGCCGGGCGTGGTCGGCGGCGTGCTGCTGGCCGTCAGCCGGGCGATCGGCGAGACGATGATCGTGGTGATGGCCGCCGGCCTTGCCGCCAACCTTACCGCCAACCCGTTCGAAAGCGTGACCACCGTCACCACCCAGATCGTCCAGCTGCTGACCGGCGACCAGGAGTTCGACAGCGCCAAGACGCTGGCGGCCTTCGCGCTCGGCCTGGCGCTGTTCCTGATCACCCTGGTCCTCAACCTCATCGCGCTTCGCGTGGTGCGCAAATATCGGGAAGCATATGAATAGCGCCGATGCCGCCCTGTCCCGCTGGACCGGCGAGGACATGCAGAAGCGCGTGGCCAGGCGCTACGCGGCCGAGCGGCGATTCCGCTTCTTCGGATTTGCCGCGGTCGCCCTGTCGGTTGCCTTCCTCGCCTTCCTGCTGACCAACATGGCGTGGAAGGGTCTGGGCGGATTCTCCCAGACCGAGGCAAGGGTCGTCATCGATTTCCCGAAGTCCAACCTGATCCTCGACCCGGCGACACTGCGCGGCCCTCAGGCCGAAGAAACATTGGCTACGGCCGGCCTCGACGGGGTGCTTGAGCAGGCCGGCATCGCCCAGTTCGGCGAAGGCGGCGGCGCCATGTTCGGCGGCGCCAGCGCCCGCGCGCTCGGCGAGCAGCTGATTGCCGATCCGGACCTGCTCGGCCGCAAGGCGGAGCTGTGGTTGCCGGTGTCGTCCAAGGCCGATGTCGCGGCGAAGGGAGATGGCGATCCGGCAGTCGAGAAACTGATCGCCAAGGCCGAGACCAAGCGGGTCTTCAATCCCGGGTTCCTGACCGCGTCGGACGCCACGGACCCGTCCGAGGTCGGCGTGTGGGGCGCGCTCAAGGGCAGCTTCCTCACCATCCTGGTGACGATGGCGCTGGCCTTTCCGATCGGCGTCCTGGCCGCGCTCTATCTCGAGGAGTTCGCGACCCGCAATCGCTGGACCGACATCATCGAGGTGTCGATCAACAACCTGGCGGCAGTTCCGTCGATTATCTTCGGGCTGCTGGGACTCGCCGTGTTCCTCAACTTCATGCACCTGCCGCGTTCGGCGCCGCTGGTCGGAGGCTTGACGCTGGCGCTGATGACCATGCCGGTCATCGTCATTGCCGGCCGAAATGCGATCAAGTCGGTGCCGCCGTCGATCCGCGACGCGGCGCTTGGCGTCGGCGCGTCGAAGATGCAGGTCGTGTTCCACCATGTGCTGCCGCTGGCTCTGCCGGGCATCCTCACCGGCACGATCATCGGCATGGCCCGCGCGCTGGGCGAGACGGCGCCGCTGCTGATGATCGGCATGCGCGCCTTCATCGCCTCGCCGCCGCAGGGCATCAGCGAACCGTCGAGCGTTTTGCCGGTGCAGATTTTCCTTTGGTCTGATGAAGTCGATCGCGGCTTCGTTGAAAAGACCAGCGCCGCGATCATCGTGCTGCTGATCTTCATGCTGCTGATGAACGGGCTCGCCATCTATCTCCGCAACAAATTCGAACGCCGCTGGTAGGCAGGATGAAAATGATCGAAACCATCGTTCCCACTCCGACCGAAACTGCCGAAACGGCGGTCGTCGACGGCCCGCCCAAGATGAGCGCCCGCGGTGTCAGCGTCTTCTACGGCGATAAGGAGGCGCTGAAGGGTGTCGACGTCGACATCCACGACGACAAGGTCACCGCCTTCATCGGCCCCTCGGGCTGCGGCAAATCGACCTTCCTGCGCTGCCTCAACCGGATGAACGACACCATACCCAGCGCGCGGATGACCGGCAACATCGACCTCGACGGCGAGGATATCTACGCCTCGAGGATGGACGTGGTGCAGCTTCGCGCCCGGGTCGGCATGGTGTTCCAGAAGCCGAATCCCTTCCCCAAGTCGATCTACGAGAATGTCGCTTATGGCCCGCGCATCCACGGCCTGGCGGACAATAAGGGGCAGCTCGACGAGGTTGTCGAAAAATCGCTGAAGCGCGCAGGCCTGTGGGACGAGGTCAAGGACCGGCTGCAGGAAAGCGGCACCGCTCTGTCGGGCGGACAGCAACAGCGCCTGTGCATCGCCCGGGCAATCGCTGTCGATCCCGAAGTGATCCTGATGGACGAGCCCTGCTCGGCGCTCGAC
>NZ_JAHFPY010000092.1:2394-9673 GCF_023266535.1 Sphingomonas sp. | reverse complement strand
TGCCCGGAGCGCAATTCTGGCTGGCCCATTTCGGGCAGCCTGGAGCACAGGTCGACGCGGCCGATCGCTACCCGACCCCGGATTGGACCCCCTACAATGGCTGGCGGGTCGATCCGGCGCTGGCCTATGCCCACATCATCCAGGAATCGAATTTCCGCACCGACGCGGTCAGCCCGGCGGGCGCCGTCGGCCTGATGCAGGTCCGGCCCGGTACCGCCGGCGACACGGCCCGCAGCCGTGGCACCAGCGTCAGTGCGACCAGCCTCAAGGACCCGCTGGTCAACATCGATTACGGCCAGGCGTTCATCGAGCTGATCCGCACCAACAGCGCCACCGGCGGTCAGCTGCCCAAGGTCATCGCCGCCTATAACGCAGGTCCGTTGCCGGTCGAGCGCTGGGCCTATTATGACCGCGGCGACCCGCTGCTGTGGATCGAGAGCATCCCTTATTGGGAGACGCGCTTCTATGTGCCGTCGGTGCTGCGCAATATGTGGGTGATCCAGGGCCTGGAGGGCGAACAGACGCCGACGTTGACCTCGCTCGCCCAGCATAATTGGCCCGACTTTCCTAGCCGTCGCCGTTAGTATGTTCTTGATATGTTCTGGCGCCGAGCGCATGGTTTCGCCATGCCGGTGGAGTCGATCAAGGCGCGCGGCGCGACGCGCAATGCAACGCCGACCCGCTTCAACCTGAAGGAGCGAGTCAGCGACGGCGACTGGCTCGACAACGTCGAAAGCCTGGATGGCATCGTTCCTCGCCGAACCACGGTGACGATCGAAAAACCCAAATCGATCCTGACCCGCAACAGCTCGCCCGATCTGGGTTTCGACCGCTCGATCAACCCCTATCGTGGCTGCGAACATGGCTGCATCTATTGCTTTGCCAGGCCGACCCACGCCTATCACGACCTGTCGCCGGGCGTGGACTTCGAAAGCAGGCTGTTCGCCAAGCCCGATGCCGCAAAACTGCTTCACGCTACCTTGTCGCGGCCGGGTTATGAGGTCGCGCCGATCGCGCTCGGCACCAACACCGACCCCTACCAGCCGATCGAGGAACATTGGCGCATCACCCGCTCAATCCTCGAGCTGCTGCTCGAGACCAAGCATCCCTTCACGATCACGACCAAATCGGACCGGGTGATCCGCGACCTAGACATCATCGCCCCGGCGGCGAAACTGGGAATTGCCGCGGTGGCCATTTCGGTTACGTCGCTCGATCCCAAGGTGCACCGGACGCTGGAACCGCGAGCCCCCGCACCCCGCAAGCGGCTGGCGGCGATCAGGACTTTGAGCGAGGCCGGCGTTCCGGTGTTTGCCTCGATTGCCCCGGTGATCCCGCAAATCACTGACCATGAAATCGAAGCGCTGGTCGAGGCCGCGGCGAGTGCAGGCGCGCACGGCGCGACGTTCATCCCCGTGAGGCTGCCGTTCGAGGTTGCGCCCCTTTTCCGCGCCTGGCTCGACGAACATTATCCTGATCGCGCCGCCAAGGTCATGGCGACCATCCAGTCGATCCGCGGCGGGCGCGACAACGACCCCAATTTCCACACTCGAATGAAGGGACAAGGACCTTGGGCGGAGCTGATCAGAAAACGGTTCGACATCGCTTGCCGGCGGCACGATCTGCCGCGGCTGAAGATCCCGCTGAGGCGGGACCTGTTCGAACCGCCGCAAGGCGACCAGCTTCGGCTGTTTTGATGGAAATTGTTCGAGATTTGATGGCCGATTTTCGACAAACGGCGGTGACAATGCAGCAAGCCGCCGCTAGCCCTTTGTCCATGGTTCGTTCCCTCGTTGCAGCCGCCCTGCTGGCTACCGCCGCGCCGCTATCCGCACAGGTCCATGTGTCGCCCCTGGTCGACCCCAAGGTCGCCGAGCTCAGGGACAAGGCAATGGACGGCGACAATTACGCCTGGGATATTGTTGAAGGCCTGACGACAGAAGTCGGTCAGCGCCTCGCCGGGACCGAAGCCGAGGCCCGGGCCCGCGACTGGGCCGTCAGAAAACTTACCGCCATGGGCTTCAGCAATGTCCGGGTGGAACCGTTCGACATGCCGGTATGGTCCCGCGGCCACGAAAGCGCGGAAATCCTGGCGCCCTTCCCGCAGCATATGGTGGTCGCCGCACTGGGCAACAGCGGCTCGACCGGGCCGGAGGGCGTAACCGGCGAGATCGTCGGCTTCGACAGCGTCGATGCGCTGAGCGCGGCGCCTGACGATCTGGTGCGCGGCAAGATCGTTTTCGTCGACCATCGCATGCCGGCCAACCAGGACGGCTCGGGCTATGGCGAATTTGGCGCCCCGCGGAGGCAGGGCCCGACCGTCGCCAGCAAGAAGGGCGCCTTGGCGATCGTCATCCGCTCGATCGGCACCGATCACCATCGCAACCCGCATACCGGCGTGATGGTCTTCAGCGACGGCGCCAAGCCGATCCCGGCCGGCGCGCTATCGATCCCCGATGCCGAGCAGCTGGTTAGAATCCTGAAGCGCGGCCAGCCGGTCACGATGCGGCTGGTGCTGCAAAGCCGCGTCACGAACGGACAGTCGGGTAACGTCATTGCCGAAGTTCCGGGCCGCGACCCGTCACTGCCGCCGATCCTGGTCGGCGGGCATCTCGACAGCTGGGACCTGGGCACCGGAGCGATTGACGATGGCACCGGTGTCGCGATCGCCGCGGCCGCCGCCAAGCGAATCATGGATGCCGGGCGGCCGCTCCGTACGATCCGCGTTGTGTGGTTCGGCGCCGAGGAGGTCGGGCTATTCGGCGGCAATCACTATCGCGAAAAGTACGGCAAGCAGCCGCATTACGCGCTGATCGAAAGCGACTTCGGCGCGGACAAGATCTGGAAGGTCGACAGCAAGCTGGGCGATGCCCGCAAATCCGAAGCCGAAGCGATCGGCAAGGCGCTGGCGCCACTGGGCATTGTCACCGGCAAGTTCGACGAAGCGGACGGGTCGGACATCGGCCCGATGCTGGCCGACGGCTTGCCAGGCGTCGGCCTGAGCCAGGATGGCACGCGCTATTTCGACCTGCATCACACGCCGGACGACACGCTCGACAAGATCGATCCGGCCCAGCTGAGGCAGAATGTGGCCGCCTGGACCGCGGTCCTGGCGATCCTATCGAGCGGAATCGAGGAGCCAAAAGCCAAGAAGCGGCGTTGATGCGCCCAGCAGCAATAAGCTGGGAGGAATGGAAGCGCATTTTGGTGATGATTCCGCTGTTGGCCCTGGCCGCGTGCCAGGTCAGCAAGGACGAACAGAACGGCACGGTCACCGCGACCTACAATGAAGATGTCGCGGAAAATGCCGCCGCCGATGTGGGCAACTTCGCCGAGAATGTCGCGAGCGATGTCGGCAACGAGGCCGACAGGATTGGCGACAAGGCGAGGAACGTCTCCGTCGAGGTCGATACCAACAAAACGAATTAGCCTTTCCGAGGCCATGATGCGCTGCTAGGCGCGCAATTCGCCGGCGTCGGGGAGTAGCGCAGCCTGGTAGCGCATCTGCTTTGGGAGCAGAGGGTCGCAGGTTCGAATCCTGTCTCCCCGACCATCGCGGCTCGGCACCATCAGGGGTATGGTGCCAAGTACGCGATCATGCCAATTTCCGCGACGGTGGGGCCTGTAGCTCAACGGTAGAGCTGGCCGCTCATAACGGCTTGGTTGTAGGTTCGAATCCTGCCGGGCCCACCATCACTCGCGGGCTAATGGCAGCATCAACGTCAATTGCGAGGCCGACAGGCTGAGTTCGCCGCCCGCCAGGCGGGCCAGGCCGCGGACCAGGCGAAGCGCAAAGCCGAGCCCGAGACGCGAGCCCTCCCCTTCCGCTGCCGTGGCAAATGAAGGGTCGAACAGCTGAGCTTCACCAAGGTGCAGGGTCGCCGCAGGACGGCTAGCCGCTACCGCAAGCCGGCCCCGGCCCTCCTTGGCCTCGATGTGGACCGTTTCGTGGGGCGCAGCGGATTCGATCAACGCACCAAGGAAACGCTTTAGGAGGCGGCCGGCAAGATCGCGATCGAGCCTGGCACGCAGTTGGGCCATTTGCGGCGCCATCCTCAGCTGGACACCACGGTCTATTGCCTGGCCGGCCCATTCCTCGGCCAATTCGGAGACGATCTCGGACAGTGCCGCGACTTCCCCTTCCCCGGCCTTGCGGCCCTGCAGCCGGGCGGCAAAGTCGAGGTCCTCGATCGCGCCCAGCAGCATGCGGGCCTGGGACACGATTTCCGCGGCGCGTTGACGATAATTGCGATGCGCCGGGCCCAGATATTGGCCGTCGATGATCTCGGCAAAACCGATGATCGCGTTCAACGGCGTCTTGATTTCGTGGATGGTCTCGCGAAGCGCCTCCGCGTCGCCGGCAATGCTTTGCATAGCGCCCGGCTCGGCAACGTCACATTCGCCATCGCGGCGAGCGATCCCGCGATAGCCAAGGAAGCGCCCGTCGACGGGCGAAAATGCTGGAATTCCCGACAGTCGCCATTCGCCGTCCAGCACGGGCGCTGGCAAGGTGATTGGCGTGTCCTCGAAAGGCAGGCGGTCGGCAAAAGCACGCACCAGCTCGCGCGGGGCGCTTTCCTCACCGGGAAGGCTGCGACCAATCAAGGCGCCGCGCGGTGCGCCCTCGACCCAGCCAATCTCTCCAGACGCATCGCACTCCCAGCGGAACAGGCCGGGAGTGGTTACCGGCGGCGAGACGGTGAATTGCCCAGGCGGCATCGCCTCGGCAACAGGGGGCTCGCTCTCTCGCCGGCTCTTCAGACGCTCGATCCGCGCGGCGATCTCGCCGATCGATGGATGCAGCTCGTCCTCGATCGGCGGTGCAGGTTCGACGACCGGTTCTGCAGGCGGGGCCTGTTCAACGCGAATGGTGCGCATGAAGGCCGCAACCTCCTTGCTGGCAGCCGCCATCACGTGCGACCAGCCGGCGTCGTCGAGTGGCGCGGCGGCGAGCAGCGGCGCGGCAACTTCGAGCCGGTCGCTGGCGAAAATGGCAATCAGCCGAGGCTCGGCGGCCCTGCCGGCAATGCTGCGGGCGGTGGCAGCGCGGATCGGACGAGCGACCGACCTCATGCCGGTCCGAACCATGGTCAGCGCGGCATCGAGCAGCGCCGGATCAATTTCGTCATGAGGTCGGGAAATGAGATCAACCAGCTGGCGCCAACGGACGGTCCGGTCGTGGGCGTCCGCGACCGGCTGGGTCATAACAGTCCTTAGGCGATCATCGAAACGCACTTCACTCCGCCCCTTGCAGGCATATCCCGCGCGCACGGCTTGCGGTGCGGAGCGGTTTCCCGACAGGGGGTGGAGGTTAACCATCCCAATATGGCACAAAAATCAGGGGTGCCGAATCGGCGATCCGGCACCCCTAACTTACTGACTTTGGATGGGTTTACGCCTTCTGGGCGAGATAGGTCAGCCACAGCTTGGCGACCGGCGCCTGCGCACCGCCCGCGGCGTTGAACGCAGCCGTTGCGCCCGCCTTGTCGCCAGCCCCCAGCAACGCCATGCCGAGACGAAGGTTGGCGAGATCCTTGTCGACCCCGTTCTTGGTCAGCGCGATACGAAGGAGGTCGGCCGCCTGGGCATAATCGCCATAACCGTAATAGGCCTCGGCAGTGACCATCGCTTTCCTGGCTTCGGGAGCGGCTTTGGCGGCGGTCGCCGAAGCTGCCAGCGACGCCCGGTCTCCCTGCGAGCGCGTGCTGGCCAGCGAATAGATCTGGCTGAAGGTTGCGCGACTCCTGTCGATCGCCTTGGACGCGAAGCCCTCGTCTAGCACCGCCTTCGCCTCTCCGGGAAAACCCTTTACCACCAGCGTATTGGTATAGCGGTAGTAATCATTCTCGCCCTGCAGAGCACCGACCGCGCGGGCAAGCCGCATGGAATCGATTAGTGCCGCATCCTCCTGTCCGCTCGCGTTCTGGTAGATGACGATCGTGTCGCGCCAATTCTTTTGATTCGGGTACGCCGAGACCCACTGCAGCGCTGCCGCTGGAGCCGATGGCAACTTGGCCCGGAAGGCGATTTGAAGGGCGCGTTTGTACCAGGATTCTTCCGGCTTTTGCCCGGCTGCGATCCGCGTCGCGATCGCCTTCTGAAGCAGTGCTACGCCTTCCGCGGCCCGTCCCTGCCCGTTTCGGGTTTCGGCGAGCGTCAGGGTCGCATCGATATTGTTCGGATCGAGTTGCAGCACCCGCTCAAGGGCAGGGCTGGCTTTGTCGTAAGCCTTGGCATTGTAATAGAGTTGGCCGAGGCCAAGGTTGAGCGTCAGCTGCTCTGCCGTGTTGGCATAGTCGGCCGCCAGCACCGCCTCGACGCCCTGCATCATCGCGTTGGCGTCATTGGCATCCGATGCTGCCTTGAGCTGCAGCTTGGCGATGATGTAGCGGTCGTCCTTGGTCTTGGCCTTGGCCTGCGCCGCGGCGAGCGCACCCGGAATTGCGGCCGCATCCTTGGCGTTGACCGCGGTTTGCAGTGCGACGATTTCCTTACGCGCGGCACCGGAAACAGAAGGACCCTTTTGTTCGGCTTGCGGCTCATCGCTGGACGGATTGGTCGAGGGCGTGGGCGGCCTCGACGGCGCAGGAGTGCCATATTGCGCTGCTGCCGGGCTGGCGAGTGAAATGCTCGCCGAAGCAATCAGCAGGCCAAGGTTGGTGGAGGTCAGCTTCATTCCAGTCTCCTGATGCGCTGCTCCTGCTCTTCAGGGCAGCGCGAATTTCGTGGGATGCCGGGAAAGCCCCATAGACTCGTCGCCCGGTTGCGAAAAGCGCCAATAGCGAAACGGGCATGAACTCATATTGAACCAGCCGGTTCGCGCGCGTGCGCGCTACGCGCGCGGGGGTGGCGCTGGACGCACCTATCGGCTAGCAGGATCGAGGGGCGCCTGGACTGAAAATCGGGCGATTCTCCCGCGTCCATTACCAGCAAGAACGACAGGATCCATTTTGGCGACCCAGCCTCCCGCCGACGAGCATCAGCACGGCGACATTGCCCCCATCTCCATCGTCGAGGAGATGAAGACCAGCTACCTCGACTACGCCATGTCGGTGATCGTGAGCCGCGCGCTGCCCGACGTGCGCGACGGTTTAAAGCCGGTCCACCGCCGCATCCTCCATGCCTGCCAGGAGGCCGGCTACGTCGCCGGGAAACAGTACCGCAAATCGAGCCGCATCGTCGGTGACGTCATGGGTAAATACCACCCGCACGGCGACCAGGCGATTTATGACGCGCTCGCGCGCATGACGCAGGACTGGTCGATGCGCGTGCCGCTGAT
>NZ_JAHFPY010000092.1:0-2294 GCF_023266535.1 Sphingomonas sp. | reverse complement strand
CGCGAGCGCGCCCATATCCTGCTCGGCCTGGTGGTCGCGGTCACCAACCTCGACGAGGTGGTGAAGCTGATCCGTGGCTCAGCCAGCCCGGCCGAAGCACGCGAAAAGCTGATCGAGCGCGAATGGCCCGGCGACCAGATCCGCCCCTATATCGCACTGGTCGAAGCCGTGGAGCCGCAAAAGGCGGGGGAGAAATATCGGCTGAGCGAAACCCAGGTCCGGGCAATTCTGGAGCTGCGCCTCCATCGCCTGACTGCGTTGGGCCGGGACGAGATTGGCGGCGAGCTTGAAGGCCTGGCCAAAAATATCGGCGAATTGCTGGAGATCCTCAGCAATTGCGCCCGCCTCTATGAGGTGATGCGCGAGGAGTTCGACGAGGTCGAAGCCGAATTCGCAACGCCTCGCGTCGCCGAGATCACTGCCGCCTTCGACGGCCTGGAAGACGAGGACTTGATCGAAGTCGAGGACATGGTCGTGACGGTGACCATGACCGGCTATATCAAGCGCACGCCCCTTGCCTTGTTCCGCGAGCAGAAGCGTGGCGGCAAGGGCCGCTCGGGCATGAGCACCAAGGACGAAGACATCGTCACCGAACTGTTCGTCACTTCGACCCACAACCCGGTGCTGTTCTTCTCCAACACCGGCCGGGTCTACCGGATGAAAGTGTGGCGCCTGCCTGAAGGCGGCCCCACCGCCAAGGGACGGCCGATGGTCAATTTGCTGCCGCTGGCGGAGGGCGAAACCATCACCACCGTTCTACCCCTGCCGCAGGACGAAGCCGAATGGGGCGGGCTGCACATCATGTTCGCCACGGCCAAGGGAACGGTCCGGCGCAACTCGATGGATGCCTTCACCAATATCCCAACCGCCGGCAAGATAGCGATGAAGTTCGGCACGTCAGAAGAAGGCGAAGAGGGCGAGGAAGATAATCTCGACCGGATCATCGGCGTCGAGCTGCTTACCGAAGAAGACGACGTCCTGCTCGCTACGCGCAACGGCAAGGCGATCCGCTTCAGGTCGACCGACGTCCGCGAATTCCAGAGCCGCGCCTCGATGGGCGTCCGGGGGGTCCGGTTGCAGGGCGACGACCAGGTCATTTCCATGTCGATTCTTCGCCGCGTCGGCACCACGCCCGAAGAGCGCGAGGCCTATCTCCGCTGCCCGGCCTGGCGGGAAAAGGACGAGGAATGCACGCTTCCCGCCGAGCGTTACGCGGCGCTGGCCGAAGGCGAGCAGTTCCTGCTGACCGTCACCGAAAATGGCTATGGCAAGCGATCATCGACCTATGAGTATCGCCGCACCAATCGCGGCGGCCAGGGGATCATCAACATCGTCACCAGCGAGCGCAACGGCGGCGTGGTCGCCAGCTTCCCGGTCAAGCCTGGTGAATCGCTGATGCTGGTCACCGACCAGGGCAAGATGATCCGCACCACGGTCGGCGACATCCGCATCGCCGGCCGCAATACCCAGGGCGTCACCATCTTCAATGTCGCCGACCAGGAGAAGGTCGTGTCGGTCGCCAAGATCGACGAAAGCGACGAGGAAGAGGTCGAACTGGACGGTGGTGACGAGATTGCGCCGGAAAGTGGTGGAGATACGTCCGAAGACCTGGCTGCCGGGCCCGACGACGGTCAATAGTAGAAAGGCCAAGCCCCCGCCGGCTGTCAGGGAAACAGGTGGGTGACTTCGGCGTCAGGCGCTTCTGCCGCCAGGAGCAGAGTGCGATGGCAGTGGGCGGGATCGCGTTCGTAGCAGAGCAGTGCGCTGGGTGCTTCCGCGGTCAACTCCCGCATCTGCTGCGACTGGACCATGGCTTCCGGCAGTTCGAGCTGGCCGGCGTAGATCCGCTCGAGCTCGTCCTGACGCCCCGCCCGCGCCGCCGTGCGGCCGTCGGCAGGCGTGCCGAGCGCCTTGAGGTGGACATAGTCGATCCCGACTTCGGCCAGCGCATTCCTGAGCGGATTCTTGGAGAAGCCCGGCCGGCGTGAATTGGGCACCGCCCTGATATCGATCACCCGTTTGACCCCGGCTTGTTGGAGCGCGGTGAGGAATTCCCCCATCGTCGTCGCTTCATAGCCGATGGTGAAGATGCGCATGGACGCATTCTAGGTGAGAGCCTAGGGGAGCGCCATGTCCTATGACGTGCATATCATCGGTGGCGGGCTGGCCGGATCCGAGGCCGCCTGGCAGCTGGCCGAGGCGGGCCTGAAAGTGCGCCTGAGCGAGATGCGCGGGGGCGGCGACATGACCCCGGCGCATGAGAGCAACCGGCTGGCGGAGATGGTCTGCTCCAA
>NZ_JAHFPY010000091.1 GCF_023266535.1 Sphingomonas sp. | reverse complement strand
AGCGACGCGGCGTCAATGGCGCCGGAGGGCGTGTTCCTGAAAGCCAGCACCCATCCGCGCGCCTATGGCAATGTCGCGCGGCTGCTCGGCAAATATGTGCGCGACGAAAAACGCCTGTCGCTGGCGGAGGCGGTGCGGCGATTGTCGGCTTTGCCGGCGGAGAACCTCAAACTCACGAATCGTGGCCGGCTCAAGCCCGGATATTTCGCCGATATCGCGATCTTTGATCCCACCAAGATTTCTGATAAAGCAACATTTGCCAAGCCGCAACAATATGCCATCGGCATGCGCCACGTGCTGGTCAACGGCGTTCCCGTGCTCCGCGACGGCGAACATACCGGCGCGACGCCGGGACGGTTCGTGAAGGGGCCGGGTACGGGGAAGTGTCACTAAATCAAGGCGAATTTCGCGATCGGCTCATAGTGCGGGCCGTCGTGGCCGAGGTGGCTTTCGTAGAGGATGAATTCGCCGACCGGTTCGGGCTCGGCCGCGAGGGCGGCGTGGGCCTCCAGCCAGCCGGCCGGGTCGGCGCCCGACTTGCGGCGGCGGGCAAGGGTGATGTGGGGCAGGAAGGCGCGCCGCTCCGGCTCCATCCCGACGCTGGTCAGGGCCCGGTCGACCTTCTTGTGCAGCGCCGCGAGCGGATCGCGCGGAATGGCGCGGGCGAACAGCACGCCTTGGCGGCCCTGGTCGAAGAAGCCGACGCCGTGGAGGCCCAGCTCGACCTTGGTGGCGCTGATCGTGCCCAGCGCGGACGCGATATCCTCGGCCATCGGCCGCTCGACCTCGCCGATAAAGCGCAAGGTGACATGGAGCTGGGCGTCGTCCTGCCACGCCCATCCCGGCGGGCCGCCGGCCATCGCCGCCAGGCAGCGGCGGCGGTTCTCGAGCGGTGGCCGAAGCGCGACGAACAGGCGATGCATGATTTGCCCTATATCGTCATTGCGACCCCGGATTAAATCCGGGGGAAGCAATCCAGGCTGGATTGCCGCGTCGCCGCTACGCAGCTCCTTGCAATGACGCTTGTCGTGTTTTGCTTGAACAGGACGCGAACAACCACGATATTGCGGCCATTAGGGGATGTGTCGTTGAGGCCCCCCAGAAGAGGAGAGAGAATGCAGAACCAGTTCGACCCGCGCACGACGACAGGCGGCTATGATCCGCGTGTGTCGGTCGGCGTCCCCAGCGCCGCGCGCGATGCGGGCCTGCGGTCCTACATGCTCAAGGTCTATAATTATATGGCGTCGGGGGTGCTGCTCACCGGCATTGTCGCCCTGCTGTTCGCCAACAGCGGCATGGCTGCCCAGGTGTTCCAGGGTGGCGGGCTTCTGCCGTGGGTGATCATCCTTTCGCCACTCGCCATCGTCATCGCGATGAGCTTTGGCCAGCAGCGGATGCAGACCTCTACCTTGCAGATTTTGTTCTGGTCGTTCGCAACGCTGATGGGCCTCAGCATGTCGACCATCTTCCTGCTCTATACCGGCACGTCGATCGCCCAGACCTTCTTTGCGGTCTCGGCGGCCTTCCTCGGGCTCAGCCTTTACGGCTATACAACCAAAAAGGATCTGTCGGGCTGGGGAACGTTCCTCATAATGGGCGTATTTGGCCTGCTGGCTGCAATGTTCCTGAACGCTCTCATCTTCAAGTCAGGTACAATGGCCATGGCGATCAGTGCGATCGGCGTGCTGCTGTTCGCGGGCCTCACGGCCTATGACACGCAGAAGATCAAGTCGATGTACGCCTATGTCGCGGGCACCGACATGTTGGGCAAGACCGCGATCATGGGGGCGCTGAACCTCTATCTCGACTTCATCAACATGTTCCAGTTCCTGCTGAGCTTCATGGGTGACAGGCGATAGTAGCCGCCAGCCCATGAAGCTTCATGGGCGACCGCCGCTAAGGATCAGGCAAAGCAATTGAGAAGGGCTTGGTGGAGCGATCCGCCGGGCCCTTTTTTTAGCCCAGATATTTGTGGAAGAAGCGGATGGTGCGCCTCCAGGCGAGATCGGCTGCGGCCTTGTTGTAGCGCTCCGCCGACGTGTCGTTGTTGAAGGCGTGGTTGGCGCCGTCATAGACCTGGAAAATGACCTTCTTGTTCGCTTCGCGGAGTGCAGTGACGAACGGGAACAGGGACTGCGCGACGCGATCGTCGAGCCCGGCATGGTGCAGCAACAGAGGCGCCTCGACTCTGACGGCTTCGGGCGGGTTGGGTGCCGGGCCGTAATAGGAAACGCCGGCATCGAGCTTGCTGCCGGCCGCAACCGCCACCCGGTCGACAAAGGCGCCGCCCCAGCAGAAGCCGACGATGCCCCATCTGCCGTTGGCGCGCGGCAAATGGGCCTGCTCTATGCCGGTCGTGATCGCCGCCGCGACTGCCGCACCCAGGTCGACCTTGCCGATCATCTCGCGGGCCTGGTCCTCATTTGCCGGCGTGCCGCCCTGCGAAGTCAGCAAGTCGGGTGCGACGGCGATGAAACCTTCCAGCGCGATCCGCCGCGCGACATCCTCGATATGGGGGTTGAGCCCGCGATTTTCGTGGATGACCATCACGACGGGCGCCTTGCGGGGCCCTTTCCTGATTGCGACATAACCGTTGAGGCCGGCCTTCCCGAGAGAGCCGGTGCGGGTGAACAGCCTGCTGTCGTCGGGCGGCACAATTGTAGCGGCAGCGGGGGAAGCAGCGATCGCGGCGATCAGGCTGGTCGCGGCCGCGGCGCTGCCGGCAATCAGGGTCATGCGAGCGAAGAAGTCACGCCGGTCCATGCCTTCATGAGTGAAGCGGTCGTAAAGCTCGATCGCCTGCTGAAGCCGGTCCCCGTCCATCGCCGTCCTCCCTATTATCCCGCGGCCTGCATCTCCGCGATCAGCTGGGTGTCCTCGGTCTTGCCCCGCTTGTAGGCCTCACGCCCGGCCAGCCGCTCGCCGTAGGCGACGAAGGGATCGAGCTTGGGCAAGGTTCCGAACTGGGTGCCCCACATCACCGCGCTGCCGACATAGACGTCCGCGGCAGTGAAGCGCGAGCCGCAGACATAGTCGCGGCCGGCAAGGTGGCTGGCGAGGGTGTTCACCGCCAGGTCGTAATTGCCGTAGCCGAACATCCGGCTGCGCTCGGCGGTTGGTTCGAAACCCGCCGCCTTGTTGGTCACCGCTTGCTCCAGCGGTCCGGCGGCGAAGAACAGCCAGCGATAATAGTCGGCCTTTTCGTCCTCGCGAGGGGCCAGCCCGGCTTCGGGGAAGATGTCGGCGAGATAGGCGCAGATGGCGGCGCATTCGGTGACCACCCGGCCGTTGTGGCTGATCGCCGGCACCTTCATCATCGGGTTGATGGCGCGATACTCGTCGCCCTTCATGGTCGAGGCATAATCGAGAATCTCGGTGTCGTAGGGAGCCCCGACCTCCTCCAGCATCCAGCGGACGATCTGCCCGCGGCTCATCGGGTTATGGTAGAAAATGATGTCGGTCATGTGGGATCTCCCTTCCGACTCAGCACCTAGCACAGCAAGAACATAAAGAGAACAAACTCTCCTCCCCTGCATTTGCAGGGGGGGTGGCAGGCCTCAGGCCTGACGGAGGGGCCCCTCCACAACCTTGCAGGTGGTCCCCCTCCCCTGCAAAGGCAGGGGAGGATAATCATCCTCGCTCGCCGGAGGCAGCCGGTTGAGGGGCTTCCTGCCGCTGAGCAGCCGATGCATCGCGGGCAGCGCGGAATTCGCTATCCTCGCTCCAGTTGGGCCACTCGCGCGAATTGGCCAGCCGCCAGCCAACCGCGTGGAGCAGCTCGGCATCGTTGACCATGCCGCTGAAGTCCCAGTCGGGCAACCATTCGTCGTCGGGCTGGTGGTAGCGCTTGGCGGTATAGTCGGCCGAAATCGCTTCGCCGCGCGCGGTGCCCCCGTTGACCAGGTCGAGGCCCGATTTGAACGAGATGGCGGGAACGCCGACCTTGGCCATCGGGAAATGGTCGGAACGATAGAAGCCGCCGCTTTCCGGATGCGGATCGGGCGTGAAGGTGCGGCCCATCTTGCCGCCTTCCTGGATAAGGTCGTCGAGCAGGCCGAGCTTGGCGGTGCCCGAAATGGAGAAGTCGCGCGCCGGGCCGAACACGCCCATGGAATCGGTGTTGAGCACGCCGACCGTCTTGCCGAGCGGGTAGAGGGGGTTCGCGGCATAATAGGTCGAGCCAAGCAGGCCCTTTTCCTCCGCCGTCACTGCCAGGAACACGATCGAGCGCTCCGGCCGCGGCCCGGCGGCGAAGCTGCGCGCCTGCTCGAGGATGTGCGACAGGCCGGTGCCGTTATCGATCGCGCCGTTATAGATGCGGTCGCCGTTGGCGTCGGGCTGGCCGATGCCAAGGTGATCCCAATGGGCGGTGTAAAGCACCGTTTCGTCGGGGTGCTTGCTGCCCGGCAGCAGCGCGACGACATTCTTGGAGACGATGGTCTCGGCCTTGGCGTCGATGTTGGCGTTGAGCGATGCCTTGAGGTCGACTGGCACGAAATCCTTGCGCCGCGCGGCGGCGCGCAGCTGGTCGAAATCGAGGCCGGCGTTGGCGAACAGCTTTACCGCGACGTCGCGCTGGATCCAGCTTTCGAAGCCGGTGTGATCGGCGGCCGGATTCTGGCGGACAATGTCGAACATGGTGTTGGTGTTCGAATTCTTGACCGTCGCCCAACCGTAGCTGGCGGGCAGCGCCTCGTGGACGATCATCACGCCGGCGGCACCGCGCCGGGCGGCTTCCTCATATTTATAGGTCCAGCGGCCGTAATAGGTCATAGCCTTGCCGCCGAAATTGCCTTCACCGCCTTCGAAGTCGGGATCGTTGACGAGCAGGACGAGGATCTTGCCGCGGACGTCCTGGCCCTTGAAATCGTCCCAGCCGCGTTCGGGCGCCGAGACGCCGTAACCGACGAACAGCAGCGGGGCATTATTAATCGAGAATTTCTGCTGGCCATTGGTCGGGGCACGGACCGCGATCTCTTCGCCCTGACGCAGCGTCAGGGGCTGGCCACCACTGGTGACGGCGACGACCGGCGTGGTGACATGATCGGATTTGAGCAACGGCACGTCCTGGGTCCAGATGCGTTTGCCATTGACGACCTGACCGCCCGGCTGGAGGCCCGCGGCTTTGAATCCGTTTATCAGATAGTCGACCGTCCTGGTTTCGGCCGGGGTGGCGACACCGCGGCCTTCGAATGCGTCGGAACCGAGCGTCTTGTCGTCGGCCGACATGCGGGCCCCGCTGAAGGTGAAGGGGGCAGCGGTTGCGGTACCGGCCAGCAGCAGCGCGGCAAGGGACAGGGGGGCGAGCGTGAAGCGCAAGGGGGCAAACTCCGTCAGGGATGTGAAGCGGCGAATGTTTGGAACCGCCTTCCGTTCCCGTCAAGGAAGCTGCTAAGGAGTTCGACAAACGGCCAATACCGGCAACAGTCGGCTGTACCGCGTGACCTGTCCCCCTTTGATGGAGAGGCACCCATGGCGAAGATTCTCTGCGTCCTCTACGACGACCCGATCGACGGTATGCCGCTGCGCTATGCGCGGGATGATATTCCCAAGCTTCGCGAATATCCGGACGGGACGCCGCTGCCGACGCCGAAAGCGATCGATTTCACGCCCGGCCAGCTGCTGGGTTGCGTCTCGGGCGCGCTCGGGCTGCGCGACTATCTCGAAGACAATGGCCACACCTTCATCGTCACGTCCGACAAGGACGGTCCGGATAGCGTGTTCGAGCGGGAACTGGTCGATGCCGACGTGGTCATCTCGCAGCCCTTCTGGCCGGCCTATCTGACCGCCGAGCGCATCGCCAAGGCGAAGAATCTGAAGCTGGCGCTGACCGCCGGCATCGGCTCCGACCATGTCGACCTGCAAGCGGCGATCGACCGCGGCATCACCGTTGCCGAAGTCACCTACTGCAACTCGATCAGCGTCGCCGAGCATGTGGTGATGATGATCCTCAGCCTGGTGCGCAATTACCTGCCGTCACATGACTGGGCGCGGAACGGCGGATGGAACATCGCCGATTGCGTCGAGCGCTCTTACGATGTGGAAGGCATGCACGTTGGCACGGTCGCGGCTGGGCGGATCGGCCACGCCGTGCTCCGCCGCCTCAAGCCGTTCGACATGCATCTCCATTATTTCGACCGGCACCGGCTGCCGGACCAGGATGAGCTGGACCTGGGAGTCACATGGCACGACAGCGTGGTCGAGATGATCAGCGTCTGTGACGTCGTCACGATCAATTGCCCGCTGCATCCAGAGACTGACAATTTGTTCGATGCCGCGATGATCGCGAAGATGAAGCGCGGCGCCTATCTGGTGAACACGGCGCGGGGGAAAATCGTCAATCGCGAGGCCGTTGCCGCGGCGCTCGCCAGCGGCCACCTGGCCGGTTATGCCGGCGACGTCTGGTTCCCGCAGCCGGCGCCGCGCGATCATCCCTGGCGCACCATGCCGCATGAAGGGATGACGCCGCATATTTCGGGCTCGAGCCTGTCAGCCCAGGCGCGCTACGCCGCCGGGACGCGCGAGATCCTCGAATGCTTCTTCGAAGGCCGCCCGATCCGCGACGAGTATCTGATAGTCCAGGGTGGGGCGCTCGCCGGTACGGGAGCGCACAGCTATAGCGAAGGCGACGCCACCAAGGGCTCGGAGGAAGCGGAAAAATTTAAGCCGAAGCTCGAGATTCCGGCGCAATGATGGAGGACCCGCTCGGGGGCGCTGGAAGAAGAAAAATGACCGGAGTGGGCATCCCTAACGGAATTTAAAGCAAAATCGGGCAATCCCCACGTCCAAGGAGGATTTGTGGGGAACTTCCGGCGACTGCTCAGGAGCGGCAACAATTCTGCGGAGGCTGAATCGCGCCCGCAGGAATCGCGCGCCGACAAGCTGCTCGAAGAGTTTGAAAGCAGCGGAAAAGGGTGGTTTTGGGAGACCACTCGCGACGGCGTCTTGTCTTACATCAGCGACAGCGTTGCGGGGACACTGGGGCGTGAGCCCGCCGACCTCCTCGACCGCCCCTTTACCGACCTCACGACCACCGACACCGAGGATGGCGCCGCGGCATCCGAGCGGACCCTCGGCTTCTATCTATCCTCGCACGTCGCCTTCCAGGACCTGATCGTCCGCGCCAAGACCAAGAACGAGACCTGGTGGTCGATCACGGGCCGGCCGGTACACAACGATCTCGGCCACTTTTTCGGCTTCCGCGGCTTCGCGTCTGACCTGACCAGGATGCGGCAGTCTGAAGTCGAGCTCGACCGCCTGGCGCGCCAGGATGCGCTCACCGGCCTTGCCAACCGGCAAGCGTTGCGCCGCGCGCTCGACGACGCGCTGGTCGGCGCGGTTCGCCGGAAGCATCGCTGTTCGGTTTTCCTGCTCGATCTCGACCGCTTCAAAGCGGTCAATGATACGCTCGGTCACCCGGCGGGCGATACGTTGCTGCGGCTGGTGGCCCTGAGGCTGACGGACGAGGTCGGCGACAAGGGGCAGGTCGGTCGCCTTGGCGGCGACGAATTCCAGGTCGTGATGCCCAGCCTTTCATCCCAGGCCGAATTGTCTGAGCTGGCGCAGGGCATCATCGACAGCGTGTCGCGGCCCTACACAATCAATGGCACCGCAGTGTCGATCGGCACGTCGATCGGAATCGTCACGTCGGATTATGACGACCGCACCTCGGATGATCTGATCCGCGACGCCGACCTTGCACTTTACGCGGCCAAGGCCGCCGGTAAGGGGTGTTTCCGGTTCTTCGCGCTGGATATGCACGAGGCCGCGCGCCAGCGGCAGCTGATGGAATCGGATCTTCGAGTCGCGCTCGAAAAGGGCGAACTGTGGCTGGCCTACCAGCCCTGCGTCGACGCATCGAGCGAAGAGGTCACCGGCTTCGAGGCGCTGATTCGCTGGAGTCACCCCGAGCGCGGGTTGGTCAGTCCGGTGGACTTCATCCCGCTGGCCGAGGAAATCGGCCTGATCAACGAGATCGGCGAATGGGTGCTGCGGACCGCCTGCGCAGAGGCCGTAAACTGGCCGAAGCACATCACGGTGGCAGTCAATCTGTCGCCGATCCAGTTCAAGTCGCACGCCCTGCCGACGATCGTTCGGATGGTGCTCAACGATACGCAGCTGGACGCCCGACAGCTCGAGCTCGAGATTACCGAGGGCGTGTTCCTCAATAATGACGATCACGTCCATGAAATGATTGACGGCCTCAAGGCGATTGGCGTGAAGCTCGCGCTCGACGATTTCGGAACCGGCTATTCAAGCCTCAGCTATTTGCAGCGGGTGCCGTTCGACAAGATCAAGATCGACCGGTCGTTCGTCAGCGGCGCGTCTGACCCGACGAGCCGTAATGCCGCGCTCATCAGGGCGATGGTCGGGCTTGCCTCCGACCTCAAGATGCAGACCACTGCGGAAGGCGTCGAAACCCACGAAGAACTGGCGCTGATCCGCAGCCTCGGCTGCTCGCTGGTCCAGGGCTATTTGTTCGGCAAGCCGACGCCACCTGAGGAAGCCCGAGAGCTCGCCGCGAAAGGTACTGCGGCGCTGCCGGCCCAATTGCCGCCGCGCGAACCGCGCATCCGGATCATCCGGGCCGCGCTGTTGCATTACGAGGGCCAGGTGTTGGGCGCGCGCCTCAGGAATATCTCGAGCGGCGGCGCGCTGGTCGAATGCCGCGAGGAAATGCCGGTCGGCAAGATGGTCCAGCTGGACATTGGCGTCGGCAGCCTGCTCGAGGCCAAAGTGAGATGGATCAAGGGCACGCAGTTCGGCTGCCAGTTCCAGGAAAAGTTCAATCTCAAGCTGCTGCAACAGCCGCCCAAGGCGTCGCCTGCCGCATCGACGGGAATGACGCCGAACTATCTCGCGTCCGGAGACACGGGGAAATAGGAAAAGGGGCCGGAGGCTTCCTCCCGGCCCCTTGCTCTTCTGACTATTCCGCCGCTGGAGCCTCGCCGCCGGCCTTCTTCCTGGCCGGCTTCTTAGCTGCCTTGGGCGGCACTGGGGGCTTGCCCTTGGGCGGCTTGGGCGGGGCCGGAATCATCTCGAACGACGGTGCGCCATCCTTGATGCGCACCTTAACCTCGCCGCCATCGACCAGCTTGCCGAACAACAGTTCCTCGGCCAGCGGCTGCTTGATTTTCTCCTGCACCAGCCGCTGCATCGGCCGCGCGCCATAGAGCTTGTCGTAGCCGCGGGTGGTGAGCCACGCCCGCGCCTCGTCGTCCAGTTCGATGTGGACGTTGCGGTCGGCCAGCTGCAGCTCCAGCTGGAGGATGAACTTGTCGACCACGCGGGCGACCACCGCCGGCGGCAGGTAGGCGAACGGCACCACCGCATCCAGCCGGTTGCGGAACTCAGGCGTGAACATCTTCTTGACTGCATCCTCCTGCGCATCCTCGCGGGTCATCGCGCCGAAGCCGATGCTCTCGCGGGCCATGTCGGCGGCGCCGGCATTCGTGGTCATGATCAGGATGGTGTTGCGGAAATCGACTGTCTTGCCGTGATGGTCGGTCAGCTTGCCATGATCCATGACGCTAAGCAGGATGTTGAACAGGTCGGGGTGGGCCTTCTCGATTTCGTCGAGCAGCAAGACCGAATGGGGATGCTGGTCGACGGCGTCGGTCAGCAAGCCGCCCTGGTCGTAGCCGACATAGCCCGGCGGCGCGCCGATCAGCCGGCTGACCGAGTGGCGCTCCATATATTCGGACATGTCGAATCGCTGCAGCGGAATGCCC
>NZ_JAHFPY010000090.1 GCF_023266535.1 Sphingomonas sp. | reverse complement strand
TCACTGCTTCCGGAGATGGGCCGGATGGCGACCGAGATGGTCCATGACGTGCTCAACGCCTTTGTCCAGCGCGACGCCGAAGCCGCCGAACGCGTGATCGAACGCGACCGGGCGGTCGACGACTTCTACAACTCCATCTTCCGCACTCTGCTGACCTATATGATGGAAAAGCCGCACAATATCGGACAGTCGGCGCACCTGCTGTTCATCGCCAAGAACGTCGAGCGGGTTGGCGATCATGCCACCAATATCGCCGAAATGGTCTACTATGCTGCGACCGGCCAATATTATGTCGACCGCCCCAAGGGGCCGGACTCACTGGCGGACCTGGACTGAGGTGGCGATGCTCCCCAAACGCTTGTTGCTGGTCGAGGACGATCGAGCGCTGGCCGAGCTGGTCTCGTTTCATTTCGACCGGGCCGGCTATGCCGTCACGCGCACCGGTGACGGCGAGGAAGCGCTGATCCTGGCCGACGAGGTCAAGCCGGACCTGGTCCTGCTCGACTGGATGATCGAGGGGATCAGCGGGATCGAGGTTTGCCGCCGCCTGCGCCGCCGCCAGGCGACCGCCAACGTGCCGATCATCATGCTGACCGCGCGCGGCGAGGAAGACGACAAGATTCGCGGGCTCGAAACCGGTGCCGACGACTATCTGACCAAGCCGTTCAGTCCCAAGGAACTGGTTGCCCGCGCGGGCGCCGTGCTCCGCCGGGTGCGTCCGGCGCTGGCCGCCGAAGCCTTGTCCTATGCCGGGCTGGAGATGGACCTGGTTGCCCACCGCGTGCGCCGGGATGCCCAGTCGATCCAGCTCGGGCCGACCGAATATCGGCTGCTCCGCCATTTCCTCGAAAATCCGGGGCGGGTCTTCTCGCGCCAGCAGCTGCTGGAGACGGTCTGGCCGCACAGCGAGGACATCGAGCTACGGACGGTCGACGTCCACATCCGCCGTTTGCGGCTCGCGCTGGGCGAGCCCGACCTCATCCGGACGGTCCGCTCGGCCGGCTATGCGCTGGATGCGGAAGGGGTTGCCTGAGGCAAGCCGCCGACGCATGGGCTGGCCGATGGCGCGGAAAAACAAAGGCAAGAGCGGCGGCAACCCGAATCGTCCACGATTCTGGGGCAAGCACGCCGTTGCCGCGGCGCTCGACAATCCCGATCGTAGGGTGCTGAAGGCCTGGGCGACGCAAGAAGCCGCGGACTTCATGCGGTTTCCCAACGAAGTGCCGGTGATGCGGGCGGAAGCGCCCGATCTTGGCCGGATGGTTCCGAATGACGCACCGCACCAGGGCGTAGTGATCGAGGTCGAGCCGCTCGAGGATGTCTGGCTGGGCGACCTGCTTGCCGATGCGCCGGACAAGGCCGTGCTGCTGGTGCTCGACCAAGTGACCGATCCGCACAATGTTGGTGCGATCCTCCGTTCGGCGGCCGCCTTTGGCGCGGTCGGCATTGTCACCCAGGATCGCCATTCGCCTCCGGAAGGCGGCGCGCTGGCCAAGGCGGCATCCGGCGCGCTGGAGCGGGTACCCTGGGCGCGCGTCGTCAACCTTGCCCGCGCTCTTGAGGAAATCGCCGAAGCGGGCTTCTGGCGGATCGGCCTGGCTGGCGAGGCCACGACCGACCTCAAGGATGCGCTCGGGCCGCCACGGGTTGCCCTGGTGCTGGGCGCCGAAGGGCCGGGAATGCGGTCAAACACGCGCGAGCATTGCGATGCGCTGGCGCGGCTCCCAATTACGCAGGACGTGGAAAGCCTCAACGTCTCCAACGCGGCCGCGGTCGCACTTTACGCTGCGAGTGTCGCCTGATGGTCCGTACGGTCGATTCCCTTCACCAAAGCCTCGATGCCTTGGCGGAACGAGAGGAAGCCTTTGCCAAGGTGCTAAAGGACCATGGCCGCCCTGATCCAAGAGTCAGCGAACCGGGAGTCGAGACCCTGCTCAGGACCATTGTTGGCCAGCAGGTAAGCGTCGCTGCGGCTCGGTCGATGTGGAACAAGCTGACCGCCAAATTCGGCCAGCCCGTGAATCTGAAGATCCTGCTCGCGGCGAGCGACGAGGAAATGCGCGAGGCCGGCATGTCGCGCCAGAAGGCCGGCTATCTCCGCAGCCTGGCCGGACTGGTGCTGTCGGGCGAACTCAACCTCGCCCACCTTCCCGAGGATGACGAGGAAGCCATTGCCCATTTGGTCCAGATCAAGGGCATTGGCCGCTGGTCGGCGGAGATTTACCTGCTGTTCGCTGAAGGGCGCGGCGACGTCTGGCCTGCAGGGGACCTCGCCGTGCAAATTCAGATTGGCAAGCTGCTGGGCCTCGATGGAAAGCCGACTGAGAAGCAGTTGCGCGAGTTGGGCGAGAAATGGCGACCCCACCGCGGTGCGGCAGCGGTCCTGGCCTGGCATAGCTATAATAGCGTCGGAACAGCGCTCTAACTGGCGAGCCCCATGCTGTGGGGCCGGGCACTAAGGCCGCGGAAGACGCGCGGACCAAGGTCGAGCCGGAACGGCGCCAGTTTCTCGTCACCGTCATTGCCGCGGCCGACCAGGAAGCTGGCTGACGCCTGGCCTTCCCCGCCACCGCCCCGGAACAGGATGTTGAACGCGATCAGGGGCACGAACAGCTTGCGGCCGTCGACCTCAAAGCTGTGCAATTGATCGAGGGGCAGGCGGACCGCGCTCTTGAGCGATACTTTTCCGAGCGGCGGGATGCCCGCCATTCGGTCGCCGGTCGCTTCAGGCTGCTCGAAGAAGGCTGCGATTTCCTGATCCTGGCCGGCATGGGCCGGAACCAGCTTGGCCTCGACCAGCACATCACGGGCCGGCGCGGCGCCGCTGTTGGTCAACACCACGTCGAACTGGAGCAGCACCTCGTGATCGGTGATCACCGCCCGATCCGGCTTGAACTGGAAATTGAGCTCGGGCTTGAGCCCGGTCGACCTGACCAGCCCATCGTCGGCCGGTTTGGTCGCAGGCTTCGGCGCCGGCGCGGGAACCGGATCGGGTCGCGGAGCCGGCTGGGCCCGCGGCGGTACCGGGTCGGGGCGAGGACGGGCCGGCGGAAAGGGTGCCGGCTCAACCTCGGTATCGGGAACCAGCCCGGCGAAGGCCACGCGGCCCGGGTCGGCCTGACGGCGGCTCTTGCCGCGGCGATTCCAGGCGATGAATACGCCGCCACCGATCACCGCGATCAGCGCGGCCAGCCAGGGCCAGGACAAGAAGGATTGTGATCCCGCCAAACTGGCGGCAGGCGGCGTTGCGGCGACGTCCTCGGTCTGCGGCGCCGCGCCGGTCTTGACCTCAAGCGGCAGCGACGGCGGAGCGGCATCGGCGATTGTCGCCGTCGGCGCCGCCGCGATCGGCGCCTGCGAAGTCGAGACTGCCGGCCTGGTCCGCACCGATGGCGGTCCCGCGGCGGGTCCGCGATCGGCCTGCGCCGGCACCGCATTACTGGTGGCCGGCGGTACCAGTTGGGGCTGTGCCGGAGCGGCCACCGCCGGAGAAGTGGAACGCTCGGCCGGGCGCGTCACCGTGCCCTGGAGGTTGAAATTCTGCAGCTGCGAAGGGCCAACCGTGTCAGTCGATACAGGCGGAGCAGCCGTCACCGCGGCAGGCGCGGCGGCATTTTGCGCGGCCACCGGCGCCGCAAGCATCATCGCCGCGGCAAGTCCGCCCAAAGCCTGCATTGTCACGCGGCGACCTGCCGTCATTCTCCCCCGCCCTGCTGGATGAGCGTGCCCGCCGTTCTCGGCGCCACACTTGCGCCGCCGCTATTGGCGAGAAACCTGCGGCGACACAAGCGCTTCCAAGTTGAGCGGAGCCTTAACGCGCGTCGACCAGAACCAATTCGGCGTCGGCGTCGGCTTCAATCGTCACCCGCTGTTCGCCGGTGATCGCGACCCCGTCGCGGGCGTTGGCCTCGACTCCGTTGATCCGCACCCTGGCCGACGGAACGAGATAGAGGTGTCTCGCCGGATCGGGCTCGTAGCTGATGCTCTTGCCCGCTTCCAAAGTGGCACCCAAAACCTTGGCGTCGGCATGGATGGTCAGCGCACCGTCGTCCGCATCGCCGCTGGCAAGCAGCTGGAAGCTGCCGTCGCGGGCCTCCTTGGGAAAAGGCATCATGCCCCAGCTCGGCTGGGTCCCGGGCTTGTCGGTCTCGACCCAGATCTGGAACAGCGTCGTCTCGTCGCCCTCCAGATTATATTCGGCATGGGTGACACCGCTGCCAGCGCTCATCACCTGGACGTCACCAGCCCCAGTGCGGCCTTTGTTGCCCATCGAATCCTGGTGGCTGATCGCGCCGGTCCGGACATAGGTGATGATTTCCATGTCACGGTGCGGATGGGGCGGGAAGCCGGAGCGCGCGGCGATGCGATCGTCGTTCCACACGCGGATCGCGCCCCAGCCCATACGGGCCGGCTCATGATAGTTGGCGAAGCTGAAATGGTGGCGGGCATCGAGCCAGCCGTGGTTGGCGTGGCCCAGCGAGTTGAAGGGTCTAATGTCGATCATGATCCGGAAATGGTCCTCGCCGCCAAGGCCTTTCAAGTGTCAGCGATGTAACTTGAGGCCAGCGGCATAGCGCTCGGCCTTTTCGGCATAATGCGCCGCCGACATCCGGAGCAGCGCGACCTGCTCATCGCTGAGCTGCCGCACCGCCCGGGCCGGCGAGCCGACAATCAACGAGCGCGGCTCGAATAGTTTGCCCTCGGTTACCAGTGCCCCGGCGCCGACAATGCATTGTGCTCCGATCACCGCACCATTGAGGATCCGCGCGCCCATGCCGATCAGCGCTTCGTCCTCGACGGTGCAGCCATGGAGGATCGCCTGATGGCCGACGGTCACCCGTGCACCCAGCGTCAGCGGCGCGCCGGGATCGCTATGGCCGATGGCGCCATCCTGGAAATTGGTCTCGTCCCCAAGGATGATCGGGGTGTTGTCGGCCCGGATCACGGCGCCAAACCAGACGCTGGCCCGAGCCCCGAGCCGCACGTCGCCGATCAGGTCCGCGGAAGGGGCCGCCCAGGCTCCTTCGCCCAATGTCGGTGCAGTACCGTCGATCTCATAAAGCGGCATCGCAGGCAGGCTAGACCGTAACGGACCGAAGGTCGACAGGAGGCTCTTCGCATCGGCACCAATCGCGGTTAGGGTCGTAGTAGGCTCGGAACGCAAGGGGTACGGACCCATGAGCGACAAGGAAGACCCGCGCCGGGCGGAGCGCGTGCCGCTTCGTGCGGACATTGAATTTCGCCGCGCCGGCGAGCATCGCTGGCGCGTCAACATCCTCGACTTCTCGCCAGAGGGATGCCGGGTAGAGGCACCGGTTCGGGTGAAAGCAGACGACACGGTGTGGATCTCCCTTCCCGGCATCGAAACGATTCAGGGCACGGTCTGCTGGGTCAAGGAATGGGAGGCGGGCGTTGAGTTCGCCAGCCCGCTCTATCCTTCGGTATTCGAAATGGTTCGCGAGCGGATGAGAAACGCCGAATGAGCCAGCATTGCCTGCTGGTGATCGACGAAGGGACGACTTCAACCCGGGCGATGCTGTTCCGGCCCGACGGGTCGGTCGCCGGTTCGGCGCAGCGGCCGCTGACCCAGCACTATCCGGCGCCCGGCCATGTCGAGCATGATGCCGCCGAAATCTGGACCAACACGCTGGCAGTCACACGGGAGATGGTCGATGCGGCGGGCGGAGCGGCCAACATCGCCGCGATCGGCATCACCAACCAGCGCGAGACGGTCGTCGCCTGGGACAAGTCGACCGGCGAGCCGATCGGCACCGCGCTAGTCTGGCAGGACCGGCGGACGGCCGAGCGCTGCGCCGAGCTCAAGGCGGCCGGCCATGAAGCCATGGTGCAGGCCAGGACCGGCCTGCTGCTCGACCCCTATTTCAGCGCGTCCAAGATGGAGTGGATGCTCAAGAACCGGCCGGAGACTGTTGCGGCCGGCGTGCGGCTGGCGTTCGGGACGATCGACAGCTGGCTGATCTGGAAGCTCAGCGGCGGAGCGGCCCACATCACCGACGCCACCAACGCCAGCCGGACGATGCTGATGGCGCTGGACGGCCGCGATTGGGACGAGGAGTTGTGCACCCTGTTCCACATCGATCCCGCCAGTCTCCCGCGGATCGTCGATAGCTGCGGCGCGCTGGCCGAAACCGACCCCGCCCTGTTCGGTGCGCCCATCCCGATCTGCGGCGTGGCCGGCGATCAGCAGGCGGCGACCATTGGCCAGGGATGCCTCGCGCCCGGCGACACCAAGGCGACCTTTGGCACCGGCGCCTTCATCCTGACCAACAGCGGCGATGCGCCCCCGCACTCGGCCAACCGCCTGCTGGCGACCGTGCTCAGCCAGGTCGGCGGCGGGCGCGCTTACGCGTTGGAAGGCAGCGTGTTTGTCGCCGGTAGCCTGATGCAATGGCTGCGGGATGGCGTCGGGCTGATCGTCACTGCCGCCGAAAGCGAGGTGCTGGCGCGGTCGGTCGCCGACAATGGCGGCTGCTATATGGTCCCCGCCCTATCCGGGCTTGGTGCGCCCTACTGGCGGCCGGAAGCACGCGGGGCGATCAGCGGGATCAGCTTCGCGACGACCAGGGCGCATATCGTCCGTGCCGCGCTGGAGGCGCAGGCGCACCAGGTCCATGATTTGATGACCGCCTATGCCGCCGACGGGGTGCGCTGGGGCCGGCTGAAGATCGACGGCGGCATGGTGTGCAATGACTGGCTGGCCCAGGATTTGGCCGACATGCTCGACCTCACGGTCGAGCGGCCCGAGTTCATCGAGACGACCGCGCTCGGCGCGGCGATGCTGGCGGCGGTCGGGGCCGGGATCCATTCCGATCTGGAGGCCGCTTCCCGGGCGATGCGGGGTGCAGTGACGATTTTCGAGCCCAGGATGGGCGATGCCGAGCGCGAGCGCAGGCTGGCCGGCTGGAAGGACGCGCTGGCGCGGGTTTGAGATCTACTGTCAGCTGGCGTCGGTTTCCGCCTTCAGCTTGAGGTCTTGCAGCACGCGGCGGGTGTTGCTGCTGGCCGCCCAGCGGGCGATCGGTTCCCAATAGATGATCGGATCAATTTTGAGGCGGTGGGCGGCGCGGATGGTCAGGCGGGTTCTTTGCGGCCCGAGCGGTTCGAGCAGGAACTGGGTCTCTCCGGTTTCGAAATATCCGTTCACGTGAGGGGCGTGGACCCGCTGGTAGGGACTCATTTCCTTCATTGCGGGTGGCTGGGTGAGGACCATGAAGCCCAGCGACCTGCCTTCGTCCCAGTTCGTGACTTGTTCACGCGTTTCTCCCGTGGAGAAATAGCCGGTGCGAACGGCCCCCACCCTTCTGCCTGACAGGTGGGCCCGCTGCGGATAGGCGAGCCCCAGCCGCCCGGCGAGTGTGGGCGGCACTTGAATCAGCTCATCGCTAATCACCGCGTCCCAGACCTTCGGTGCTGCGGCTTCGACGATGATGCTTTCGCTGGTGGGAAATGTAGTTGTCGGGGGAAAGGCCGCATCGACCATGAACATCGCCGGCAGCAGGGCAACACAGTAGATGGGTCCCATAGGGTCCTTGCCGATCCGAGCGGCCCTTCGACCAACCGCACCTCCAGCAATGGCGGCGAGCGCACCCAACGGCGACGCCAGGATCAGGCAGATCAGCCCTTCGAGTGCAAACAGGATCAGCCCAAAGCAGCCGAGGGCGGCGGATAGCAGCACGAGCCCGTTGGTCGCCTTCATGCTCTGCAACTCATGACGGTTGACAAGAAAGCCTGTGGTTATGCCCACCACGAATGGCGTCAGGACGAACAGGCCCCAGCCATAGGCGTGGAACACAAGGGCCGAAATGGCGACGGCGAGGACGATGATCGCCACGCCGGACAAGGTGCCGACAACAACCTGAAAGGTCTTGGTCCGGCTAGCTTCAGCGAGCCATTGGCCGACGCCGCGGCGTTCTGCCATTGGCTAGGCCTCCGCCAACAGCCGGGCCAGCAGCGGGCAGCCCTCGCCGCGTTCGGCCACCCGCCGGAGTGCCGGCCGGTGGGGCAATTCGTCGGGCGTCACGATATTCCAGGCCAGGCCGACGCGCGCGAACGCCACGAGCAGCATCCAGCCAAGATCAACCTGGCCGGGCTCCAGACCGAGCCTGGCCGAACCGGGAAAGGCATGGTGATTGTTGTGCCAGCTCTCCCCCATGCTGATCAGGCCGGCGAGCTTGACGTCATAGCCCTGGACGCAAGCGCCGCTAACGACCCAGGTCTGGCCGCCCTCGCGGTGTGCATAATGGCCGACTAGCCAGTGGCCCGTCACGCAGACGGCGACACGGGCGGCGACACCCCAAACGAGCCAGGGCATTCCGCCGATCGCGAAGAAAAGCAGCGCCCATGGCAGCTGCTGGAGCATCCAAGTCCGCTCCATCCAGGCGTAAACACGATCGTTCGCCAGACGCCGTTCAAGCAAAAACTCGGGCGGGCTCCTCAAGTCGAGACGGCAATGAAGCTGGTGCCAGCCATCCCGCCAGAAGCCTGCCCGATGGGCGAAATAATCGTGGCAAGCGGGTTGGCGCTGCGCCCAATCACGCATGTCGTGCAGCCGGATCATGCCGATCGGGCCGGCCATGCCGACCAAAACGCCGAGATAGACGCAGAGATATTCGAGCCAGAGCGGACAGGCGAAGCTGTTGTGGATCAGCCGGCGGTGCATTCCGACCGAATGGCCGGCGCACAGCGTTATACCGCAAGTGACGATGAAGAGGGCAAAGGCGCCCCAGGTGAAATGGAGTGGGCCGAGGACCAGCGCGGATGCGGTCATCGCGCCGATCCACAGCGACTTGGCCAGGGCCCATCGCACCCTGCCCTGGACGGGATCGCAATTGGCGCCGGCGATGATTCGCTCCGATCCCGACACCAGCTGCATCGCCACCCCCTATTTTCTGGATTTGCTGGAACGCTCTTTTCGCAAGGCCGCACTCTCACGCCTGAGCGGCGTGGAAACTGGGCAAAGCCGCTGGACGAAGCCGTTGAGCGTGTTGGTCAGATTGTCGGGGACGAGCGAATAATGGACGAACTGTCCGCGCTTCTCGCTCTTCACCAGTCCGGCATTCTCGAGGATCTGGAGGTGCTTCGAAATTGCCGGCTTGCTCATGTCGAACCGCGCGGCGACTTCGCCCGCGGTCAGGTCCACTTCCGACAGATAGGCGAGGATCTTGCGCCTGGGCGTCGATGCCAGTGCTTCGAAAACCTTGTCCATCGACCAGCTATTTAACTAATAAGTTAATTAGTGTCAATGTTGAAAAGAGATCTCGACGCCGGACGAGCAGATGGAGGCGACTAGTTTTGGAGGGGCTGAGTTGATCGTCTTGCTCGGATGTGCCCCGCACATCCTGTGCGCGATGATGGTGCCAGGAGAGGACTCGAATAACTTGCCTACGTAGTTGATAATAATATAGTATTTTCCTGACCAATACGAAAAAGCCCCCAAAAAGGCCCCCGTCGAAACAAGTCAGCCCAGATTTTTTGTTCGCATTTGGTTGGCCAATTCCCCAACCGGTTCGCCCCGGATCAATGCGGGCATCCAGATCCCCGAATTGCGGCGATCAGTGCGATGACATTTGGATCACTGAGTGTGTCATGCCGGCGCGGCTGACCTTGCGCCCGTATCAACTCCCCCTGCCGATGCGCGGGCAATTGGCCATAACTGGTGAACGTGGTCAGTACGTCGGCATGGCCAAGGTTCTGCGACCAGGCCTTCATTGTCTCCGCCGGCAGGTCCAACCCCATAGCGTGGCGCACCAGCATGTCGCGGAAGCTGTGTGGGTTGAAATAGGGCAAGCCCGCCCGCTCGAACGCGCGCCGGAAAATCGCATTGATCGGCTGGGTCGTGC
>NZ_JAHFPY010000089.1 GCF_023266535.1 Sphingomonas sp. | reverse complement strand
AAATCGTCGATCACCGTGACGCCGCCCGCGGTGCCGACCGTCTCGAGCCGGCGCTTGAGACCGGCGAAGCGCGCCAGCGCCGGCGCCGCGTCCGCCATGGGAATGCCAAGGGCCTGGACCGCGCCCAGCGCTGCCAGGGCATTCATCGCATTGTGGCGGCCGGGAACGTGCAATTCGACATCCTGCTGCTCCGTGCCGAACTCCACGGTGTAGCGGACGCCGTCGGGCAGCAGCTCCAGATTGCGTCCGATCAGGGTCGCTGCCGGGCTGTCGAAGCCATAGCTGATCAGCCTGTCCGCCGGCATTGCCTCGGCCAGCGCGCGCGTTTCCGGGTCGTCGAGATTGAGTACCGCCTTCTCCGAGCAGGCGAGGAAACCGGCGAACAAGGCGCGCAGCTCGTCCATTGTCATATGGTCGAGGCTGACGTTGGTCAGCACCGCCACGCTCGGGTGATAGAGCGCAATCGAGCCGTCGCTCTCGTCGACTTCGCTGACAAACAGTTCCGGGTCACCGACCAGGGCGGATGAGAAAGGCGCGCTGGGCGAGACGAAATTCTTCATCACCGCACCATTCATCACCGTCGGCTGGCGATGCAGGGCGTGGAGGATCCAGCCGATCATGCCGGTGACCGTCGACTTGCCGCTGGTGCCGCCAACCGCGACACTCTTGTGCGCGGCGTTGAGCAGCCTCGCAAGCAGCTGCGGGCGGGTCAGATGCTCCAATCCCAGCTCGCGGGCGCGCACGACATCGGGGATCGTGTCTTCGACGGCAGCCGAGGTGATGAGCGTCATGCCCTTGTCCAGCCCGGAGCCGTCCTGCGGGGCCAACCCAATGCCCAGCGACTTCAGATAGTCGAACTTGTTGGCCAGCCGCCCGGCGTCGAGCGAACGATCGGAGCCGGAGACACGCGCTCCGCCGGCGCGAACAATGGCGGCGAGCGGAAGCATCCCGCTACCGCCGATTCCGCAGAAGAAGAAGCTAGATTGACTCATCGCGACCGCCCTATTGTAGGGCAGGTGGAATGGCTAGGCCCAGCAGCCGACGGCGCCCGAAGCATCTGTGAGAGCAAGCTTTGGCGGTTGCGCGAGCTTCACGAAGCGAGCTGTGTACCAATGCGAGTCACAGTCGCCCCCGGCCGAAAAATCGTCGACGACAATACTAACTCGGCCCGTCACATGCGGAATCTTGCCCGCTACAAGCGCCGCACGCTGGCGCGGTGAAGCGATCGTCTGAACGAGCTGCTTTTCCCCGGTAATGCCGATCCAAATTTCTCCCGCGTCATCCTTCCAATGGGGGAGACGGGATGCAATCGCCAGGTCCGGTTTGATGTCCAGTGCGAGGCAGTCTTCGCCTGCCCCTTCGCAATTATCCGTCATGTTCAGCGCGAACTCGCCCGTCAGAACGAACCGGCCGTCGAACTGCGCGAAGCCATATTCATGCCACTCACGGAATTTCACAGGACTGTTTGAAGGAATCACCAAGTCCTCCAGCGCAGGGTGAGGATTTGTGGCGGTTTCAACTGCCGGGGCCGCACCGAGAAGGAACAGGGCAAGCGGTAGGTACGCCATGTGGCGGAATGCTTTCATGCGCCACTGGATCGCTGCAAACAGCTAAGATTGGCTTACTGATCTCCCCAAGCGTGGAGAAAGCTGCTCTATTCGCCAAATGCGAATTGCCGTCGTTGCGCCGAGCTGCACGTTGAAGCCCGAGGCTGCCGAGGCGCTCACTGCGATTGCGGCCGCGCGCGGCGATGCCGAGCTGCTGATCCACCCGCAATGCTTCCTGTCCGATGGTCATTTTGCCGGACCGGATGCGGCTCGCCTCGAGGCATTGCGCGAGGTGATGGCGGACGACAGCGTTGACGCAATTTGGTTCGCGCGCGGTGGCTACGGCTCCAACCGCATTGCCGTGGCGGCTGCCGCCAACCTGCCGGCCACCGCCAGGGCAAAGACCTTTCTCGGCTATTCAGACTCCGGCTTTCTGTTGGCGGCATTCGACAAGGCCGGCCTCAACGTGGCGCATGGGCCGATGGTCCAGGATGTTGTCCGTTCCGGCGGCGACGCTGCGATCCATCGCGCGCTGGACTGGCTGACAAGGCGGGACCCATCCGCGCTCGAGCCGGGAGTGAAGAGCGGCCAGCGCGCGATGGCGTTCAACCTGACCGTACTGTCCAACTTGTTGGGCACGCCGATCGAACCGGATTTCACCGGCGCCGAGCTTCTGATCGAGGATGTCGCCGAGCATGAATATCGCATCGACCGGGCGATGTTCCACCTGACCGGCAGCCCGGCAATCCGTCGTATATCGTCGCTCCGGATGGGCCGGATGAGCGAGATCCCGGACAATGACCCGGTGTTCGGCAGCGATGCCGAATCCATCGTCCGGGACTGGTGTTCGAGGTCGGGAATCCCCTTCGCCGGACGGGCCGATATCGGCCATGACGCGGCCAATCGCGTCGTTCCGTTCAAATAACTGTCAAATTAACCACAATTCATTGGTGTCACCCCTTGCGTACAGAGGGGAATCGCGCTCTATTTCGCGCCAGAACAACAGGAGGGCCAAATGGCAAAAGGGACTGGTCGTAAAGCTGGGGGCGGACTTGCCCGCCCGGTGAAGCCGTCGGCGGATCTCGCAGCGATCGTCGGGTCGAACCCGCTGCCGCGTAGCGAGGTCGTGTCGAAGGTTTGGGATCATATTCGCAAGAACAACCTGCAAAACCCGAATAACAAGCGGGAAATTCTTGCTGACGACAAGCTCCGCAAAGTCTTTGGCGTCGACAAGTGCACCATGTTCGAAATGAACAAGCACCTGTCGAGGCATCTTAGCTAGTTCGCTGGCCGCCTCTAGCCGCGGCGAGCGAATGAGGAGGGGCCCCGGCATCGCCGGGGCCTCATTCTTTTGGGGTGAGTCGCAGAATCAGGCTCTGAAGGCGGTCGCCAGCGGCTCCGATATCACCGGATAGCCGCGCCCTTCGGGGATGCGGACATGGGGCTCGCCGCCGATTTCCTCGATCCACGGAATAATCGTCTCGAGCGAGTGACTCCGCGCGTCGCCCAGCGCCGCGGCCAGATCGCGATGCTGGGCAAGCCGCTCGAGATTGCGCTTGGTCGGGAAGATGGCGCTGGCCTCGCCGCGCTCGATGCGCGCCAGCAATTCCACCGGGCCGGCCCATTCGGCCGCCTCGCATTCGCCTGGCTGCGGATGCGGCTGCCAGTCGCCCGAGGCGGCGCGGACCAGGTAGAAGAGCGTGTCGAACTTCCGCGCATGTTTGAATGCCGGCATCCAGCGGGTGAACGGAGTCAAGGCATCGAGGTCGAGCGAAAGCTGGTGATCCATCAACAGCGAGCCGAAATCCGCGCCCCCGATCAGCGCCTGCTGCAAATTCAGGCCGGTTGGAGCGTCGATCGCTTCCCGTACCGCCGGTACAACCGCCGTCTCTTCAATCGTCTCGCGGATAGCGGATATCCTGGCCGCCTCGTCCGGATAGCCAAGCGAACTGGCCAGCTCGCGATCCGCAGCATCGATCCGCCCGCCGGGAAAAACGATCGCGCCCGCGGCAAAAGCCATTTTGGCCGAGCGTTCGACGACCAGTATCTCGGGGCCGCCGGCGGTATCGCGCCATACGATCAGCGTGGCGGCAGGAATGGCTTCGTCGCTCATACGCCTCACGTAGCAGCCCGGTGCGCATAGAAAAGGGCCGGCAGCCATTCGCCACCGGCCCTTCCAATCCGCCCCCCGGTAAGGGAGGGAAAGCTGATTACATCGCGTTGACGTTGGCCGCGCTGGCATCCGCATCGTCGGCCGGCGTCTGGGAAGCCTCTGCATTGAGGGCGTCTTCCTGGTTGGCCAGCGCATCGGTCTCGTTGGCGGTCGCTGCCTCATTGGCTGCTGCTTCAAGGTTTTCCGAGGCCAGGTTTTCGTTGACATTCTCGGCCGAATTCTCCTGCTTGCCGCCACAGGCGGCAAGGGCAAGCGCGGCGGCGCCGACCACGGCGAACGAAAGCTTCTTCATTAAAAATCCCCTTTTTCCAGCGTGATGCATACTTGCCAGCCTCACGTGACCGGTTCCAACGCAACCACGTTCACGACGGTTCCGAAACCTGTCCGATTTTGTCAATTGGTTGCATCGCAAGGGCCCAACACCTATCTTGGGCAGGCTGGGCAACCGGCTATGTCGGTAGAATATCGGGTGGAATAGGCATTTCGGACCCGGGGGGCAGTACCCCGGCGCCTCCACCACCAGCCCCTGCCTATGCGGGGTTTGCTGATGGGGGCGAAACAGGATCGACGAGTGCAATAAAGGCCTGGTTGCCGATCGGTATGAGACCACCGCAACGGCTCGTTCACACAAGTGCTAACGATAACGAGGCACTCGCTCTTGCCGCGTAACTGAGGGCCTAACGGTCTAAAGTTACAAAGCTAAAGCGCGGTTGGACCCCACCGGGCAACAGAAGGGGATTCCAGCGGCTCGGGGAGGGCCGGGCAACAGAACCTCCCCACCGCCCTTTATCCATTTGTCGAACGGCAGCTTGCGCAGTGGAACCGCTGCTCGCAGGGTGCGCCCCTTCAATATCGGGGGAGTCGCCCAGATGACCGTTCGCCGTGCGTTGATCGCGCTTTGCCTTGCCGTTTCGCCTGCCGCTCTATCCGCCGCACCAGTGCCGAAGGAGCAGCTGCTCGTCCCGCCGGCGACTGCCGAGCATTTCGTGGTCGTTTCCGAAGCCGGCAAGCACGGCGACGAATGGCGCTGGGCGCTTCCGGACGGGAGCATCGCCTATCGCGAATCCATCCTGCTTCGCGGACTGGTGTTCGAGCAGGATGAGGTGGTGACGTTCGACGCCAGCGGCCGGCCGGTTGGCTTCACGGTCCGCGGCGTCACGCCAAGCGGCGATTCAGCCGAGACCTACAGCATCGACCAGGGGACCGGCCGCTGGACAACCTCGGTCGATGAAGGACAAGCGCCCGCTGGGGCAGCGGTCTACAATACCTTTGGCGGGACCTTCCTGTCGGGCGATGCGCTGATCCCATTGTACCTCAAGGCCGGCCCGAAAGGGGCGGACCTGCTTCCATCCGGTCATGGTACGCTCGAGCCGTCGGGCACGACGTTCAGCGCGACGGGGCCCAAAGGCAACCAGACGGTCAAGCTATATTTCCTCAAGGGGACCGGACAGTCTCCGGCGCCGGTCTGGCTGTTCGGCGATGGGCGGCTGTTCGGTTATGTCGGTGCACTGGGGATGGTGCCGGAAGGCTATGAAGCCAATTTGAAGCCGATGATCGCCGCCCAGGAGGCTGCGATTGCCGAGCTGACACCGGCGATTGCCAAGCGCCTGCTGACGCCGGGTTCACACCGGCCCGTGCTGTTCCGCAACGTCAAGATTTACGATGCCGATAAGGAGCGGTTCGTCGCCGGCCAAAACGTGGTCGTGTCGGGCGGCAAGATCATCAGCGTCGGCACGGCGCGGCCCAAGCTCCCCGCCGGCGCGCGGGTCATCGACGGCGCCGGAAAGACCCTCGTCCCGGGCCTGTGGGACAGCCACATGCACGTGTCAGACGATTTCAATGCGCTGAGCGAAGTGGCGCTGGGCGTAACCTCCGCGCGCAACCCCGGCGGAAGCATTGAGCTGGCCGTGTCGCAGCGCGACCGCCGGGCCAAGGGCCAGCTGGTCGGCCCCGAGCAATTCGATTCGGTCATCGTCGATCGAAAGGGGCCGCTGGCGGCGCAGGGCAGCCTTGCCGTCTCGAGCCTTGAGGAAACGCTCGCCGCGGTGCGGAAGATCAAGGCTGCTAACCTCACCGCCGTGAAATTCTATACGTCAATGGATCCAGCATGGATCCCTCCGGCCGCCAAGCTCGCCCATGAGCTCGGGCTGCATGTGCACGGTCATATACCGGCAGGTATGCGGACGCTGGACGCGGTCAATGCCGGCTATGACGAGATCACCCACATCTACTTCGCGACGATGCAGGCAATGCCGGATGACGTTGTCGCCAAGTCCAACACGACGCTGCGGATGACCGGCCCGGGCAAATATTTCAAGGACGTCGACTTTAATGCCGAGCCGACCAAGACCGTCATCAAAACGCTGGCCGAGAAGCATATCGCAGTCGATCCGACGCTGGTCGTGGTCGAAGGCGTGCTGACGTCCGAGGCGGGCAAGGTCTCGCCGGCCTATACCGCCTATGTCGGAACGCTGCCGCCGGCGACCGAGCGCGGCTTCAAGTCGGGGCCGATTCCGCTGCCGGAAGGAACCACGCGGGAAGAGACGCAGGCCAGCTTCAAGCATATGACCGAATATGTCGCGGTCATGCGCAAGGCGGGCGTACCGATCGTCGCCGGTACCGATGGCCAGGGCATGGAGCTGGTCCGCGAGCTTGAACTCTATGTCCAGGGCGGCATGACCCCGGGCGAAGCGCTGGCCACGGCCACCATCGACGCTGCCCGCAACGTCAAGGCGGACAAGCGGACCGGATCGATCGCTGTCGGCAAAGAGGCGGACCTGCTATTGGTCGACGGCGACGTCGAGGCCAATGTCGGCAACCTTCGTCACGTCGATCAGGTCGTGATGGACGGCTACGTCCTCGACGGCGATGCGCTGCGCAAGGAAGCAGGGTTTTCGGGCAGGCCCAAGTAGGCCTCAGCCAAAGGGGGTCAGGCATGCGGAACTGGGGGAAAATGGTCGCGGTGGCGGTGGCCCCGCTGGTGCTGACCGGCTGCCTGTGGGGACCGGGCAAATTCACGTCAAACCTGGCGCTCAACAAGGCCGGCACGTTCGTGCTCGACTATAAGGGCGAAATCGTCCTGCAAATGCCGGAAGAGAAGGGCGCGGCGGCCGAACCCTGGTCGGACAAGAAACTGAAATGTTTCAAGGACGGCCATGTCGAAACATCGGCAATGACGGACGATTCAGCGGAGCCGGACGAAGACGCGCGCCCTTGCACTAAGGTGGAACTGGGAAAGGCCAAGGCTGATTTCGACAAGGATCAGGCCGACCGCATCGCAGCCAAGCGCAAGGAAAATGAGGAAATGGCCAAGCTGTTCGGCTTGCCCGGTTCCGACGATGCTTCCAGCCGCCGCTTCGCCGCCAATTTGATGAAATACCAGGGCTGGCGGTCGGTCACTTACGTGGGCAAGGGCGTATACAACGTCGACTATCATGTCGAAGGGCGGCTAACCCAGGACTATGCCTTCCCGCTGATGCCCGACACCGATTTGATGATCCCGTTCATCACGCTCCGTCGCCGCGCTGACGGGTCTGTGATGGTCTCGGCCCCCGCGCTGACTGGCGGGTCAGGCCCGTTCAGCGCCCGCGCCAAGATGATGGGCTTGCCCGACAAGGGCGAAGGCGGCCCGGTGTCGCGCGCCGAAGGACGCTTCACCGTCACTACCGACGGCGAGATTTTGACCAACAACAGCGAGGACGGTCCGACCGCGACGACGGCCGGCCGCCAGGTTCATTGGGACGTCGGCCCGGGATCGACGAAAATCCCGGAGACGTTGGTCAGGCTTTAGAAGCTTCTACTTCTTGCGGAGCTCGTCCCTGATCTCTGTAAGCAGGTCGACCTCGCTCGGGCCGGCCGGCGCATCCTCACCCCTCTTCACCGACTTGTTGGCGGTTCGCACCAGCATGAAGATGATGAAGGCCAGGATGATGAAATTGATCACCACGGTCAGGAACTGGCCCCAGCCGAGTACCGGAATCCCGGCGGCCTTAAGGTCGGCATAGCTGGCAGCATTGCCGGCAAAGGTATCGGGGATGGTTCCGAGCACGATGAAGTGGCTGCTGAAGTCCAGGCCGCCGAACAGCGCGCCGACGATCGGCATGATGACGTCACCGGTCAGGCTGGTTGCGATGGTTCCGAACGCGGCGCCGATGATCACGGCAACCGCGAGGTCGAGCACATTCCCTTTGGCGATAAAGGCCTTGAATTCGGAAAGCATGACGTTCCCCTCTGTTTGCGTCGGGTCGAGGCAGACTAGCGCGCACGGGCCGAAATGAAAGCGATCCGGGCCAATGTGTGTTGTTTGCGTAAAACAGCGCATTGTAATTTGCGCGCGGCCCTCTACTTTTCCGGCCACGCAATGAAGGGGTGTGGAACGATGAATCTACTTCGCCGACTGAAACTGCTTGCTCCGCTGGCCGCGCTCAGCCTGGCCGGCTGCGGGCTCAACTCGGTCCCGACCGCCGAAGAGAATGTCAACGCCAAGTGGGGCAATCTGCAGAGCGAGTATCAGCGCCGGTCCGACCTCATTCCCAATCTGGTCGAAACGGTGAAGGGCTATGCCAAGCAGGAGAGCAGCGTGCTGATCGCCGTGACGCAGGCACGGGCTGATGCAGGCAAGGTCACGCTGAGCGCCGGGGATCTGGACGATCCAGCCAAAGTGCGCGCCTTCAATGATGCCCAGAGCCGGCTGACCCAGGCCATCATCCCGCTGCAGCGGCTGCAGGAAGCCTATCCGGAGCTCAAGTCCAACCAGAATTTCCTGACACTGCAGAGCCAGATCGAAGGCACCGAGAATTCGATCCTGGTGGCGCGCCGCGACTATAATGAGGCGGTGCAAAGCTATAACACTCGCATCCGCACCTTCCCCGACGCGATCGGCGCCAAGATTTTCTACGGCGCCAAGCCCAAGGTACCGTTCGAAGCGGCAGCGGGTGCACAGGAAGCGCCCAAGGTCGACTTCAACGCCAGCTAGGCACCAACGAATGAACCACTCTCTCGTCACTCCCGCGAAAGCGGGGGTCCCGCTGCCTTCCCGGCAGAAAAGCGGGATTCCCGCATCCGCGGGAATGACGATCTGGGCTTTGGGTTTGTTGGCAATGTTTTTTGCGTTGGTTGCGCCCGCCTTTGCCCAGACCTTTCCCAAGCCTAATGGGACGCCGGTGATCGACGAGGCTGGCTTGCTTCGTCCCGAACAGGCAGCCGATATCGGCAGCAAGGCAAACGCGCTGTACGCGGCAACCGGCCGCTCGTTCATTGTCGTTACCGTTAGGAGCCTCGAAAGTCGCCCGATCGAGGATTATGGCTATCAGCTCGGCCGCCATTACGGACTGGGGAGTAAGGACAAGGACGATGCCGTCATCCTTCTTGTCGCCCCCAACGAACATAAGGTCAGGATCGAAACCGGCTATGGGGCGCGCGTTTTCCTGACCGACGCGGTGTCGAGTGTCATCATTCGCGAACAAATCGTGCCCCGCTTCAAGCAGGGCGATTTTGGCGGCGGCATCACTGCCGGCGCCGACCAGATCATCAACATCATGGAGCTGCCCCCGGCCGAAGCCGCCAAGCGGGCCCAGGAGGTCGGAGCGGCCGAGAAGCGCCGCGGCGATCAGAGCGTCAATCCGTTTCCGGTTATCTTCATCGTCGTCATCTTTTTCATCGTCATCGGCTCGATCGCCAGACGCACCGGCGGCCGCCGCTATCGGCGCCGGGAGGGCATCAGCCCCTGGGTCATCCTGTGGGGTCTCAATGAGCTCAGCCGCGGGTCGCGAGGCGGCTGGGGCGGTGGCGGCAGCTGGGGAAGCGGCGGCGGCTGGGGCGGCGGAGGTGGCTTCGGCGGCGGAGGTGGCGGTACCTTCGGTGGCTTCTCCGGCGGCGGCGGCTCATTCGGCGGCGGCGGCGCCTCGGGGGGATGGTGATGCTGAGACTGTCTAACGAGGATCACGCAAAGGTCAGCGCCGCGATTGCCGCGGCCGAAGCCAGGAGCGACGGCGAGATCATCGCCATCGCCGCCGATCAATCTGACTCCTACCACGATGTCGGCCTTCACTACGCCATCCTGGTCCTGTTTCTGGTCCTGGCCTTCTTCGCCGCCTGGCCGCACCAGCTGGAGATCTGGTGGACGCGGATCATGGGCTGGACCGCCGACCCGACCCAGCGCGAGCTGCTGACGCTGCTGTTCGGCTTCGCGCTGCTCAA
>NZ_JAHFPY010000121.1 GCF_023266535.1 Sphingomonas sp. | reverse complement strand
GCCTGGGGCAACTCGCGGCGATTAGGGCGCCGTTCGTCCGCAATAGCGAACATTTATAGAACAGATGACTTTCCCCGCGGACTGAATCATGGCAGGGGGCTGGCCATGGCCCGAGGAGACTCAGCCACCGACGGCAACATGCTCCGCGACCGGCTGGCCGCGACGCGCCGGCTGACGCTCGACCTTGCGGCTCCGCTCAGCGATGCCGATGCGACCATCCAGCCGCATCCCGATGCCTCGCCCGCCAAATGGCACCTGGCGCATACGACCTGGTTCTTCGAAACCTTCATCCTGCGCGACCATGTGCCGGGCTATCGGCTGCACGACGAGCGCTGGGCCTATCTGTTCAACAGCTACTATGAAGGCGAAGGCGAGCGGCACTCCCGGCCTAGGCGCGGCATGCTTAGCCGGCCGAGCCTCGACGAGGTGCGCAACTGGCGCCTCGAGGTCGACGAGGCGCTGCAACGTGCCCTCTTCAACCTGCCGACCGAGGTCCTAAGCTTGGTCGAACTCGGCATCCACCATGAACAGCAGCACCAGGAGCTGTTCCTGACCGACATTTTGGCGACGTTCGCCGAGAACCCGCTTGAGCCGGCCTATGGCGCGCTCGATCCGGCGCCGGCTGCGGGTGCCGGGGAGCTTGAATGGATCGAGGGACGCGAAGGCCAGCTCGAGATTGGCTCGCACGATGGTCGCTTCGCCTTTGACTGCGAGCGGCCGCGCCACCATGCGCTGCTGCATCCCCACCGCATTGCCAGCCGCTGCGTCACCAACGGCGAGTGGCAGGACTTCATCGCCGACGGCGGCTACCGGACGCCGGCCCTATGGCTCAGCGAGGGCTGGGACTGGCGAATGCGCGAAGGAGTCACATCGCCGCTCTATTGGCGCGGGGATGACGATCAATTCACCCTCGCCGGCCGTCGCGCGATCGACCCGCAAGCGCCGGTCGCCCATGTCAGCTACTATGAAGCCGACGCCTTCGCCCGCTGGGCCGGTGCGCGCCTGCCGACCGAATTTGAATGGGAAGCAGCGTTCGCCTCGGATGATCCGGACATCGGCAACCAGCTCGACAAGGCTGGAGCCGTCGCGCCGTGTGCCGGCGGAGGTCCGTTCGGTGACGTCTGGCAATGGACCCAGTCGGCCTTTCTTCCCTACCCGGGCTTCAAGCCTGAGGAAGGCACGGTCGGCGAATATAATGGCAAGTTCATGAGCGGGCAGATGGTGCTGAAGGGCGCCAGCTGCGCCACGCCGCGCAGCCATTCGCGCGCCAGCTACCGCAATTTCTTCCCGCCGCCTGCTCGGTGGCAGTTCACGGGAGTGCGCCTTGCTCAAAACGGTTGAGAAAGTCGATCCGGCGTTCCGCGCCGACGTGCTGAACGGCCTGGCCGAGCCGATTCCGGCGATCCCGGCGCGCTGGCTTTACGACCGGCGCGGATCGGAGCTGTTCGACGAGATCACGCGGCTGCCGGAATATTATCCGACCCGCACCGAGACCGCCCTGCTCCAGGATAGGATCGGCGAGATGGCGCGGCTGATTCCGGCGGATTCGGCGGTGATCGAATTTGGCGCGGGCAGCGCCACCAAGACGCCGATCCTGCTGCATGCGGTCGATCCGGCCGCCTATGTCCCGATCGACATCAGCGGCGATTATCTGCGCGAAAGCGCCGCGCGCGTCGACGCCGAGTTCCCCGGGATGAAAGTCTATCCGGTCGAGGCCGACTTCACCAATCATGTCGACCTGCCGCCCGAGATCGCCGCCATGCCGCGGCTGGGCTTCTTCCCCGGTTCCACCATCGGCAATTTCGTGCCGCAAAGCGCAACAGACCTGCTCCGCCACTTCCGCACGATCCTCGGCACCGGGGCGCGGCTGCTGATCGGCATGGACCGGGTCAAGCCGGTCGACCGGCTGATCGCCGCCTATGACGATCCGGCAGGGGTGACCGCCGAATTCAACCTCAACCTGCTCCGCCGCATCAACCGCGAGCTGGGCGGCGACATCCCCCTCGATGCGTTCCGCCACCAGGCGCGCTGGAACGACATGATGGGGCGGATCGAGATGCACCTCGTCGCCGCCCGCGATGTCGAGTTCACAATCGAGGGCCGCAATTTTGCCTTTGCCAAGGGCCGCTCGATCCACACCGAGAACAGCCACAAATATGGCCCGCGCGGTGCCCGCCTGCTGCTGCTGGCCGGTGGCTGGACCCCGCTTGCCGAATGGAATGCCCCAGGCGAGGATTTCGCCTTGATCCTGGCCGAGGCCGAGCGCGAGCGCTTCGCTCCCTAAACTTGAGGCGCAGCGAGATTGTGCGGAGACGGATCGGCGGCTAAGCCACTGCCATGCTGATGCTCACTGTCATCAAAATCGCCATGTTCCTGCTCAACGTCCTGTGGTGGGTCATCGTTCTGCAGGTCATCCTCAGCTGGCTGATCGCCTTCAACGTCATCAATACGTCGAACGACGGCGTGCGCCGGTTCCTGGTTGCGCTCGAACGGTTCCTCGACCCGCTGTACCGGCCGATCCGCAAGATATTGCCGGACTTTGGCGGGCTCGACTTCTCGCCGCTGGTCCTTTTGCTGGCGATTTCGCTGATCAACCAGATCATCCTGCCCGACCTCGCCTACAGCCTGATCGCTTCGGGAACCTCCTAACCATGGCCGCACGGCTGA
>NZ_JAHFPY010000088.1 GCF_023266535.1 Sphingomonas sp. | reverse complement strand
GGGGAATGTGCGGCTGATCGTTTCGACCAATTCTGACCAGGGGCTTCCACCGTCTAGCCAGGCATTGCGGGTTTGATTGTGCAACACGCGCTCGGGATGGTGGCGCAGAGCCTCGGAGTAGATCGAGGGAACAAACTGGCCTGGGTTCCTGACTGCCAGAAATACCGAGAAGGTGCCGCCGAGCTTGGTAATGGTTTTAAGTCGCTCTATTGCGCGAGGATAGGGCGGAAAGGCGCACCCTTCATATGGATGCCCAAGCCAGTTTTCCTCGGACAGGATGGTTGTTTTAAGTCGGCTGGAAACAGACCTTACGTCCCGCCTGAACTTGAAGCCCTTGAAGCGCTTCGCCCAATCGAAATTCAGGTGAGTGGCTCTGCGAAGTTCGTCCAGCGGAATGAAATCCACCCCCCGCTCGGCAAGTTGAGGGCGGATCGCCTCAAGAGATAGCTGCAGATGTGTCGTGGCGGTCTTGTGAAGGCCCAGGTGCAATCGCCAGTGCATGGCCGGATAAATGCTGCAACGAAAGTAAAACGGCAAGTCCACCGTCCCGAATTGGGAGCAGACCTAACGGCTAGGCCTCAACCTTTCACCGGCTTCGGCACTGACAAGGCGAAGTTCTGATAAGGTGAGTGAGCGCTCGATGCGGCGCCTAATAAGTGCAGTGCCTTATGGCCACTTTGGGTGAAAAGCGGACGTCGGGCTAATGGCAGAAATCGACCCAAAGCGGCCATTAAGCGCGGAGGGTTGCACCATCCCAATTACCGGCCAGCCGCCCGCGAGCTGCGTCCACCATTTCGCCGTAGTTGGGCTTGAAGGGAGCTACTAATTGCTTCTCAAGCTCACCTAGCAATCCATGAAGAACGGCGCACTCGGCGGTGTTCTCAAAGCATGTGTCCTTGGGCGTGTCGTCATCGCCCGAGCCAGACCACCGGGACAATAGGTCAAACAGGACGATAGCTTCGTCGGGAGTAAGGCGGATTTCAGCTCCGTCCTCGGGCGCGGGCGTGTCAGTCATGGCCCGCTCCCTGCCATGGCTAACGTCCGCTTTCCACCCATTGCAGACATTCGTTGAGCGCCGCTCATTTCTATCGACGGTCTCGCGCTGCCCTCTCTTGCATGCATCGACAGCGCCGCGCCGCCGCAGCCGAGAGCAGAGCAATGGGTCCCGCCATTTCAGGCTCCCACCGCCCCGAGCGTCCGTAGAAACCGGTTCACCACCGCGTTCACCTCGTTCGGCCGCTCCCATGCCGGGAAACCGCCGGCTCCCGGAATTAGCGCGCGCGTCCCCTTCGCCAGCAGGCCGTCGATCTCCGTCGCGGCGGTCAAAAAGTCGGTATGATCCTCCGCGCCGTTATAGACGAGCGCCGGAGCGGAGATCGTTGCGAGTCGCGCCTCGACCCGCGCGACCAGGCGCGGCGCGGCGTCGTCGGCCCAGGGTCGGCCGCCGAATGCCGCGACGATGGCGTGATGCGCCGCTGCCCGCTTCCCGATCGGGTCCGCGCGGATCGCCGCAAACCAACAGCTCGTCCGCCACCATTCATCGCGTGCCGCATCGATCCCGAGTTCCCGGACGGTCGCGCGGGCGCGGGCGATGGTCTCCGTCACGACCGGCGGATTGCACCCCGGAACCACCGGTCCTTCGAGAATCAGTGCGCCGATGAGCTCCGGCGCGTCCGCCGCGACAAGAAGGCCGACGGTGGCGCCGGTATGTGTGCCCCAGAGGCGCGCGGCGGTAACGCCGCGCCCGCGCATAGCGCCTGCCACATGGTCGGCGAACTCCTCGTGACCATAAGGGCCGCCGATCGCGGCGGAGAGCCCGTGGCCCGGCAGATCGACCAGGAGGATCCTATGCGTCGCCCGGAACGCCGCAACCTGCGCGGAGAAGATCCGATGATCCTGAGACATGCCATGGACCATCACCATCCACGGCAGGTCGCCCGAATCCTCGATGGTCCGCGTCGACGACATGCCTCTCCTTTCATCCGGGTGCCGGCGCGCGGCGGCCTAATCGAAAAGGAACTCGCTCGCCTACAACAGACACATCACGGATTCCCACACAACATCCAACTTTTCAACAGCATCGGTCGAAAGCGTACTGTGCCCTTAACAGCGACAGGGTCCCGGTGTCATCGCTTGAACGAGGGCATTTCGGGCGTTCCGGCCAAACTTGAACGAACGTCCGCAATCGGGCTTTGGTGCCGCTCTCGGCGGCGACCAGAATGGGCGCAAAGGATACGTAGATCGAATGACCGGAATGGGTGGAAAGCGGACGTTAAGCCTGGACCTATTTGCCGTTGTCGGGACAGGGGTCAAAGCTGCTCGGAGCCACGCTAACCCCCGCCGGACGCAGCGGTTCGGCGACACCGAGGGGTGTGTACCATTCAGACATCTCCAGTAACCTGAGCGGCGCGAAGATGACTATGACCGTGAGAACGACATTCACAAACTTCCAGTGACGTCGCAGTAGAAGTCGCAGAACTAAAAGCGCGACCAGAATGATGGCGGCGTAGACCGCAAAATCCAAGGCATATGCCTGCCAATCCACCGCATACTCCAGTGAGCAGCACTCGCTGTAGCGGCGGTTGGGTAAGGGCCAGCCATAAACAGGAACGAAGCAGCCGCGATATAGCCACTTCATAGTCACAAGCCCCTCGACCCAAAGAGCTACTGCTAATCCTTGGAGCAACAGAAGTGCGTAACGGCCCGGCCTGCGTAGGCGTGAAAGCCACTCAACGGTGAACATCGAGCCCCCTTGTCCCCGAGCCCGCGCTGCTTAACGCGAATTAAACAATGGGGCAAATCATCGGATCCGGCTCATCGACGCCCCACTTGCCAGGGCGGCACTGAATGCCCCCTTCTGGCGCAGGCACAATCTCCGTCACGATCACCATTGAGCTGTCATTGTCGAGCTTGGCTGCTAGTGCCGCGGCCAGCTTTTCACAGCCGGCCTCGATGTCGAGCCGCTTCTTTGACCGGAACCGGCTTAGGGCGACTTTATCGGCCGTAGCGAGGGCAACGACGAACATAGTGGTGATCTGTTCGCGGGTGAGTCGGTGCATCAGATCATTGAGAACGAATGAGGAACACTTGCAAGCAGCTTAATGTTCTTTGATAAGACAGCTAACCTGGCAGCTCGGCAACCTTCTTGAGTTGCGTTGGTATCTTCAACGCCGTATTTGCTTTTTCCCACAAATGGCCGTCGATCTGGTCCTTGGCTGCGTTTATGTTCCCCTGCAAGCCGACGACCGAACCTTCCGGAGTCCCGATCTTCCCGAAGGCCGTCACGACCTCCAAATGGGGGTTGAAAGACCATATCTTGATCTCGCCGCTAATCACCCCATCATTCACTTCGTATTGGCCAAGGTAAGCCATCATGGAATCGCCGCCAAAGATCCGGCCGGTTTCCAGGACCGCAATGCCGCTGTTGACCTGCTGTCCGGCGAAGTCGCCAAAATACGCGGCCCACATGCCTTCTATGCTCATGGATATTCCTTTCGCATCTCTCCCAGCGACCGAGCGAGCCATCTCAGGCAGATTGCAGGCCGAAAGGCAAATAGCGGATGCGAAGAGAAGGTGAACGAGTGTGGGAAATCAGCTTCACGATAATCAAATAATCAACAGGTTATCGTTCTATTTCAACACGTTCATAGAATTGCGTTCGAATCCAACTCGGGGAGCCACCCTTCTTTCGATGATCTCAAGGCGCCGAACAGGGCCAATTTGGCATGCATCGCGGCTAATGACCGTTATGGGTGGAAGGCGGACATTGGGCCTAGGTGCCGGATGCCTCGCCTTTCAACTGATGAGCAAGCTTCCAAGCTTCGTCCAGCAATACTTGGAAGCGCTCATTATCCGGTCGCATGTCCGCTTTGACGGACTGCAGAACCACATCGTTCAATGAACCCATCCCGCCAAACGACTGCAGCAATCCGTGGAGGCCCCAAGCGTCCGAATTGAGCAAAGACTCTTGCCATTGCCGCAACCGACCAGCCCAGCGGTTTGCGTGCTTTTCGCAAAGGTCGGCCATCTCACCTAATATGTCTGCCAGTCGGGCTATATCTGGATGAAGCGACATTTGGGTTAGCCTAACCGGCGACACCTAATGACCGCAATGGGTCGATTTCTGCCACGGCAGGTTTGGGTGGAAAGCGGGCATTAGCCATTGAAGGAGCTACTGATACGTCATCAACGCGTGGTTCAGCGCTTGGGGTTTCTGAATCCGTCGCGGACTATCGCGTATGAAATAACTCCTCCCAATAGGATAAGAGGCAACGCAAGTAGGACTGGCACAATTGCCCAACCGGGCCATAGCTCGGCACCGACGGCCACCGATTTTTGGGGGTCTCGTGGGTCAAAACGAATGCTCAATGAGCTGCCAGTCGGATGGGTATCGACAAGCGGACAACCGCCTTCACCTCCTTCGAAGTTCGACCCATTGACTTGAAAGCGATACCGGAACGCACACCCCCGCGTGCTTATGCCCGAAGATGATTCCGTTACGACCGCCGAGGCGAGAACGCCTGTATTCAGAACCTCGATGCGGCGTTCACGTTCAATCATCGCCGCTCGCACGATGAGAACTAGGGGGATGCTGATGATTAAACCGAGGAAGGCTAGAGCGCCGAAGCCCTTCACGAGCCGCTGAATGGGTCTAAATTGCATTGCTCCGGAAGTATCGAGCGGTTCCAATGTCCGGAATGGGTCGAAAGCGGTCATTAAACAAACGAAGCGGCCACGCGCGAACCCGACCGCTTCGGCGAGATGCGTTCATGTCCCGAGGGACCACCCCGCAGCGTCACCAACAGCAGCAATTGGGCAATGGCTCCAGAGGCTTGTTGGGCCTGTGTCAGCGCGGGACAGGCGAGAGCCGCTTTTCCATCCGATAATTGTGGATCGGGACGCCGTTGACCTCGAAGTCGCGGCGTTCGATTACCTCAAAACCCTGCTTTGCAAAGAAGCGTTTTGCTGGCTCGCTGGCTTCGGTGAAAAGCATTGAAATACCGTGCTTTCGAGCGACTCCTTCAAGTGCATTGTAAAGTTTGGTGGTGACTCCTGCCCCGGCCACATCGGGCAGGCAAAAGAGATGGTCGATGTGCCCGTCGGTCTCGACATCGCCATAGGCCAGCGGCTCATCCGCATCATCGACCGCGACAAATAGTGTCCGGCCGTCAGTACCGCGGGCAAGAAAGCGCGCAGGATCGGGCAACTGCGGCGCCCAGGCATTCACCTGGTCCTGCGAATAATATTGGGCCGCCACCTGGTGGATCGCGGCGTGAAACAGCGCCGCCAGTCTAGCCTCGTCGCCCAGCTGAAACGGCCTGATGCGCACGTCAGCCTTCTATAGCGGCCATCAGGCTCGCATTACCGCCGGCCGCGGTGGTGTCGATGCAGGTCACGCGCTCAGTGGCGAAGCGCGGCACATAATGCGGTCCGCCCGCCTTGGGCCCGGTGCCCGACAGCCCTTCCCCGCCGAACGGCTGGCTTTCGACCACCGCGCCGATCTGGTTGCGGTTGACGTAGAGGTTGCCGACGCGGGCGTGGGCCTCGACATATTGGCGGGTGGTGTCGATCCGGCTCTGCAGGCCGAGCGTCAGGCCGTAGCCGGTAGCGTTGATCTCCCCGATCACCTGGTCGAGCGTCCCGGATTTCCAGCGGACGACGTGGAGGATCGGCCCGAAATGCTCGCGGTCGAGTTCCTTGAGGCTCTTGATCTCGTACATCGAGGGAATGACGAAATGGCCGCGCCTGGCTTCGTCCGGCAGCGGGACCTCGGCCAGCAGGCGGCCCTTGGCCTTCAATTCGGCGAGATGGGAATCGAGCGCGGCCTTGGCCTCGGTGTCGATCACCGGGCCGACATCGGTGGTGAGGTCGCCCGGGTTGCCGACGGTCAGCGCCTGCATCGCGCCGGCGATCATCTCCAGCATCGAATCCGCGACATCGTCCTGCATGAACAGCACGCGCAATGCCGAGCAGCGCTGGCCAGCGCTCTGGAAAGCCGAGGCAACCACGTCGCGCGTGACCTGCTCGGGCAAAGCGGAGCTGTCGACGATCATCGCATTCTGCCCGCCGGTCTCGGCGATCAGCGGGACGATCGGGCCGTCCCGCGTAGCGAGGCTGCGGTTGATCGCCCGGGCGGTGTCGGTCGAGCCGGTAAAGGCAACGCCGCCGATCAGCGGGTGGCCGGTCAGCGCCGCGCCGGTCCGGCCGTCGCCCGGGGCCATCTGGACGACCGCCTTGGGAATGCCGGCGGCGTGCATCAGTTCGATCGCGCGGGCGCCGATCAACGGCGTCTGCTCGGCCGGCTTGGCGATGGCCGCGTTGCCAGCAGCGAGCGCAGCGGCGACAGGGCCGATGAAAATCGCCAGCGGGAAGTTCCACGGGCTGATGCAGGCGAACACGCCGCGGCCATGGAGACGAAGCTCGTTCAATTCGCCGGTCGGGCCGGGAAGCGCGGTGACGTTGCCGCACAGGCGCACCGCCTCGCTGGCGTAATAGCGGAGGAAATCGATCGCTTCGCGCACTTCCAGCACCGCGTCGGGCAAGGTCTTGCCGGCTTCGCGGATGCACAGCGAGAATAGCTCCTCGCGATGTTGCTCAAACAGGTCGGCGGCGCGGCCCAGCAATTTGGCGCGGGCGTGGCCACCGAGCTGGTCCCACGCGACCTGCGCGGCGAGGCCGGCGCGGACCATGCGATCGACATCCTTCTCGCTGGCGTAAATCACGCCGCCGACCACGATCGAGGTGTCATATGGGGCATAAATCGCCAGTTTTTCGCCAGTTCCTCCCCCGGTCGGAGCAGCCGACCAATGCCTGGCCTCGAGCTTGGCCAGCTTCTTCAGCAGCGGATCGCGGACCAGCGGGTCGCTCAAGTCGACGCCCGCGCTGTTGACCCGGTCCTTGCCGAAGATGGCGTTGGGCAAGGGAATCGCAGGGTTGCGCTTAGGCTCAATCCTGTCGAGCTCGGCGACCGGATCGCGGACCAAATCATCGATCGGGATATCATCGTCGGCGATGCGGTTGACGAAGCTGCTATTGGCGCCGTTTTCAAGCAGGCGGCGGACCAGGTAGGCAAGCAGCTCCTTATGGCTGCCGACCGGGGCGTAGATGCGAACCGGGGTCGGCTGTTCGCCGATCGCCTGTTCGAGTTTGGCGAGCTCCTCGTAGAGGCCTTCCCCCATGCCGTGCAGCCGCTGGAACTCGAAGCCCGGCGCGCCCTTGCGGGGCCCGGCCAGCGCCTTCACCGCGCCGATGGTATTGGCGTTGTGGGTGGCGAAGGCCGGGTAGATGCAGTCGCTCGCCGCCAGCAGGCGCTTGGCGCAGGCGAGATAGGAGACATCGGTCGCGACCTTGCGGGTGAACACCGGATAGTCGGTCAGGCCGGCGACCTGGGCGACCTTGATCTCGCTGTCCCAATAGGCGCCCTTGACCAGACGGACCATCAGCTTGCGATGATGGGTGCGGGCCAGTTCGACAGTCCAGTCGACCAACGGCACGGCGCGCTTCGAATAGGCCTGGATGGCAAGGCCGAAGCCGCCCCAGCCATTTTCAAACAGCGCTTCGTCGGCGGCCAGCGCCTCGATCAGGTCCATCGACAGTTCGAGCCGGTCGGCTTCCTCGGCGTCGATGGTGAAATGGACGTCGGCTTTGGAGGCCTTGAGCGCGAGGTCGCGGAGCACGGGCAGGATCGCCGCCCTGGCCTCTTCGGCGTGGCTCCATTCGTAGCGCGGGTGAAGCGCCGAGAGCTTGACCGAAATGCCTGGCGCCGCGCGGAAGCCGCCCTTGGCGACCCTGGCAATGGTGTCGAGCGCGCCGGCATAGGCCTTGGCGTAGCGGGCGGCGTCGGCATGGGTCTTGGCCGCTTCGCCGAGCATGTCGAAGCTGTGGCTCCAGCCCCGGGTCTGCTCGGGCGCGGCGCGCTTCAGCGCTTCGTCGATGGTCCGGCCGAAGACGAATTGCTTGCCGAGGATCTTCATCGCCTGGCTGACCGCGGTGCGGATTACCGGCTCGCCGAGGCGGCCGACCGCGCGGCCCAGCGCCGAGCGCCAATTGTCCGACTTGTCATTGGCCTCTTCCAGCACCTTGCCGGTCAGGAGCAGCGAAAAGGTCGCGGCATTGACGAAGGTCGAGCGGCTGTCGCTGAGCTTTTCCGCCCAATCGGGGCCGGACAGCTTGTCGGCGATGAGGTCGTCGGCGGTTTCGGCATCGGGGATGCGCAGCAGCGCCTCGGCCAGGCACATCAGGGCGATGCCCTCGTCCGAGCCGAGGTCATAAGCCTGCAAGAAGGCGTCGAGCCCGGCCGCCTTGTGGCCGCGAACGGCCTTGACCAGGGTGCGGGCGATGGCGGTTGCCTCGCCCTGCTGGCCGGCGGCGAGCCTGGCCTGCTGCAGCCGTTCCTCGACCACCTCCTCCTCTTGAGGGCGGTAGGCGAGGCGAAGCGCCGTGCGATCGATCATTTTGACTTTCTGGAGCATGCTGCGCGGCGAAATAGGCGGTTCGCCGTCCGCTTTCCAGCGGCGATTTGCTGAAGCCTTTGGTAACCATTTTCCAGCTAAATCCCGGCGATGAGCGTCGAACGGCCTCTTCAGCGATGGATTCATGGCGCCAGGCCGATCGCGGACGCTGCCGCGCGCCAATGCCCAACACAAGTTGCAAGCAGCGATAACAAGCTGCTTGGCCTGGAGTTGCTACGCTTCCTGGCAGCGATGGCCGTACTGTTCTGGCATTACAACCATTTCTACGACATGGTGGGATCGCGGCCGTTCGTCGCCAGCGCGCAACCCTGGCATGCATGGTTTTGGCCGTTTTACGATTTCGGCCTGTTCGGCGTGCAGCTTTTCTGGTGCATCAGCGGATTCATCTTCGCCTGGAAATATTCCGGCCCCGTCGCCAGCGGGACGGTGAGCGGACGCCAGTTCTTCTGGCTCCGATTCTCACGCCTTTACCCCCTCCATCTCGTTACGCTGTTGTTCGTCACCGCGCTCCAGCCTTGGCACCGGGCCTTTGCCGGCCACGACTTTCATTTCGAGGCGAACGACCCGTGGATATTTGCCAAGCAGCTGTTTCTTGCGTCTGACTGGATCGGCGGGCGGCAATATAGTTTCAACGGACCGATTTGGTCGATTTCGGCCGAGATCGCCGTCTATTTTCTGTTCTTCCTGATTGTTCGGCGATTTGCTCTCAGCCTCGGACTGTGTGTGACCATAGTTGGGGCGGCCCTCGCGGCTGAATTGGCCGGCATCCAGCTGACATCTGTCTGGTGCCTCAGCTACTTCTTTGCAGGAGCGATGGTCGCCCTGCCGATGCTCAAGCCGGCTGATAAAGAGTTGAGGAAAAGGCGGATCGTTCTCGCCGCGCTGACGCTGTTCGTGATCCTTGCCGTTTCCGCATGGCTGGGTGCACTGGGCGACCGCGCCAAAATGCCCATGCTGATGCTGCTCGCTGGGCCTCCGATTGTTTTCCTTGCCGGCCAGGACTGGTCCGTCCTGGACCGATGGCAGCGACCGCTCGCCAGCGTAGGGAACCTGACTTACTCAAGTTACCTTGTCCATTTCCCGCTGCAGCTTATCCTCGCGATCGCGGTCGCGGCGAGCGGTATCACCCTGCCGGTCACCAGCACCTGGTTCCTGCTCGTCTATCTTGGCGTCGTGCTCGGCGTCTCGGCGCTGGTCTACCAGAAGTTCGAGCGGCCTGTGCAAGACCGATTGCGCAAGCTCACGGTCGGAAAGCGCTAACGCCCGCTAACCGGCCAAGCCGTGGCAATGCTTATACTTGCGGCCCGACCCGCAGGGACAAAGCGCGTTGCGGCTGGACGGAGCGACAATCGTCTCGCCGTCGGCGGCCTGTTCCGGCATCGGCGGACGCGGCGCCTGCATCGGCGGCAAGTTCGACAAGAGCGCCCCGCCGGCATCGAAGTCGGCGGTATCGTCGTCGCCCGACAGCGGATCGATGTGGTGGGTGATGAACTCCGGCATGACTCCGCCCATCGGCGCCATCGGCATCGGCGCTGGCTCGTCGAACTGGATCGAGGCGCGCAGCAGCATCTTGGTGACGTCCTCGCGAATGATCACCAGCAACCGTTCGAACAGCAGGAAGGCTTCCTGCTTATATTCGTCGATCGGCTTCTTCTGCGCATAGCTGCGCAAGTGGATC
>NZ_JAHFPY010000087.1 GCF_023266535.1 Sphingomonas sp. | reverse complement strand
AAATCGAGCGGCCCGGCAAAGTCGGGCAGCCAATCGGAGGCCGGCCCCGCCGAACCCTCTCGCGCTACCACGGCGACATCGCCCTCGGGCGAATCAGCTTTCCCCCGGCCCGCCATGACGTGAAGCTGGACCGAATCGACCCATGAGTCACGCATCTGTGGATAAGTTAACCTTAACCCAGATTAATCAAAATGGAGGCGGCGGTAGCTGCCGCGGAAGTAGAGCAAGGGATCGAGCCCCGGCTCGAAAGTCGCCTTCTTCACCTCGCCGACCAGGATGAAATGATCGCCGCCGTCATGGATGGCATGGCGCGCGCATTCGAACACGGAAAGCGAATCGAGCAGCACCGGGACGCCATGTTCGCCCATGCTCCAGGCGGTGCAGCCAAACCGGTCCTCGACCCTGGTCGAGAAGGTGATCGACGCCGGCTGCTGCTGGGTCTGAAGGACATTGACCGCGAAATGGCGGGCTTCGCTCAGCGGCACGGCGCTGGCTGCCGCCTTGGCGACGCACACCAGCAGCAGCGGCGGATCGAGGCTGAGCGAGGTAAAGCTGTTGGCGGTAAGCCCGACCGGCTGTCCTTCCGCATCCAGGCAGGTGACCACCGTCACGCCGGTGGCAAAACAGCCGAGCGCGTCGCGCAGCGTCCGCGGGTCGGAGCCGGTGCGATATTCGCGCGAGACTTGGGCGTCCGTCATCGCCGGACGCCATAGCGGCCCGCGCCCGCCGATGTCACGGGGCCAACCGCTTCAACCCCGAAAGATCGAGCGATTCGAGCTCGGCAGCTGAGACCTCCAGCGAGTCCGACACGAAATAGAGCGGCTGGAAGGTATCGCTGCGGTAGGCGGTCGCCGCCGCCTCCTTGAGCGTGAAGCGCGGGCGTGGCACGTCGGCCTCGATCGCGAAATGCGCTTCGCCAAAGCTCGAGGCCAGGCCGGCGCCGAGGATCTTCACCTCGCCGCCTTCACGGGCCAGCCCGAATTCGACCGTATGCCAGTAGAGCCGCGAGATGGTGTCGCCGAAGCCGTCGGCCACCGCCGCCACGCCAAGCCGGCCCATCGCCTGCATTAACCGCGCGACCGGCTCGTGCGCCAGCAACGGCACATGGCCGAAAATGTCATGGAAGCAGTCGGGCTCCTCCAGATAGTCGAGGCTATCGGCCGAGCGGATGAAATTGCCGATCGGAAAACAGCGCTCGGCCAGCATGGCGAAGAAGGCGTCGTCCGGCACCAGCCCCGGCACCGACACACAGCGCCAGCCGGTCAGCCGCTCGAGTCGTTCGTTTAATCGGCCAAGCTCGGGAATGCCCGGCTGGTCGAGCCCGAGCTTGGGAATTCCCTCGAGGAACGGCGTGACGATCCGCGTGCCAAGATATGGCACCTGCCGGGCGAACAGCGTGTCCCACACGCCATGCTCCTCGGCTGTGAAATAATGCCAGTCCTGCGGCACGAGATAGTCCTGCCAATCCTCCCTGAGCTTGCTCGGGGAGGGGGACCGTTCGGCGGAGCCGAATGGTGGAGGGGCCTTCTCATCAAATTCTCGAAACATTCTTCATTCCTTTGCGGGCAATAAAAAACCCCGCCGAAGCGAGGCTTGGCGGGGCGGCGGTCCTTAACTGAGTGCGTGCAGCCTCAGCCGGTCTCCACCGCATCGAGATAATAGCGGACCGCGGCCGACTGAATGGTCGGCGAAGCAATGTTCAAGGCGGCACGTACTGTCATTACGCGTCCCTTATCGAACTTCATGCCTGAACGGAAGATGGCCGGGGCTGGGTCCGCGTTGGCGCCGTTTCGTCCATCGTCAGGAACAGCGGCAGGACCGCCAGTGCGACGAGGCCGATCATCGCACCTGGCACGCTCGGCCACTGGGTCCAGCCGAGCAGCTGCTGGGCAAGATAGGGGGTCAGCCCGCCGAAAATGGCGGTGGCGAATGTCGCGCCCAGCGCCAGGCCGCTGAGCCGGCCTTCGCCGCCGAATTGCTCGGCGGTGGCAACTGCGCCGACCGCGCTAACTCCGCCCGCCACCATTGCCAAAATGACCGCGCCGAGCAGCGCCTCGGCGTGGGAGCCGCCGGCCATCAGCGAAAACATGGCCATCGGCAGGATCGCGCTGGCGAGGCACAGGGCGGCGAGCACCGGCTTGCGGCCGTAACGGTCGGACAAAAGGCCGACGAACGGAGTGACGAGGATCACCATGACCGCCGCCAGGGTCGACAGCCACAGCGAATCCGCCTCGGTCATCGAACCGGCCGTGGCCAGGAAGGCCGGCACATAGGTGATGCCGACATAATAAGTGATCGAACCCAGCGAGGAGATGGCGAAGGCGCGCAGGATGCCACCGCGATGCCGGGTCAGCGTGTGATGGATCGGATTGGCTGGAATGGTGTCTTCAGCGCGCTGGCGCTCGAAGTCGGGGGATTCGGCCATGGCATGGCGAGCGATCCAGACGCTGCCGGCGAGCAGGGCGCCAACCAGGAAGGGAATGCGCCAACCCCAGCTGTCCAGGTCCGGCGCACTCATCATGCTGACCGTCACCGCCGAAATTCCGACCGCGAGCAGCGCGCCGACCTCACTTGCCGCGGCTGCAAAGCTGGTGACCAGCCCCCGCCTCTCGTCACGCGCGCCTTCGAGGAGATAGGCGACCACGCCGGTATATTCTCCGCCGACCGCGAAGCCCATCACGCAACGCAGCAGGATCAGCAGCCATCCCGCCGCCGGGCCGATCGCCGCCCGCGTGGGAAGCAGGGCGATGGCCAGCATCGCTGCGGTCATCAGCGCGACCGACAGCAACAGCGTATGTCGTCGTCCATGGCGGTCACCGATGTGCCCGAAGAACAGGGCGCCGAGCGGGCGCATCAGATAGGCAATGGCAAAGCCGGCGAGCGTGGCGAGCAGCGAATTCTCGCCGCCGCCGAAGAAGACTCGGGAGAGCACGGTCGCGAAATAGAGATAGAGGGTGAAATCATACCATTCGACGATGGTCGAAAAGGCCGCGATCGCCTTCGATCCGCGCGAGACTTCGATCGTGGCGGAATCAGCCACCGGCCAGCCCGTTGATCGTCTTGGCCAGCTCGATGTCGCGCGGCGTTACGCCGCCGGTGTCATGGGTGGTCAGGCGAAAGTCGACCCGGTTCCAGACATTGGTGAATTCGGGATGGTGGTCGACCTTTTCGGCATGCATCGCGACCCGTGTCAGGAAAGCGAACGCTTCGGAGAAATCCTTGAACTTGAAGCTACGCTGCAAGGCCGAGTTGTCCTCGCTCGGCGTCCAGCCATTCGGTGGGTTCATTTCTCTGTCCTACACAATGTTGACCGGTCTATAGGCCCGTCGCGTCCATATTCGACTCGGTCCATTGGATCGAAGATTGTGAAGTTTGCGACCCCCTAATTTTGAGATGTAATCACAAACTTCGTAAACCTTACCGACTTGAAAAGCGAAGGAGGGCGGCGCACTGACCCGCCCAAAGGAGACTGACATGGCTACCGCCACTTCCGTTGAGCTCGGCCCATTGGGCCTCGAGAATCCGATGGGCACCGACGGCTTCGAGTTCGTCGAATATGCCGCGCCCGATCCCGAGCTACTGCGCTCGCTGTTCGCCAGGATGGGTTTCCCGGCCGTCGCCCGGCACAAACGCAAGAACGTCACGCTGCACCGGCAGGGCGACATCAACTTCATCATCAATGCGGAAGCCAAAAGCTTCGCCGAGCAATTCGCGGTCGATCATGGCCCCTGCGCCTGCGCCATGGCTTTCCGGGTCAAGGACGCCAGGGCAGCTCATGCCCGGGCGCTCAGCCTCGGTGCGACCGACGTCAAAAGCGACGTCGCCGAAGGCGAGCTCGACATTCCGTGCATCGAGGGGATCGGCGGGTCGCGGCTCTATTTCGTCGACCGTTACGGCAGTGGCGGCACCATCTACGATGTCGATTTCGACTATCTGCCCGACGCGGCGGAGCAGGAAGCGAGCCACGCCTCGCACCTCACCTATCTCGATCATCTCACGCACAATGTGAATCGCGGGCGGATGAACCATTGGGCCGAATTCTACGAGCGGCTCTTCAACTTCCGCGAGATCCGCTACTTCGACATCGAAGGGAAAGTCACCGGCCTTTTCTCCAAGGCGATGACTTCGCCCTGCGGCAAGATCCGCATCCCCCTGAACGAGAGCCAGGACGACAAGAGCCAGATCGAGGAGTTCCTCCGCGAATATAAGGGCGAGGGCATCCAGCATATCGCGCTGGGCAGCGACGACATTTACCAGACCGTCGACATCCTGCGGTCGCGCGGCATTCCGTTCCAGGACACGCCCGACACCTATTATGAGCTGGTCGACGAGCGGGTGAAGGACCATGGCGAGCCCACCGCCGAACTGGAGAAGCGCCGCATCCTGGTCGATGGTGCTCCGACCGAAGGCCAGGGCCTGCTGTTGCAGATCTTCACTCAGAATGTGATCGGCCCGATCTTCTTCGAGATTATCCAGCGCAAGGGCAACGAGGGCTTCGGCGAGGGCAACTTCAAGGCATTGTTCGAGAGCATCGAGCTCGACCAGATCCGCCGTGGGGTGATCGACGCCGAATGAGCGACAATCCCGCCGACGCGCTGGCCGAGCGCGTGGCCTTCGCCATGCTGGCCGCTGAGGGCACCGGCAGGGCCTGGGGCATCCAGATCGAGGAAGCGCGCGAGGGCTATTCGCGCATCCGCATGAAACTCACGCCTGATATGCTGAACGGCCATGGCAAGGCGCATGGGGGCATGGTCTATGCGCTGGCCGACACGGCCTTCGCCTATGCTTGCAACAGCCGCAATGTAAGGACCGTCGGCGCCCAGGCGACGATGGTGTTCCTCGATGGCGCCGAGGAAGGCGAAGTGCTGGTCGCTGAAGCGCAGGAGGCCGCCCTTGTCGTTAGGTCAGGGGTCTACAATGTCAGTGTCAGGACCGACACGGGCAGGCCGGTGGCCGAGTTCCAGGGATTTTCGAGATCGATCGGCGGTCCCTATATCGAGACCGGAGACGAAGTTTGACCGATGCTTTTATCTGCGATGCCGTCCGCACGCCGATCGGCCGCTATGCCGGGGCGCTTAGTTCGGTCCGGCCGGACGATCTAGCCGCGATTCCGCTGAGGGCGCTGAAGGAACGGAACCATGGCGTCGACTGGTCGGCACTGGACGACATCATCCTCGGCTGCGCCAACCAGGCGGGCGAGGACAACCGCAACGTCGCGCGCATGGCCGCGCTGCTCGCCGGGCTCGGCACGACCGCGCCGGGGACGACCATCAACCGGCTGTGCGGATCGGGCCTCGACGCGGTGGCCATGGCTGCGCGGGCGATCAAGGCCGGCGAGGCCGACTTGGTGATCGCCGGCGGGGTCGAAAGCATGACCCGCGCGCCGTTCGTCATGCCCAAGGCCGACGGAGCCTTTAGCCGGGCCAATGCGGTCTACGACACGACGATCGGCTGGCGCTTCGTCAACAAGCAGCTGAAGGCCGAATTCGGCATCGATTCCATGCCCGAGACCGCCGAGAATGTGGCCGAGGAGTTCCAGGTCAGCCGCGAGGACCAGGACCGGTTCGCGGCGGAAAGCCAGCGTCGCGCCGCCGCAGCGCAGGCCAATTGCCGGCTGGCTGCCGAAATCGTCCCCGTCACCATCCCGCAGCGCAAGGGCGATCCGGTGATCGTCGACAAGGACGAGCACCCGCGCGAAACCAGCGTCGAGGCACTGGCCAAGCTGAAGCCGATCGTCCGCGAAGGCGGGTCGATCACCGCCGGCAATTCCAGCGGCGTCAATGACGGCGCGGCCGCGCTGATTGTGGCGTCGAAGGCTGCCGTCGAGAAATATGGCCTGGCGCCGCGCGCCAGGGTGCTGGGCGGCGCGGTGGCCGGAGTTCCGCCGCGGGTCATGGGGATTGGCCCTGCCCCGGCAACGCAGAAACTGCTTGAGCGGCTGAGCCTTCAGGTCGCCGATCTCGACGTGATCGAGCTTAACGAGGCGTTCGCCGCGCAAGGACTTGCCGTGATGCGGCAGCTCGGCCTTGCCGACGACGCCGCCCATGTGAATCCCAATGGCGGCGCGATCGCGCTCGGCCACCCGCTTGGCATGTCGGGCGCGCGGCTGGCGATGACCGTCACCGAGGAGCTGCAGCGCAACGGCGGCCGCTTTGGCCTGGCCACCATGTGCATCGGCGTCGGTCAGGGAATCGCACTGGCACTTGAGCGCGTGTGATGGGCGTCCGGGACATCTGGACCGTCCTCAACGGCGTGCCGGACCCGGAAATTCCGGCGGTGTCGGTGCTCGACCTCGGCATCGTCCGCTCGGTCGAGGAAGACAAGGTGGTCATTACGCCCACCTATTCAGGCTGCCCCGCCACCCAGTTCATCGAGCAAAGTATCCGCCAAGCGCTCGATGCAAACGGCTATCGCGACGTCGCGATCGAGACGGTGCTGACGCCGCCCTGGACGACCGACTGGATCAGCGAGGAGGGCAAGGAGAAGCTGCGCGCCTACGGCATCGCTCCGCCTGAGCTGGCCAAGGCGGCGACCTGCCCGCAGTGCGGCTCGACCGACACCGAGGAGGTCAGCCGGTTCGGCTCAACGCCGTGCAAGGCGCAGTGGCGCTGCCAGGACTGTTTGGAGCCGTTCGACCGATTCAAGTGCCACTGATCAACCGCACTGCCCGCGGTGCAACAACTTGTGATCGGCCAACACCAAGGCGACCATCGCCTCGACCACCGGTGCGCCGCGAATGCCGACGCAAGGGTCGTGCCGGCCGCCGATTCCGATGCTCGAGGTCGGCTTGAACGCGACCCTGACGACAATCGCCTTGCCGGTCGAAATGCCGCCGTCGATGCCGCTGGCTTGCTTGGCCGCCATGCTGTCGCTGCCCCGAGCCCGTCCGACGGCGAACCCCTCGCCGATTTCGACCCCTTTGACGGCATTGATACCCATGCAGGCTGCCGCCAGCTCGGCGTCGAGCTTGGCATAGATGGGAGCGCCCCATCCGGCAGGGACGCCCACCGCGACGCATTCGATGATCGCGCCCAGGCTGTCACCACCTTCCCGGGCCTCGTCGAGCATCGCTTCCCAGCGGCTTTCGTCCGGCTCGCCACCAATTTCGACCACGCTTGCGGCGATATTGACTTCCGGGATGACCAGCCGCGCCACCGCGCCGCCGGCCACACGCATCGCCGTCTCCCGCGCCGACGCCCGTCCGCCGCCGCGGGGATCGCGGAAGCCATATTTGGCGTCGTAGACGGCGTCGGCATGCCCGGGCCTTGGCGGCAGGTTGGCATAGTCGCCGGGTCTTGCATCGACATTGTCGATCATCATCGCGATCGGCGTGCCGGTCGTCCGGCCGTCGAACACGCCGGACAGGATGCGAACCCGGTCCGGCTCCTGCCGCGGCGAAACATTCTTCGAGGTGCCCGGACGGCGCAAATCGAGGAATTGCTGCACCCAGGGCTCGTCCAATTGGAGATTTGGCGGACAGCCATCGACCACGCAGCCGATTGCGGGCCCATGGCTTTCGCCCCAGGTCGTCAGCCGGAACAAATGGCCTAGGCTGTTGATGCTCATCCGATGCCTGCTCCCAGCGACTGCATGACCTCAACGAAGTCCGGGAAACTGGTGGCAATCATTTCTGCCTCGTCAACCTCCACCGGCTGCTCGGCAGCGAGCCCCAGCGTCAGGAATGCCATGGCGATGCGGTGATCGCCTTGGGTCGCAACACCTGCACCGCCGCGCACCTTTGCCGCGCCGAAGATCCGCAACGTATCGCCGTCGGCAACTGCGCCTATCCCGCAGGCCGTGAGCCCGGCAATGACCGCGCCGAGCCGGTCGCTTTCCTTGAGACGCAGCTCCGCGAGACCTTCGATGACGCTCTCGCCATCGGCGAAGGCGCAGGCGATTGCCAGTACCGGAATTTCGTCGACCATTGCCGGAACCTGTTCCGCCCGGACATGGCACGGAGCTAGTGGCGCGGCTCGAACCCGCACATCGGCGACAATTTCGCCCGACTGGATGCGCTCGTTCGAAAGGTCGATCTCGCCACCCATTTGCTCCAGCACTTCATAGAGACCGGTTCGAAGCGGATTGACCAGCATCCCACGGACCATCACGTCCGATCCGGGGACGATTGTCGCGGCGACCAGCGGAAAGGCGGCCGATGACGGATCGGAGGCGATGCTCAGCTCGCAGGCCACCGGCGCCCGCCGGGTTCCGAGCGAAGTGGTCCAGCCGTTCGGGCCATCGTCGACCGCTACATCGCAACCGAATTGATGCAGCATGATCTCGGTATGATCGCGGCTCGGGACCGCCTCAATCACGGTGACTGGAGCACCGGTCCCCAGGCCGGCCAGCAAGATGGCCGATTTGACCTGGGCAGAGGCGGGGACATTGCGGTGTTCGATGCCACCAAGATGCGTGCCCTCGACGGCGATCGGCAGCCGGTCGCCGCCTTGAATCGTCGCACCCATCCGGGCCAATGGCAGCGTCACTCGCTGCATCGGCCGTGCGGACAGCGATGCGTCACCGCTGAACATGGCGTGGACGCCCGGCATGCCCGCCACTGCGCCCATCAAAAGCCGTGCCGCCGTGCCGCTATTGCCGCAGTCGATCGCCACCGGCCCGCGCCATGGCCCGCTGCGGACCAGCCATTCCTCGCCATGTTGTTCGACATTGCCGCCGAGTGTCTTGATCGCGGCCACCGTCGCGAAAATGTCCGCGCTTTGGAGCAAGCCGGAGATCCGGGTCGTTCCTTCGGCCATGGCGCCGAGGATCAGCGCACGATGGGAGCAGCTCTTGTCGCCGGGGACGTCCGCCTCGCCCTGGAGCGGCCCGCCGGGCCTGGCTGTGAGCTTCACGCCAGCAGCGCCGCGACGTGAGCGGCAAGGTCGATCGCCTGGGCGCGGTTAAGGCGCGGGTCGCAGGCGGTCAGCCAATTCTTTTCCAGCTCGTCAATCGACGCCGGCCCGCGCCCGCCGATGCATTCGGTGACGTCGAGCGCGCTCATTTCGAGATGCACGCCGGCGGGATACACGCCTTCGGCGCGGGCGATGGCGAAGAATCCGTCAACCTCCGCCAGAATATCCGGAAGGCGGCGGACCTTGCGCTTGCCGCTCATGCTGGTGTTGCCGTGCATCGGATCGATCGTCCACACCACCGGCCGGCCCTTGGTGGCGCGGAGCAGAGGCGGCAGCAGTTCGCCAATGCGCTTGGCCCCGAAGCGGCCGATCAAGACGAGCTTGCCATTTCGCCCAAGCGGATCGAGCCGGTCGATCAAGCTGCTTAGCTCATCGGCGCCAAGCGTCGGCCCGCATTTGACGCCGACGACATTTTCAATGCCGCGCAGATATTCAACATGGGCGCTATCGAGCTGGCGGGTGCGGTCGCCGAGCCACAGCATATGGCCCGAAGTCGCCCACCAGCGGCCGGCGGAATCGCGGCGGGTCAGCGGTTCCTCATAGGGCAGCAGCAAGGCTTCATGGCTGGTGAAGATCGGCGCTCCGGCGCCACGCGCCGCGGAGAGGCTCGCCGCGGTTCCGACCGACTGCATATGGGCGCGAATCATGCGTTGCGGATCGGGCCGGCGGGCGTTCGCATCGAATTCGATGCCATTGACGATATCACCGCGGTAGGCCGGCAGGGTCACGCCATCATGGGTTTCTTCCTGCGCGCTCCGGGGCTTGGCAAATTGACCCGCGATCCGGGCAGTCTCCACCAAGGGTCCCACGACATTGGGCCGAAGCCGGTCGGCCATGGCGTCGAACAGGCCGACGATCCCGGCCACCTGCTCGGCGACCGGATCATCGAAGCTCTCGGCGCAGTCGCCGCCCTGGAGCAAGAACCCACGACCGCCAGCCAAATCGGCAACCAGTTCACGCAGCCGCGACGCTTCCTCGATCCGGATGACCGGAGCCGAACCTTCGAGCCTGGCTTCCACCGCCCGCACCGCACTTTCGTCGGCATATTCCGGCATTTGCCGCGCCCGGTGGCCGCGCCAGCTGGCGGGGTACCAGCCGAGGTTCGAAACGAGCGTCGCATTCATCGTCGCCGCCCTAGCGCAAGCCGCGCCGCTTGCCAAAGCCGGGCGGCACGGCGATGAGCCGATAGTGCAACGGCTCGCCACCCGCATCGTCGACAAGCCATGGGGCCGGAAGGGCATCGATC
>NZ_JAHFPY010000086.1 GCF_023266535.1 Sphingomonas sp. | reverse complement strand
GGCCTCGATATAGCTCTTCATAATCTCGAAGCAGTTGAGCGGCCCGCCGAAGCCGGCCTCGGCATCGGCGACGATCGGCGCGAACCAGTCGCGCTTCGTGCCGCCTTCCATATGTTCGATCTGGTCGGCGCGCTGGAGGGTGCGGTTGATCTTCCGCGCCAGCTCCGGCCCGGTGTTCGCCGGGTAGAGCGACTGGTCGGGATACATGGCGCCGGCGGTGTTGGCGTCGGCCGCGGCCTGCCAGCCGGAAAGGTAGATGGCCTCTAGCCCGGCGCGGACCATCTGCATCGCCTGGTTGCCGGTGACCGCGCCCAAGGCCCGGACCGGTTCGTCGCGCTTGAGCAATTCCCACAGCTTCAGGGCGCCGCGGCGGGCGAGGCTATGCTCGATCGGCACCGAGCCGCGCAGGCGAAGGACATCCTCGGCGGAATAGGGCCGCTCGATCCCGTCGAAGCGGCCGGCGGGGGCGATTACGACCTGGTCAAAACTTGTCATGCCTTGGTCCTTCGGTGACGCAGTGGATTACGCAGAAGAATCCACCATAGGAGGGGCCAAAGCGCATCGGCAAAAAGCGTGTGCTTGTCACAGATTGACTTGTGACAGGTGGGCGAAATTGACAGAAGATGCGGAATGTCCAGCAAGCTTTTCCTCGGCCACCGCCTCCGCCGCCTCCGCCGCGACCATGAATTGTCGCAGACCGACATGGCCCAGACGCTGGCGATCAGCCCGAGCTATCTGAACCATCTCGAGCGCAACCAGCGGCCGGTGACCGCGGCGCTGCTGCTCAAGCTGGCCGAGCTGTACGAGGTCGATGTGCGCAGCTTCGCCGCCAACGGCGGGGCGAGGACCGGCCCGGACAGCTTAAGTGAAATATTCTCCGACGCTTTGCTCAGCGACCTCGGCGTGCCGCGCTACGAGCTGGCCGAGCTGGCCAACAATGCGCCGGCCATCGCCGATGCCATCGCGCGGCTCTACGGCGCCCTCAAGGAAGCGGCGCGTAATCCGGAGATTGCCAGTGCCGGCGACGCCCGGGCGCTGGTCACGCCGGAAAACTGGGTGCGCGACTATATCCAGCAGCACCGCAACTATTATCCGGCGCTGGAGGAAGCGGCCGAGACGCTTGGCGGGGCGCTGAGCGATCCGCTGTCGATGGCCGAGCCGATGCGGCGGCGGCTGAAGGAAGCGTGGGGGATCAGCGCGCGGGTCGTGGCGCAAGACGAGCTCGGCAATGTCAGCCAGCAATATGACCAGGACCGGCGGCTGTTCCTGATGTCGTCGCAGCTACGGCCGGAGAACCGCACCTTCGCGCTCGCCTACCAGCTGGCGCTGGTCGAATTTGCACCGCTGCTGGAGCGGCTGGTGGCCGAGGCCGCGCCGCCCGACGAAGGAGTGCGCCAGCTGCTCCATATGAGCCTCGCCAACTATGCCGCTGGGGCGATCATGATGCCCTATGGCCGGTTCCTGGCGAGCGCCGAACAATATCGCTATTCGATCGATCGCCTCTGCGGCGAATATGGCGCCAACGTCGAACAGGTCGCGCACCGGCTGACGACGATGGGCCGGCCCGGCGCACGCGGCGTTCCCTTCTTCATGCTGCGGGTCGATCCGGCCGGGAACATCAGCAAGCGCTACGCCGGCGAGAATTTTCCCTTCTCGCGGTTCGGCGGCACCTGCCCGCGCTGGAACCTCCACGCCGCCTTCCAGGCCAATAGCCAGGTCGTCACCCAGCTGATCGAGACGCCCGACGGCCAGCGTTTCTTTACCGTCGCGCGGACCATCGAACGGCCGATCAAGAGCGACCTGTCGGGCGGGCTGCTGGCGATCGGGCTGGGCTGCGACATCCGACATGCGCACCGGCTGCACTGCGCCGAGGGCTATGATCTGGAGAAGGCGCCGGTGACTCCGGTCGGCCCGGCCTGTGCCATCTGCCCGCGGATCGATTGCGGTTATCGGGCGACTCCGCCGGCCGGGCGGATGCTGGCGATTGACCGCACCAAGAAGACGATCTCGCCCTTCCCGTTCGTGGCGGCCTGAACTCACCTGCTTTTTGTACGGTGCAAGAATCCGCAATGGGTGGAAGGCGGTCATTAGAATCCGTCAGGCAAGGCTGTCTGGGTGAAGTCGATGCCGGCGCTGCTCAACTGCTGCTCGACGGCCCCAAAGAAGCGGACTGCGGCGGCGTTTGGAACGTGCTGCCAAACCAGCTTGATGCAAACCTGCCTGCCCTCTGCCGGTGGGTAACTTTCCGCGAGCTGACCCGATAAAATGGCGTTGGCGTAAGCCTCAATCTTTGCAGCTAGTAGCTGATGGTGCTGCTCGCCATTCCATTCAAGGTGGTCGCTGATTAGCATCTCGACGACCCCGTCCGGTCGAAGCCCAATGCCATCGATAACGTCAGCTTTTTCGATGCTCATGCGGCAACATCGCCTGCCGCGCTAATGACCGCAATGGGTCGAAAGCTGCCATCACGGAATCATGGTGCGACCGGCTCGCGCTCCAAAGCTTGGCGATCCCATTTCGCCAGATCGGCGGCGACGTCATAGGTCGACTGGAGGAAGCCCATCAGCTCGGCGGCAGGATCTGCGGCTTTCCGCACCGCTTTATAGGGCAAGGTATATTCGCCAAGCGTCGTGTCGAATCCAGCAGCGTCGGGAACGACGATAGCTTCGCGGAAGCCGGCCGGTTCGGGATAGGCGTAGCTGTAGAAGATCGGATCGACCGCGGTGACTCCACCCGGCCAGAAGCCGGCGCTCGATTCCTCATGGCTATAGGCTTCGCGGGTGATGCGGTCGGGTAGGCCGGGAATGCCGCCGGGGTGCTTCGGCGCGTCGCGGCCGGAGAAGCGGGTGACCGCCAGGTCAAAGCTGCCCCAGTAGAATTGGACTGGGCTGCCCTTGCCGAGGAAACCGGCCCGAAACGTCTCGAACACGGGCACGATCACGGCCAGCGCGCGACGCAATGTGTCGGCTGACGCCGTATTGTAGTGGCGCGGCGCATGGTCGTCGGCAAAGCGCGGCGCGTCGGCAATCTCGTTGGGACGGCCGTTGAAACGCGACGGCAGGTCGTACCGGTCGAGCATGGCGACGAAGGCGGCGTGGAGGTCGGCGATGCTTTGCCCGTCAACGAACGGCAGCAGTTCCCGCGACCCGTCGCTGACGTCGAGCGCGATGCCATGCTGGCACAGGTCGATTCCCAGGGTGAAGCTGCGTCCGCCTGGACATGCCGTCGGCAGGGTAGCTAGTCCCGTCGCGGCCGGCCGCAGGGTCGCGTGCCAGCCATGGTTGACCCAGGCCGCATTGGCGACCCGGACCTTGCCGAGCATCTGGCTGGCGAGGTGGAGGGTGGCGAAAGTGGGCGAATCCCGCTCGACATCGAACGCCGGCCATTCCTCCGCCATTTGCGCGCCTCCTTGCGTTCGCCCCCCAATCCCTGCCTAGGGTCCAAACCCAACCACGACAATGGTCGGGATCGCCCGCAAAAGGTCCGCTGACAAGAAGCGCAGCGCAGTCGCGTAGTCGAAGCTACGCGCAAGCAAGCGACGCCGAGCAGCGGGCCTTTTGCGGACGACCGCAAAGCGGCGGGCGGCTTGTGGTCCGGCGCGGCGTCGTGTCGTCGGTCACGATGCATCCAGCATCGCTCCCTCCTTTCTCCTTGCGCTGCACCAAAATCCGCTCCGTCACGGCCGTTGCCATGGCTGGGTTTGGACCCTAAGCCCGCCTTCGCATTTGCCCAAGGAATCTTACGTGTCCGTCCATCCGCTTTTGGCCCGCTTCGGCGACGAGATCGCCGCCGCCGCCGACCTCACCGCATTGGATGCGGTGCGCGTCGCCGCGCTCGGCAAGTCGGGCGAGGTGACCCAGCTGCTGAAATCGCTGGGGGCGATGGACGCCGAGACGCGCACCGCCGAGGCGCCGAAAATTCACGCGCTGCGCGAAGCGGTGACCGAGGCGATCGCTGTGCGCAAGGAAGCGCTGGAGAATGCCGAGCTCGAGCGGCGGCTGGCGACCGAGCGCTTGGACCTGTCGTTGCCGGCGCGCGAAACCCCCAGGGGTTCGATCCACCCGGTTAGCCAGGTGATGGACGAGCTGGCGGAGATTTTCGCCGACCTTGGCTTTTCGGTCGCCGAAGGCCCCGAGATCGAGGACGACTGGCACAATTTCACCGCGCTCAACATCCCCGAGACCCATCCGGCGCGGGCGATGCAGGACACTTTCTACATGGACGAAAAGGGCGACGACGGCGCGCCCAAGGTCCTGCGCACCCACACTTCGCCGGTGCAGATCCGGACGATGCAGTCGCAGCAGCCGCCGATCCGCATCATCGCGCCTGGCCGGGTCTATCGCAGCGACAGCGACGCGACGCACACGCCGATGTTCCACCAGATCGAGGGACTGGTGATCGACAAAGGGATCACGCTCGGCCACCTCAAATGGACGCTGGAGACATTCCTCCGGGCCTTCTTCGAGCGGGACGATGTCCAGATCCGGCTGCGGCCGTCCTATTTCCCCTTCACCGAGCCGTCGGCCGAGGTCGATATCGGCTGGTCGATGGAAAAGGGCCGCCGTGTGGTCGGCGGCAGCGAAGGCTGGATGGAAGTGCTGGGGAGCGGCATGGTCCACCCCAAGGTGATCGCCAATTGCGGGCTCGACCCCGACGAATGGCAGGGCTTCGCCTTCGGCACCGGCGTCGACCGGCTGGCGATGCTCAAATATGGCATGGATGATTTGCGCGCCTTCTTCGACGGCGACCTGCGCTGGATGAAGCATTACGGCTTCCGCTTCCTCGATGTGCCGACACTGTCGGGAGGAGTCGGGGCATGAAATTCGAGTCATTGATACTGGGCCCCGGATTGCAGTCCGGGGCACGAAAGGATGACCTTCAATGAAGTTCACCCTTTCGTGGTTACGCGAGCATTTGGACACCGACGCCAATGCGGCGACGATCGCCGATACGCTGACCCGGATCGGGCTGGAAGTCGAAGGCGTCGAGAACCCGGCCGAGGCGCTGAGGCCCTTCACGGTCGCGCGCGTGCTGACGGCCGAACGCCACCCGCAGGCCGACAAGCTGCAGGTGCTGACGGTCGACACCGGCGACGGTGGTGAGCCGCTGCAGGTGGTGTGCGGCGCGCCCAACGCCCGCGCCGGGCTGGTCGGCGTGTTCGGCGGGCCGGGCACCTATGTCCCGGGGAGCGACTTCACGCTGAAGAAGGCGGCGATCCGCGGGGTCGAAAGCAATGGCATGATGTGCTCGGCGCGCGAGCTGCAGCTGGGCGAGGACCATGACGGGATCATCGAGCTTCCCGCCGACGCACCGGTCGGGACCAGCTTCGCCGATTATGCCGGGCTGGACGAAGCGGTGTTCGACGTCGCCGTCACGCCCAACCGGCCCGACTGCATGGGCGTCGACGGCATCGCTCGCGATCTCGCCGCAGCCGGGCTCGGGACGTTCAAGCCCAAGGGTTATCAGGTCATCAAGGGCAAGGGGCCGGCCGAGCCCAAGGTCATCGTCGAGCCGGACAGCGGTTGCTACGTCTTCTGGCGGCGGCTGATCCGCGGCGTCAGGAATGGGCCCAGCCCGGAATGGCTGCAGCAGCGGTTGAAGGCCGTGGGCCTCCGCCCGATCTCGGCGCTGGTCGACATCACTAACTTCTACTCGGTCGACCAGGCACGGCCGCTCCACGTCTATGACGCCGCCAAGCTCAAGGGGCCGATCACCGTTCGCCGCGGCCGCAAGGGCGACCATTTCATGGCATTGAACGACAAGGAATATGCGCCGACGGCAGTCGACTGCGTGATCTCCGACGAAAGCGGCGCGATCGGCCTCGGTGGGATCGTCGGCGGCGAAAGCACCGGAGTCGACGAACACACCACCGACGTGCTGCTGGAGTGCGCCTGGTTCGATCCCGAAGCGATCGCGCGGACCGGGCAGCGCCACGCCATCAGCACCGACGCCCGTTCCCGCTTCGAGCGCGGCATCGACCCGATGAAATTGTCGAGCGCGATCGAAAGCGCGGCGCAGATGATCATCGACCTCGCCGGTGGCGAGGCATCGGAGCCGGTGATCAGCGGCACATTTCCTACCGACGGCTATCCGAACGTGACGCATCGCCTGGTCCACCGTCCGGAGCGGGTGCGGGACCTTGGCGGGATCGACCTGCCCGTCGACGAGCAGCGCGCGATCCTTGGCCGGCTCGGCTTCCTGATGGTCAATCCGGACGATCCCGAGAGCTGGGAGAATGAGGAAACGCGCCTGGCGATGGGCAAGAAGCTGGCCGCGGCCGGCGAAGGTGCCTGGATCGTGGCCGTGCCGACCTGGCGCCCCGACGTCGACGGCCCGGCCGACCTGGTCGAGGAAGTGACCCGCATCGTCGGCTATGACCAGATTCCCTCGGCGCCGCTGCCGCGCGCGGAAGGGGTGGCCCACGCCACCGCGACAAGATCGCAGATGGTCGAGCGCAAGGTGCGCCGCGCCGCTGCCGCGCGCGGGCTCGACGAAGCGGTGACCTGGAGCTTCATCGGCAAGGACGATGCCGAGCTGTTCGGCGGCGCCACGCACATCGTGGCCAACCCGATCAGCGAAGACATGAAATATATGCGCCCGTCGATGATCCCCGGGCTGGCCGCGGCGGCCCGGCGCAATGCCGATCGTGGCGCGTCGAGCATCCGCCTGTTCGAACTCGGCCGGCGCTACCTGGCCGATGCCGAGCGGCCGACGGTCGCCATCCTGCTGGCGGGCGACAAGGCGCCGCGCAGCTGGCTCGCCGCCAAGGGCGCCAACTTCGACGCGTTCGACGCCAAGGCCGAAGTGATGGCGCTGCTCGATGCCGCCGGGGCCCCGACCGGCAATCTGCAGCTCAATATGGGCGCCGGCGACACCTGGCATCCCGGCCGGTCGGCGACCCTGGGGCTGGGCAAGACCATATTGGCCGCGTTCGGCGAGCTTCATCCGCGGATCGAACGGGCGCTCGAAGTGCCGGCAGGGACCGTCGCGGCGGAAATCTACCTCGACGCCATTCCGGCAGCGCGCAGCAGCGAACGGGCGCGTCCCGCATTTACGCCGCCGGCGCTGCAGGCGATCAGCCGCGACTTCGCCTTCATCGTTCCCGCCGACCTGGCCGCCGATGCGCTGGTCCGTGCCATCCGCGGGGCCGACAAGGCGCTGATCACCGATGCCCGGCTGTTCGACCGGTTCGACGGCGCGCAGGGCCTCAGCCTGGCGGTCGAAGTCACGCTGCAGCCGAGCGAGAAGAGCTTCACCGACGCCGAAATCGGCGAAGTGTCGAAGAAGGTAATTGCCGCGGCAGAGAAGCTTGGCGCGACTTTAAGGGGCTAATGGGCCGCCGGCGCGGAGTGAATCCGCGCCGTCAGTCCTGTCCGCTCTGCGGCAGGCTGGCCGGCTCGCTCCGTCTCTTCGCGCTGCTACCAATTGCCAAGCAATTGCTACGCTGCGCTCGGCGGATTGAGCGCATTAATCGCGGCGTGCACCCGCGCTTCGACATCGTCGCGCTTGAGGCCTGGCGGGATCACCTCACCGACCTTGAAATGGATCGTGCCGGATCGCTTAACGAGGCCGCGCGACCATAATGTCCCGCTGTCATGCGCCACCGGCACCACCGGCAGGCCGAGCGCGCGATAAAGGCCAGCGAAGCCGGGGCGAAGCTCTGGTTTTTCGCCGAACGGCACCCGCGTTCCTTCCGGGAAGATGACCACCGGCCGGCCTTGGGCGACCGCTTCCTTACCTTTGGCCATCATTTCGCGCAGTGCTTGCGCACCGGCCTCGCGGTGGACTCCGATCGAGCCGTAGCGAAGCGTGACCCAGCCGAACAAGGGCATGGTCGTCAGTTCCCGCTTCATCACCACCACCGGCGTTCGGGCGAAGCGCAGCGATTCGACCGTTTCGACCATCGCCTGATGCTTGACCGCGATCAGATAGGGTCCCTCGGGGATCTCGCCGTCCCATTCGAAGCGGATGCCGAGGATGTGGCGGACCAGCCAATTGTGGAAGTCGGACCAGCCGTGGACGACCTTGCGAACAGGCGCCGTTCCGAGCGGCGAGACGAGCATGACGGTCAGCACATAGAGCAGGGTGCCGGGGTAGAAGAGCAGGAAGAAGATGAGCGAGCGGACGGCGGCCATCAGATATCCAGCCAAACGCTGAGCCGGCGCAGAACATATTTATTATATTCGGCGAACAAAGTGCCGAAATTGGGCTCGGTCCGGACCGCGTCGGGAATGATGGTCACCCTGCTGTCGAGCTGGCGGTCGAACTCGTAACGGGCGCGCCGCATGTGCCAGTCGCTGGTGACCAGGCGGAAGCTCTTATAATGGTGCCGCTCGACCCAGCGCCTGGCTTCCTCGGCGTTGGAGCGGGTGTCGACCGATTCCGACCCGAGGTCGACGCAGCAGTCGAACAACTTCTTGGGCGCGTGCAGCCGGGCCACAAGATCGGCCTTCCTGACCGAGGGATCGGCGCCGGCAATCAGCAGCCGCTTGGCCTTGCCTTCCGCCAGCAGCTCCGCGGCATGCTCGATCCGTCCCTTGCCGCCGGTGATGGCGACGATGGCGTCGACCTTGGGCGTATCGGCCGGCGCGGGCTCGCCGAGCGTCACCGCGAACAGCGCAAACCCCAGCACATAAATTATGGCGACGAAGGCCAGGAGACGAGCGATCATAAGCGCTCGCGCAATGCCCTGATGAGCGCGCTCCTGGCAACCTGTGTCGCCAGCAAGGCGATCGCGATCGGCAGCAGCAGCAGCCACAGCGCGTCGTTCCAGCCAAGCGGCGGCGCCCCGGCGATGGTCGTGGCGGTGCGGGCGTTGCCCAGGATCAGGCCGATGATCAGCCCGGCAACCGCGGTGCCGGCGAGGCCGCCGAGCAAGGCGTCGACTGCGATTTGCCGGACGAAAATCCGCGCAACCTGGTCATCAGTGGCGCCGATGCCATGCATCACTTCGATCGTCCCGCGATGCGTATCGAGCGCGCCCCGCGCCGCCAGCACGACCGCCGCGGCGCTGGCCAGCGCGATCATCAGCACCAGCCCGAGGGTCAGCAGGGTCAGCGAGCGCAGCGCACCCAATAGCGGCGCGAGACTGGCCTGGTGGGCGACGAACCGGGCCGACGGGACAGCCCCGGTCACCGCTGCCGCGACCGCCGCCGGATCCGCGCCCGGTTTCAGGTCGACGTCGATGATTGCCGGCAGCGGCAGGTCCGCCTCCTTCGATGCCGGCCCGAGCCAACGCTCGAGCGTCCGGCGCAGGTCGTCCGGATCGACCTGGACGGCCCGGCTGACGCCCGGATTGGCGCGAGCGGCGGCGAGTGCCGCCGGTGCCCGGGCGGCGCCGTCGGCGATCTGGATCGAATAGCGGTGCTCGACCCCGGCTTTTACCACGGAGCTGGTGTTGGCCAGCGCCAGGCCGGCGGCTCCAACCACCACCATGACGAAGGTCATGATGGCGATCAGCAGCGGCACCGGCCCCTTGAGGCCGCTGGACGGGATCAGCCTGCGCTCGGCGTCGGAGATGGTCAGCGGGTTCATGGCGCAGCTGCCCGAGGCGCACCCGGCGGGTGCTTCAAAAGGCCGGTCGGATCGACCAGCAGGCCGTTTTCGAGCCGGATCAGCTGCGCTCCAGGCGTGGCGGCGATCAGCCCGACGTCGTGGGTGGCGACGATCACCGTGGTCCCGAGCTTGTTCATCGCCGTCAGCAGGTGGAGGATCCGTTCGGCCATGGCGGAATCGACGTTGCCAGTCGGCTCGTCGGCGATGATCAGCTCGGGCCGGCCAATCACCGCCCGGGCGATCGCCACCCGCTGCTGCTCGCCGCCCGACAGCGTCGGTGGGCGAGCGCTGGCGCGGTCAGCCAGCCCCACCCAGGCCAGCATCTCGCGCACCGGGCCCTCGATATCGGCCTCGCCATGGCCGGAAATGCGCAGCGGCAGCGCGACATTGTCGAATGCCGACAAGTGGCGGATCAGGCGGAAATCCTGGAACACCACGCCGATGCGGCGGCGGTAACCGGGCAGCGCGTCGCGCGGCGCATGGTCGAGCTGGTCGCCGAACAGCGCCATGCGGCCGCGCGTTGGGCGCTGGGCAAGGTAAAGCAGCTTGAGCAGCGAGGTCTTGCCGGCGCCGGACGGGCCAGTGAGAAAGTAGAAGCCGCCCTCGCCCAGCCGGAAATCGAGGTCGCGCAGAACCTCCGCGCCCGTGCCGTAGCGCAGGCCCACGCGGTCAAACTCGACGATCGTCCCCCCCAAACGCCACTCCCTTTTGCAAACAATGGTTTGGCACGGCGCGGGCCGCCTTGCCAAGGCGCGAGC
>NZ_JAHFPY010000085.1 GCF_023266535.1 Sphingomonas sp. | reverse complement strand
TGTCGGGCGACCGGGCTCCCCGGCGGGAAGATCAGCGTCGACAATGTTCCGGCGCTGGCCGAATCGATCGCGATCCATGAGGTCGATCCGCAGGTCGCCTATCATCGGGCCAGCAGCCGCCAGGTCATGCTGCTCGACCACCGGCTGGAGAAAATCAGCGCGGCGGCCTTCTGGACGACCATGATTGCCTCGGCCGGGACCATCGCCGCGCTCGCCTGGGCGCCCGGCTGGATCGACAAGTGGCAGCATTGGCTGACGCTCATTTCGGCAGGGCTACCGACGATCGGCGCGGCGGTGTTCGGAATCCGCTTCCAGGGCGATTTCGGCGGCAGCGCGCTTCGGTCCGATGCCACCGCCGCCTCGCTCGGCCGGCTGGCGATCGAGCTTCGCGCCGAGGGCATTTCGCTGATGCGCGCCGCCGATCTTGGTGAACAGGCAGCTCGCGCGATGCTGTCCGACCTGGCAGAATGGCGGCTGGTCAACCAGCAGCACGACCTGTCGATCAGCAGCTAAAGCCGGACGGAAAATGGGCTAAGGGTCGGCCATGCCGAATCGTATCCTGACCACGCTGTGCGGTTTTGCCGCCCTGTTCGCCTTCGCCGCGCCGGCACAGGCCTATTGGGAATATGGCCATGAAAGCGTGGCCCGGATCGCCTGGCTGCAGATGCGTCCCGACACGCGCGCCAGGGTCGCGGCGCTGCTTCGCCAGGGACGGCTGCTGGAAACTCCGGATTGTCCGCTGGCGACGATCGAGCAGGCCAGCGTCTGGGCCGATTGCATCAAGCCGCTGGGCGACCGCTTCACCTACGCCTACAGCTGGCATTACCAGAACGTCGACGTGTGCAAGCCGTTCGATTTGAAGGCGGCCTGCAAGGACGGCAATTGCGTCTCCGCCCAGATCGAACGCAACGCCCGCCTGCTGGCCGATAGCAAGGTGCCGGTGCGCGAGAAGGTGATGGCGCTGGCGTTCCTGACCCATTTCGTCGGCGACCTGCACCAGCCGATGCACGCCGGCGACCATGCTGACCTTGGCGGCAACAAGGTCGCGGCGAGCTATGGCATCATCGCCGGACGGACCAATCTGCACAGCATCTGGGACGGTTGGCTGGCCGAGCGGGCGATCTCGACTCCGCCGGCCGGACCGGCGGCGCTGCTGGCGCAGGTTTCACCGGCCGAGCGCGAACGGATTGCAAGCGGCAGCGTCGAGGACTGGAGCAAGGAGATGTGGGGCAAGGCCCGCGACCTTGCCTACCAGACACTGGTCGGCGATCCCTGCGGGGCAGGCCCGGTTGAGCGGCAGGTGATGGACGAGGCCAAGGTGCGCGGGCTGATCCCCGAAGTGCGGCAGGACGTGGTCGAAGGCGGCATCCGCCTCGCCAAATTGCTCGATGACGCCCTGGGCCCGGAAGGCAAGGCGCCGGGCCAGAAGCGCTAGTCGGGATCTCCCCAGCGCCAGCGCCAGCCGCCGTGCGTCGTCCTGGCGGCGATGCTGAGGAAAATAGCCAGCTCGGGAAAGATGATCGACGCCATCAGGCCGGGCTTGTCCTTGAGCAAGGCGCCCGCGAGGATGACCACCGCGAAAAAGCCGGCAATGGCCGCCCATCCCTGCCAGGCGACCGGCAAACCCGTGCCATAGCCATAACGCTTGGGCGCGAACCAAATCGGGCGATCATCCATCATTCTGTTCCTTTGGCGGGCGGCCGCGACGGGCGGGGCGGGGCATTTCGAGCTTGACGCCCCGCGCCTTCAGCGCTTCCCGGATCAGGCATTCGACCTGGGCATTGACCGAGCGAAGGTCGGCGGCCGCGGCGCGTTCGACCGCCGCCCAAAGGGCGGGATCGACCCTTAGCGGGTAGGCCTTGCGGTCCGCCGACACCGCGCGTCCTTACTGGTACAGCGTGCCGGTGTTGACGACGGGCTGGGTGTCGCGCTCGCCGCACAGCACCACCATCAGGTTGGAGACCATCGCCGCTCGGCGCTCATCGTCGAGTTCGACCACCTTCTTTTCCGACAAGGAAGCCAGAGCCATCTCGACCATGCCGACGGCGCCGTCGACCAGGGTGCGGCGAGCCGCGACCACCGCCTGCGCCTGTTGGCGGCGAAGCATCGCCCCGGCAATTTCCTGAGCATAGGCGAGGTGGGTGAAGCCGCACTCGTCAACGGTGATTCCGGCGATCGAGAGGCGCTCAATCAGCTCTTTGCGCAGCTCGACCGCGACCTCGTCGAGGTGACCGCGAAGGGTCACGTCCTGATGATCGAAATCGTCATAGGGATAGCGCGCGCCGATCTTGCGGATTGCGGCCTCGACCTGGACCCGGATGAACTCCTTATAATCGTCGACGTCGAATAGCGCCTGGGCAGTATCGACCACACGCCACACGATCTGCGCCGCCATCTCGATTGGGTTGCCGCGCAGGTCGTTGACCTTGATCTTGTCGGAAATGAAGTTGGTGGCGCGGACCGACACCTTCTTGCGCATCAGCCAGGGTAGGACCCAACGCAGCCCGGTGGTGCGGTCGGTCCCCTGATAATCGCCGAACAAGGTGATGGCGGCGGCCTGGTTGGGCTGCAGCATGTAGAAACCGCAGGCGACGAAAATCAGCGTCAGCGGCGCCAGGATCACCACGGCAATCGCCAGCGTTCCCTGCCGGTCATTGGCCAGCTCGGCAATAGCCCACACCTGCGCCAGGATCGCCAGCAGCAGGACGACCAGCATGAGATAGCCGCTGGCGGTCGCAGCGTTCCGCTCGCGGCTCATATTCAAGGCAATGACATTCGACTCGGTCATCTATCCCTCCCGTTAATTGATATCACATTTATATCATCCTTATTTTCCGTCAACTGGAATCGCAAAGCGGCTCGCGCTAGGGCGAGCGCATGAGCTGGAAACTGGTGATCCACGGCGGGTCGGGATCGATGAAACGCGGCGGCCTGTCGGCCGAGGCAGACGAGCTCGGCCGAGCCGGCCTCAATGCCGCGCTGGATGCCGGTCAGGCGATCCTGGCCGCGGGCGGCAGCGCACTCGACGCGGTCGAGGCGGCGTCGCGCGTGCTCGAGGAGGATCCCTGCTTCAATGCCGGCCGGGGCAGCGTGCTGGCCTATGACGGCCATGTCGAACTGGACGCGGCGATCATGGACGGCCGCGACCGGCGCTGCGGCGCGGTCGCCGGACTGAAGTCGACCCGCGCGCCGATCAGCGCGGCACGGGCGGTGATGGAGCAAAGCCCCCATGTGCTGATGAGCTATGAGGGCGCCGACGATTTCGCCTGCGAGGCCGGGCTGGAGCAGGTTCCCAACCGCTGGTTCGTGACGGCGGAGCGGCGGCGGCAGCTGGACGAGCTGTTGGCGCAGGGCGCGAACGCATTCGATGCCGATATCAAATATGGGACGATCGGCGCGGTCGCGGTCGACCTCGACGGCCATGTCGCGGCAGCCACCTCAACCGGTGGCCTGACCGCCAAGCGCTGGGGGCGAATCGGCGATTCGCCGCTGATCGGCGCCGGCACCTATGCCGACGACCGGGCAGCGGCGGTCAGCGCCACCGGGCTGGGCGAAGTGTTCATCCGCGCCGCGGCGGCGCATGAGCTGTGCGCCCGGGTGCGGATGACCGGGGTCGGCCTGCAGGAGGCACTCGATGGGGTGCTGGGCGAGGTGAAGGCGCTGGGCGGCAATGGCGGACTGATTGCGGTGTCGCCTTCGGGCGAGGCCGCCTGGGGCTTCACGACGCCCGGCATGTATCGCGGCATGGCCGGGCCGGACGGCCGCTGCGTCGCCATCTACGGCGAAGAATCGGAGCGATAGGGCAACGCTGCCCGCGCCCATTCGTGCTCCAGCCGGATCGCCTCGCGCTCGCGCAGCAGGAAATCCATGACCGCACGGCGGAATCCCGCATCGGGCAGGAAATGGACCGAGGGGGTGATGACTGGCTCATAGCCTCGCGCCAGCTTGTGCTCGCCCTGCGCGCCGGCTTGGATGGTCTTCAGGCCATGGTCGATCACCCAATCGATCGCGCGATAATAGCTCAATTCGAAGTGGAGGAACGGCCGCTCCTCGATCGCGCCCCAGTAGCGGCCGTACAGGGTGTCACCACCGATGAAGTTGAGCGCCCCAGCGATCGGCCGGCCCTGATCCAACGCGAGGAACATCAGCGCGCAATCGCCCATCGCCGCGCCGACCCCGTCGAAGAAGGCGCGGGTCAGATAGGGCCGACCCCATTTGCGCGCGCCGGTATGCTGGTAGAAATTCCACATGGCGTCCCAATGCGCCGGTTCGATTGCGGCCCCACGAAGCGTGATGATCTCGACGCCGTCGATCGCTGCCGCACGCTCCTTGCGGATTGCCTTACGCTTGCGGCTTGAGAGGGCGCCAAGGAATTCATCGAAGCCGGCATAGCCGCGATTGAACCAGTGGAACTGGAGCCCGTCGCGGCGCAGCCAGCCGCGCGCCTCGGCGGTCTTTACTTCCTCCTCGGTCAAAAAGGTGATGTGGGCCGAGGAAAGCTGGTTCTGGACGGTCACCGTCTCCAGCGCGGCCAGCAGCGCATTCTTGTCGCCGCCCAGCAGGCGCGGGCCGACGCAGGGGGTGAACGGCACTGCCACCTGCAGCTTGGGATAATAGGTCCCGCCGGCCGTCTCCCAAGCTTCGGCCCAGCCATGGTCGAACACATATTCGCCCTGGCTATGGCCCTTGAGATAGGCGGGAGCGCCGGCGGTGACCCGCCCTTCGCGTTCGACCATGACCGGCAGCGGAGTCCAGCCGCTGCCTCCGCCGACACTTCCCGATCGTTCGAGCAGCGACAGGAAGGCGTGGCCGAGGAAGGGATCATGCGGCCCGGCCAACCCGTTCCATTGATCGGCGGGAAGCTCGGCGACTCCGCGCGCTATCCGGGCAATGATGTCAGCTTCGCGGTCGGCCATTGCCTTCCCAGATAGGCGCATCGGCGTGAATTTCAGCTGTCTCGCGATCGGCGGGCGAGCGGATCGTCCAGCTGTAGACCCATTTTGCCTTGCGCTGCCTCGCCACCCAAGGCCGCGCCACCACGCCGTAATCGACCGCCAGGAACTGGGCCGAACTGGCGCGAATGCACCGCCAGCGATCGAGCGCCGAGGCGTTGCGTGAGATGACCAAACCGCGGCGGATATGCGAAGCATGACGGGCCAGCCATTTGCCGACCGCAGGCTCGAAACTCATCACCCCGACCGGGCCGGAATAGGCTTCGAGATCACCAACCACTGCGCGGGCTAGCTGGGCGGCGTTGCCACCCCGGCATTTCAACTCGATCAGGATTGGAACCCGGCCGCCGACAAGGTCCAGCATGTCCCGTAGCAGCGGGATATGCTGGTCAGTGTCGAACAGGTGCTGCTTTGTCAGCGCACCGGCAGCTGTGGCTTCGACGGCAAGCGCCGAGGCGCATAACCGGCGAAGGTCATGGTCGTGGAAGACGATGACCTGACCGTCGGAACTCAGTCGGACGTCGCACTCGATGCCGGCGCCGGCGCCGGCGTCGATCGCGGCGCGAAAGGCGGCGAGGCTGTTTTCGGGAACTCCCGGCCCGTGGAGTCCGCGATGCGCGAACCCCATCGGACCCGGGTCCAACGGGTCAGCTTCGGACCTGGACGACCGCATCCACCTCGACCGCGACTCCGAGCGGAAGTACGGGAACGCCGACCGCCGAGCGGGCATGGCGTCCAGCCTCGCCGAACACTGCCTGCATCAGCTCCGAGGCGCCGTTGGCGACCTTGGGCTGGTCGGTGAAATCGCCGTGCGAATTGACGAACACGCCGAGCTTGACGACCCGCTGGACCCGGTCGAGCGAACCCAGCGCGGCCTTCATCTGCGCCAGCAGCATGATGCCGCAACGGCGCGCGGCGGCCTGCCCGGCCTCGAGGTCGACATTCTCACCCAGCCGGCCTTTGATCAGGCTGCCGTCCTCGGCGAAGCTGATCTGGCCGCTGATGTGCAGCAGGCCATTGGCCTCGACCGCGGGGACATAGGCGGCGACCGGCGCGGCCGGTTCGGGAAGGGTGATGCCGAGTTCGGCGAGGCGCTGTTCGATGCTCATGGCTTTGGCTCAACAACGGAATGGGGCACGGGTCAAGTTCCTCCCTGCCGCGAAGCGGTGGGGAGGGGAACCATGCGGAGCATGGTGGAGGGGTAGCCGAAGCCGGTTCAATTACCCCTCCACCGCCTTCGGCGGTTCCCCTCCCCAAGCTAGCTTGGGGAGGATTTACTCGTGCCGGTGGACCGCGAAGCCGGCCCAGCTCTGGTTGACCGGCATCAGCTCGATCGCATTGATGTTGAGGTGCGGCGGCAGGCTCGCCACCCACCAGATCGTCCCGGCGATATCCTCGGCGGTCATCGGGTCCATCTTGGCATAGAGCGCATCGCTCGCTGCCTGGTCGCCGCCGGTGCGGACCAAGGTGAATTCGGTCTCGACCATGCCCGGATCGATCGAAGTCACACGGACGCCGTTGCCGGCGAGATCGCAGCGCAAGCCAAGCGAGAATTGGCGGACAAAGGCCTTGGTCCCGGCATAGACCGCGCCGCCGCGATAGGGGTAGGTCGCCGCGACCGATGCGAGGTTGATGATCGCCCCTTTGCGCTCAATGAGGCGCGGCAGCAGCGTGCGGGTCAACGCCACCAGACCGGTGACATTGGTGTCGATGGCGACGTCGATCGGGCCCTGTTCCGCATCCTGCAGATTGCTCATCGGCGGGGCGAGGCCGGCATTGTTGAGCAACAGGTCAATGCCGGCATAGCGGTCGGGCAAGGTTGCCAGCGCCGCAGCGAATAGGTCGGGCTCGCGCATGTCGAGCGCCAGCGGATGGAAGTAGTCGCCGAGCTCCGCCGTCAGTTCGTCGAGCCGTTCCTGGCGCCGGCCGGTGCCGACCACCTGCCAGCCCTCGCTGGCGAACTTGCGCGCTGCCGCGGCGCCGATTCCGGCCGTTGCCCCGGTGATGAAGACGGTCCTGGTCATTAAGGGTTCGAACTCCCTACCAATGGGAGCCGTGACATGGCTCTTGCCGGATCGCAGCGCAAGGAGAAGCGCGAAGAGCGGTATGGGCTACCGGTCGAGCGCTTTGACGAAGCGAAGCACCGGCAGTGCCGTGCCCGAAGGGTGGGACGCAAAAGCGCCCTGGCACGCTCGCTCGATTGCCAGATAGGCCCCGCTATCTGGCTGCGCTCACTCACTCTCAGAGCGCTTTTTCGTCTCCATCACGGCCTCATTGGTAGGAAGTTCGAACCCTGCAGCCTCTCCAATATCCAGCCGCAAGCCGTCGGCCAGTCGTCGATCCGGGCATGGGCGTGCTCGGCGGCCGGGATGGCCGGGGCGAGCAAGGGTTCCGCCACCATGTGCAGCCGATGCACGTCGGGCGCATGTTCGGCAACCGAGGCGTGATGGACGGGCAGATCGTCGACGAACACCGTCGCGCCGGCCTGGTAGCGGTCGATGATCGCCTTGGCCGGGATGCCCTTGCCGCCGCGGTTGCACACCACTTCATGACGGATGCCGTGGCTGGCCAGTTGGTCAACCCGCCAGCTATGCGCCTCGTCGCCCAGATTGGTGAGGATGACGATGTCGGCGACCTCGCCGATCCGGCCCAGCGCCTCGAGCGCGCCCGGGACCAAAGTCTGGCGGTGCATTTCGCCCTGGAAGAATTCGGTCAGCAGCGGCCACACCCGATCCTCGGCGACCAGCTCGCCGGTCGCCCGATGGGTCAGCGCTTCGCGAAACTGGCCGGTCTCGAAAGCGAAGCGGATGTCGTGCGCCTCACCCAGCCAGGCGTCAAAATGGGACACCATGTGCAGCAGCACTTCGTCGCAATCGGTAATCAGCAAGGGCCGCTTCAACGGTCCAGCTCCGCACGCGCATTCACTAGCATTTCCGGTTTACTTCCAATGGCTTGAGCAACCTCGACAAGGTCCGGTTCATGGGCTTCGAGAAAGGCCAGAAGGGCGGCCAGCAGGCGCCTCTCCCCTGCCCTTGCGCGAAGCTCGTCCGCATCCAGCCCGGTGAGGTCGAGGAACCTCCGGGCACGCCGTTCGTCGGTCAGCGTCTCGGCCAATGCGGCCAGCGCCAGCGCTTCGGCATCGCCGGGTTCATCGTTTGTCCTGTGGCTTAACATCGCTTACTGCGGCTTTTGAGCATTTCGGGGGATTATTGAGTGGCCAAGATCCTGGTTGTCGAGGACAACGCCCTCAACATCAAGTTGTTCTGCGACTTGCTGACCGCGCATGGCCATGAAACCGAGCCGGTGACCGACAGCCGCGATGCGATGGATGCGGCGCGGGCGTTCCACCCCGACCTGGTCATCACCGACATCCAGCTGCCCTACATCACCGGCATCGAGCTGATGGAGATGATCCGCGCCGAAGACGGGCTGAAGGACGTGCCGATCATGGCGGTGACGGCCTATTCGGCGGCCGGCGATGAAGAACGGATCCGTGCCGCCGGGGCGCAGGCCTATGTCTCCAAGCCGATTTCGGTGATGCGCTTCGCCGAGACGGTCGACCAGCTGCTGGCCGAAAGCAGCGGCGTCAAGGAAACGAGCCAGGATTAGTCGAACAGGCTGGAGACCGAAGTCTCGTCGGCGATGCGGTGGATTGCTTCGCCGAACAGGGGCGCGATGGTCAGCCGCCGCAGCTTTTCGCCCTCTTCCAGCCCTTCGCGGTAGATGGAGTCGGTCACCACCAACTCGGTCAGCACACTGGCGGCGACACGCGCCACGGCCGCGCCCGACAGGACGCCGTGGCTGCAATAAGCGATGACTTCCGTAGCGCCCTGGTCCTTCAGCGCGGCGGCGGCGTTGCACAGCGTTCCGGCGCTATCGACAATGTCATCGACCAGGATGCAGCAGTGGCCCTCGACGTCGCCGATGATGTTCATCACCTCGGATTCGCCGGCCCTCTCGCGGCGCTTGTCGACGATCGCCAGCGGAGCGTTGTCGAGCCGCTTGGCAAGGCTGCGGGCGCGGACCACGCCGCCGACGTCGGGCGACACCACCATCAGCTTCTTGCCGGAGTAGCGCGCCTGGATATCGGCGGCCATCACCGGCGCCGCCCAGAGATTGTCGGTCGGAATGTCGAAGAAACCCTGGATCTGGCCAGCGTGGAGATCCATCGTCAGCACCCGGTCGGCGCCGGCGACGGTGATCAGATTGGCCACCAGCTTGGCCGAGATCGGCGTGCGCGGGCCCGGCTTCCGGTCCTGCCGGGCATAGCCGAAATAGGGGATGACGGCGGTGATCCGCTTGGCCGAGGCGCGCCTCAGCGCATCCATGCAGATCAGCAGCTCCATCAGATTATCGTTGGTCGGGTAGCTGGTCGACTGGACCACGAACACGTCCTCGCCGCGGACATTCTCCTGGATCTCGACGAACACTTCCTCATCGGCGAAGCGGCGGACGCTGGCGTCGGTCAGCGGCAGTTCGAGATAGTCGGCGATCGCCCGCGCCAGCGGCAGGTTCGAATTCCCGGCGAGCAATTTCATATGTGACGATCCCGTGAAGCCAGCCCCGTATGGCGCCCCTTAGAAAGGGCCAGCGGATTGGGCAAGGTTGCGAACCGCCGATGCATCGCTAAATCGGATGCACGTGACCGACCGTCTTCGCATTGCCCTTTGCCAGCTTGGCCAGCGGATCGGCGATCTGCACGCCAATGCCGAGGCGATGCTGGAGTGGCGCGCCAAAGCGGCGGCCGAAGGGGCCGACCTGGTGATGATGCCGGAGCTGCAGCTGGTCGGCTATCCGCCCGAGGATCTGGTGCTGAAGCCCGAATTCGTCCGCCAGACGATGGAAGCGGCCGAGCGGCTGGTCGATGCCACCGCCGACGGCGGTCCGGCGCTGCTGTTCGGTACCGTCCATTCCGACGAGGGCGTCAATTTCAACGCCTTCGTCTTGGCCGAACATGGCCAGGTGCTCGGCCGGACGCTGAAGCATGAGTTGCCCAATTACGGCACGTTCGACGAAAAGCGCATCTTCGCCCAGGGACCGCTGCCCTGCCCGCTGGAATTTCGCGGGGTGAAACTGGGTGTGCCGATCTGCGAGGACATCTGGCTGGAATCGGTCTGCCAGCATCTGGCCGCCCAAGGCGCGGACATGCTGCTGGTGCCCAACGGCAGCCCCTATGAGACCGACAAGGACGACCAAAGGCAGCGGCTGGTGCGCGAGCGGGCGGTCGAGACCGGCCTGCCGGTCGTCTATCTGAACAGGGTCGGCGGGCAGGACGAGCTAGTGTTCGACGGATCGAGCTTCGTCACCAATGACGAGGGCACCATCGCGGTGCAAATGCCGGATTTCGAGGAAACGATGGCGCTGACCGACTGGGTCAGGACGGCAAACGGCTGGCGCTGCGAGCCGGGGGAAAGAGCGACCCTCTCTCCCTATCC
>NZ_JAHFPY010000010.1:44829-45377 GCF_023266535.1 Sphingomonas sp. | reverse complement strand
CTGTTCGGCGGGCGCAAGGCGCTGTTCGACCGGCTGGCTAGCGTGTTCGACAATGCCGCCATCGCCCGGCGCAGCATTGTCGCCCCGATCGAATGGTATGAAGGCCATCATGGCTGGAAGGAACGCAACCGCGTCTATCTCGATGCATGCGACGCGCTATTTCGTGAGGCGGCAACCAGGGCTATCGGGCAGGCCGGATTGAAGCCATCCGATATTGACGGGGTTGTGATGGTCTCGTCCACCGGCATCGCCACGCCCAGCATCGAGGCGCGCAACGGCCCGGCGATCGGCCTCCGCGATGATGTGCGCCGGGTGCCTCTGTTCGGCCTTGGCTGCGCCGGCGGGGTCAACGGGCTTGCCACCGCGGCGCGATTGGCCGCCGCCGAGCCCGGCATGCGCTGGCTGTTCGTCACCATCGAAACCTGCTCGATCGCCATCCGGCTCGACAGCGACGATCCGGCTGCGATCGTCGCCACCGCCATTTTCGGCGATGGCGCCGCGGCCGCCGTGGTCGGCACCGGCGAGGGCGGCATTGCTACCATCACCGG
>NZ_JAHFPY010000010.1:0-44819 GCF_023266535.1 Sphingomonas sp. | reverse complement strand
CGCGGGCGAGCGGATGTGGCCGGATACGCTGAACATCATGGGCTGGCGGGTCGAAGATCCCGGCTTCGCGGTGGTGTTTGATCGCGCCATTCCGCCCTTTGTCGAGGCCGAGTTGGCCGACGCGGTCGACGGCATGCTGGCCGGCATGGGCCGTAGCCGCTCCGGGATCGACCGCTTCTGCTGCCACCCCGGCGGGGTCAAGGTCATCGACGCCATCGAAAGCTCGCTGGAACTGCCGGTCGGAACACTCGACCTGGAGCGCGACGTGCTCAATGACTGCGGCAATATGAGCGCGCCGACGGTGCTGTTCGTGCTGGAGCGCCTGATCGCCCGCGGTCTTCCCGAGACTGTGTTGATGACCGCCTTCGGCCCCGGCTTCACCTGCGCCGGGATGCTACTCGAGTGCCCATGATCTGGCCGTCGATCGCGCTGCTGGCCTTCGTCACGCTGCAGCGGCTCGTCGAACTGCCGCTGGCCCAGGCCAACACGAAACAGCTGTTGGCCGCGGGCGGGCACGAAGTCGGGGCGAGCCATTATCCGCTGATCGTCGCCCTCCATGCCGCCTGGCTGATCACCTTGTGGTGGCTGGCGCCGGGCCGCCCGATCGATATCCCGTTCCTGCTATTGTTCCTGTTGATCGAGGCGGGCCGTGTTTGGGTGCTCCGGACGCTCGGCCCCCGCTGGACCACGCGGATCATCGTCGTACCCGGCGAAGCGTTGGTGGCGAGCGGCCCCTACCGCTTCGTTCGGCATCCCAACTACCTAGTGGTGATCGGCGAGGTCGCGGTCCTGCCGCTGGTGTTCGGCCTGTGGGATATCGCCATCATCTTTTCCCTACTTAACGCAGTGATTTTGACGGTCAGGATCAAGGCCGAGAACACCGCCCTTGGCCACTAACGAACTGAGATAACTCTGCGAGTTAGCGGGTCGAGAATAATCCGCCTTTCAAAGCCTGATGGTTTAGCGGTGCCATAGGCCATAATCGTGACCGCAACACTGCTCTGTTGCCAGGTCGTGCATCTCACATAACGGTGACCCACTCCGGCAATGCCCCACGCCTGAAACTGGTCTCTCAACAGTGCCGAAACGCTGAGTATCTGGCGCGCCTTTACGTCAAACAGAATGCAATCGGCTTCGTTGCTCTCAGCATAGTCATTGATGAAGATGTGCTGGGAGGTTGGAGACCAACCAACGTCAACATGCCTGTTGTAGGTCATGAGCTTTCGCTTGAATTTGGTTCGGCGATCTTCGATCCAAAGAGCGTGATTTGGCGCCTGATCGCGATTGATGTTGATCACTGAGTACCGGCCGCTCGGAGATACGACCTCGGCCACGCTGCCCGGAAGGCTTATGAGTGCAGCCGCGAACAAAAACATCTGCATTCCTCAAGGCAAATCTTGTGCTTCTTCTACTCGCCAACCTTCGCTTGCGGAATAGGCGCCCCGCGCCTATATGGCGGCCACTCTACTCGACATCGTTAAGGCGTTGAGGCTGAGCCCGGAGGGGTTCGGCGCCGAGAAGTTTTGGAATTTGGAGATCGCTTGACCGATACCGCCGCCATCGCTCGTCTGATCGAGCCCGCCGTCAAGGAATTGGGCTTCGACCTTGTGCGCGTGGCGATGATTGGCGGCTCATCGGACCCGACGCTGCAGGTGATGGCCGAACGGCCCGACACCCGCCAGCTGACGATCGACGATTGCGCGGAGATTTCGCGCAGCCTCAGCGACCTGCTCGATGCCGAGGAAGCGGCTGGCCGTGACCCGATCGACGGCGGTTACCGGCTGGAAGTTTCCTCGCCCGGCATCGACCGGCCGCTGACCCGCCGCGCCGACTTCGCCGACTGGGCCGGGCACGAAGCGCGGATCAAATATGTCGAGCCGGTCGACGGCGCCAAGCAGGTGTCCGGGATCATTGACGGAATTTCCGGTGAAACGATCTGCATCGCCACGCCCAAGGGCGAGCGGCAGGTCGCTTTCGCCAACATTGCATCGGCCAAGCTGCTCTTGACCGACAAGCTTATTAACGCCACCGCGCCGCTCAGCACCGAAGGCGCCGATTTGATCAAGACGGAAGGTTGAAGAACATGGCCACGACAGCAGCATCTGGCGCTCCCGCCGCTGCCACCGCCAACAAGGCCGAACTGCTGGCCATCGCCGACGCAGTCGCGCGCGAGAAACTGATCGACAAGGCCATCGTCATCGAGGCGATGGAAGACGCGATCCAGCGCGCCGCCCGCGCCCGCTACGGTGCCGAGAACGACATCCGCGCCAAGCTCGATCCCGTAACCGGCGATCTTCGCCTGTGGCGGGTCCTCGAAGTGGTCGAGGAGGTCGAGGACCATTTCAAGCAGATCGACCCCAAGGGCGCCCAGAAGCTCCAGGCCGGCGCCGCTGTCGGCGACTTCATCGTCGATCCGCTGCCGCCGATCGAGTTCGGCCGCATCGCCGCCCAGGCCGCCAAGCAGGTCATCTTCCAGAAGGTCCGCGACGCCGAGCGCGAGCGCCAATATGAGGAATTCAAGGACCGCGCCGGCGAAGTCATCACCGGCGTCGTCAAGCGCGTCGAGTTCGGCCACGTCGTGGTCGACCTGGGCCGCGCCGAGGGCGTCATCCGTCGCGACGCGCAGATCCCGCGCGAAATGGTCCGCGTCGGCGACCGCATCCGCTCGCTGATCCTGCGCGTCTCGGCCGAAACCCGTGGCCCGCAAATCTTCCTCTCCCGTGCGCACCCGGACTTCATGAAGAAGCTGTTCGCGCAGGAAGTGCCGGAAATTTACGACGGCATCATCGAGATCAAGGCCGCTGCTCGCGATCCGGGGTCGCGCGCCAAGATTGGCGTGATCAGCTACGACAGCTCGATCGACCCGGTCGGCGCCTGCGTCGGCATGAAGGGCAGCCGCGTCCAGGCGGTGGTCCAGGAGCTGCAGGGCGAGAAGATCGACATCATTCCGTGGAGCGAGGACACCGCGACCTTCGTCGTCAACGCGCTCCAGCCGGCAACCGTCAGCCGCGTCGTGATCGACGAGGAAGAAAGCCGCATCGAAGTGGTGGTGCCCGACGACCAGCTCAGCCTGGCGATTGGCCGCCGCGGCCAGAACGTCCGCTTGGCCTCGCAGTTGACCAACTCGCAGATCGATATCCTGACCGAGGCCGACGCCTCCGAGAAGCGCCAGCGCGAATTCGTCGAGCGGTCGGAACTGTTCCAGACACAGCTCGACGTCGACGAGACGCTGGCCCAGCTGCTGGTCGCCGAAGGTTTCACCAGCCTCGAGGAAGTCGCCTATGTCGAGGTCGACGAAATCGCCTCGATCGAGGGTCTCGACGACGAGATTGCCTCGGAGCTGCAGAGCCGCGCCACCGAGGCACTCGAGCGCCGCGAAGCCGCGTCCCGCGAAGAGCGCCGCAAGCTCGGTGTCGAGGATGCGCTGGCCGAGCTGCCCTACCTCACCGAAGCGATGCTGGTGACGCTGGGCAAGGCCAATATCCGCACGCTCGACGACCTCGCCGACCTCGCCACCGACGAGCTCATCCAGAAGAAGCGCCAGGAGCCGCGCCGCCGGGCCGAAACCGCCCCCAAGCGCACCGAGGAGAAGGCCGGCGTGCTGGCCGACTATGGCCTCAGCGAAGAGCAGGGCAACGAGATCATCATGGCAGCTCGCGCGCACTGGTTCGAGGACGAGCCTGAATCTGAGGAGGCCGCCGATGCGGGATCCTCAGAATGATCCGCTAGACGCTCACGGTCCCGAGCGGAGCTGCATCCTCACCCGGCGGACCGCGCCGCGAGAGGAGCTGATCCGGCTTGCCCTCGGTCCTGACAATCAGGTCGCGCCCGATGTCCGCGCCCGCGCGCCGGGTCGCGGGGCGTGGATCGGCGTCGGCCGCAAGGCCCTCGACGAGGCCAACGCCAAGGGCAAGCTCAAGGGTGCGCTGGCCCGCGCCTTCAACACGAGCGAACTCGACGTCCCCGCCGACCTCGGCGAGCGGATCGAGACCGCGCTGCGCCAACAGGCGCTTGACCGGCTTGGGCTAGAGGCTCGCGGTGGCACGCTGCTGACCGGAGCCGAGCGGATCGACCAGGCGGCGCGTGCCGGCAAGGTCCATCTGCTGATCCATGCCGCTGACGCCGGCGAGGACGGCAATCGCACGCTCGATCAGGCCTGGCGGGTTGGCGGCGGCGACGCCCAAGGCCTGGTTTTTCCCGAAGGACGCACCATCTTGTCGATGGCGCTGGGCCGCGAAAATGTGGTACATATCGCCCTGACCGATGCCGCCGCCGCAAGGCGCGTCACTCTCGCCATCAACCGGTGGCAAGCTTTCATTGATCCCGATGCTGGGCTAGAGCGCGGCCACTCCGCGCGGCCGGGCGCGGCTGATGTATTTGTAGACGAAGGAAACGCATGACCGACCAGACGGATAAGCCCAAGCTCGGCACCCGGCCACCGCTGGGCCTGAAGCGCACGGTCGAGACCGGCAAGGTGAAGCAGAGCTTCAGCCATGGCCGCTCGAACACCGTCGTGGTCGAGGTCAAGAAGCGGCGCATCCTGGGCAAGCCCGGCGAGGCCCCGGCTCCCGAGCCGAAGCCCGAGGCGGCCGCGCCCGCGCCGGCGCCGCAGCCAGCTGCGCCGGCTGCCAAGCCTGCCGCGCCCAAGCGCCCGGTCGACGACATCACCGCGCGCAAGGAAATGCAGGAGCGTCTGCTGCGCGAGGCCGAAGAGGCCCGCATGACCTCGCTTGAGGAAGCGCGCCGCCGCGAGGACCGCTCCAGGCAGGAGCAGACCGAGGACGAGAAGCGCCGCGCCGAGGATAATCGCCGCGCCGAAGAGGAAGCTGCGCGTCTCGCCGTCGAACAGGCTGCCGAGGCCGAGCGCCTGGCCGCCGAGGAAGCGACTGCGGCTGCCGCGGCTCCGCCACGCGAAGAGGCTGAAGAGGACGACCGCGAGGTCCGCCGCTCCGCGGCCCCCGGCCATGCCGTCAAGCCTGCCCGCCCGGCTCATCCGGGCGCCAATCGCGGCCGGGTCGACGAGCGTCGCCACGCCGGCAAGCTGACCGTCAGCCGCGCGCTGTCGGGCGAAGACGACAGCCGCGCCCGCTCGCTGGCTGCCCTTCGCCGCGCCCGCGAAAAGGAAAAGCGCCACCATCAGGAAGTCGGCCCGGCCCAGAAGCAATATCGCGACGTCGATGTGCCCGAGGCGATCACCGTCCAGGAACTCGCCAAGCGCATGGGCGAGCGCGGCGCCGATTTGGTCAAGGCGCTGTTCAAGATGGGCACCCCGGTGACCATTACCGAGACCATCGACCAGGACACGGCCGAGCTGCTCATCGTCGAGTTCGGCCATCGCATCAACCGCGTGTCCGAATCCGATGTCGACATCCAGACCGAAGCCGATGTCGACGCGGAAGACACGCTGCAGCCGCGCCCGCCGGTGGTGACGATCATGGGTCACGTCGACCATGGCAAGACGTCGCTGCTCGACGCCATTCGCGGTGCCAATGTCGTCTCCGGCGAGGCCGGCGGCATCACCCAGCATATCGGCGCCTATCAGGTCGCGATGAAGGACAAGTCGAAGATCACCTTCCTCGATACGCCGGGCCACGAAGCCTTCACCGAGATGCGCGCCCGCGGCGCCAACGTCACCGACATCGTCGTTCTGGTGGTGGCGGCCGATGACGGATTGAAGCCGCAGACGATCGAGGCGATCAACCACACCAAGGCGGCCGGCGTGCCGATGATCGTGGCGATCAACAAGATCGACAAGCCCGGCGCCAACCCGCAGAAGGTCCGTGAGGAGCTGCTGCAGCACGAAATTATCGTCGAGCAGATGGGCGGCGACGTCCAGGACGTCGAAGTCTCCGCGCTGCAGAAGACCAACCTCGACGGCCTCTTGGAAGCAATCAACCTCCAGGCCGAAATCCTCGAGCTGAAGGCCAATCCCGACCGTCCGGCCGAAGCCACGGTGGTCGAGGCCAAGCTCGACAAGGGCCGTGGCCCGTTGGCGACCGTGCTGGTCCAGCGCGGCACGCTCCGCGTCGGTGACGTGATCGTTGTCGGCGCCGCCTCGGGCAAGGTCCGGGCGATGATCGACGATCATGGCCGCCAGGTTAAGGAGGCCCCGCCGTCCTTCCCGGTCGAGGTGCTCGGCCTCGGCGCCGTGCCGTCGGCCGGCGACCAGCTTACCGTGGTCGAGAACGAGGCGCGCGCCCGCGAAGTCGCCGCCTATCGCCAGTCGGTGCTCGACAAGCGGCGCACCACCTCGGCGCCGGTCAGCCTCGAGAATATGTTCGCCAACCGCGCTTCGACGACCATCGAATTCCCGATGGTGGTCAAGGCCGACGTGCAGGGCTCGGTCGAAGCGATCGTCAATGCGGTCAACAAAATCTCGACCGACGAGATCAAGGTCCGCGTGCTCCATTCGGGCGTCGGCGCGATTACAGAAAGCGATGTCACGCTGGCTGCCTCGACCGGCGCGCCGATCATCGGCTTCAATGTCCGTCCCAACGCCAAGGCGCGCGAAACCGCCGAGCGCAACAAAGTCGAGCTACGCTACTACGACGTCATCTACCACCTCACCGACTGGGTGAAGGGTGCGATGGCCGGCGAACTCGGTCCGGAGATCATCGAAATGGTGGTCGGGCGCGCCGAGGTCAAGGAGGTCTTCCCGGCGGGCAAGAAGGACAAGGCTGCCGGCCTGCTGGTGCTCGAAGGCATCATCAAGAAGGGCCTGCATGCGCGCCTTACTCGCGAAGATGTCATCGTCAGCAAAACGACCATCTCGTCGCTGCGCCGCTTCAAGGACGACGTGAAGGAGGTCAACGCCGGCATGGAGTGCGGCGTGCTGCTGGCCGACACCAACGACATCAAGCCGGGCGACAATCTCGAAGTGTTCGAAGTGGAAGAGCGTGCCCGCACGCTCTGAGCCGCCGAGCGTAACGAAAGCGGAGCGCAGCGAGCGTCGTTACGTCGAGAGACGGCGAACGGCGGACGGCCTGCGAGCGCAGCTCGACAGGACCGACGGCGCGGATTCACTCCGCGCCGGCCCGCTGGTAGAGTGTAGCTGATGCGTACCAAGGAAACCCCCGAAGGCCGCAGCGTCCGCCTGCTTCGCGTCGGCGAGCAGGTGCGCCATGTGCTGAGCGAAATCCTCCAGCGCGGGGACGTGCACGACGACACGCTCGCCAGCCACCTCGTGTCGATCACCGAGGTCCGTATGTCGCCCGACCTCCGCCACGCGACGATCTTCGTGAAGCCGCTGCTCGGCCAGGATGAGGAAGCGGTGCTCAAGGCGCTGCGTCAGAACACCGCTTATTTGCAGCGCGAGGTCGCCCACCGGGTCCGCATGAAATACGCCGCCAAGCTGAAGTTCATCGCCGACGAGAGTTTCGACGAGGGCAGTCACATCGACCGGCTGCTGCGGTCCGACCATGTCGCGCAGGATTTGGATGACCATTGATCGTCATCCCCGCGGAAGCGGGGACCCAGCCAGAGAAAAAAATCTAGGTTCCCGTTTTCACGGGAATGACGAGTTGGGAACGCCCATGACCGGCGATGGCTGCCAGGCCGAGCTTTACACCGATGCATGGCACGACGCGCTCAAGGCTGCCTGCGCCGAGGACAGCGAAATCTGGCAGATTTACGCCAATAATTTTGGGACTGACGGGTTCGACGACAGCATCGCCCTGTACCGCTCAACGCCTCGCAACCGCACCTTCGTCCTGTTCGAAGGCGAAGAGTTCGCCGGCATGTCCTCCTATCTCGGCATCGACGAAGGCCGCGGCGTGCTGGAAATCGGTGGCACCTATTACCGTCCGCCCCTGCGCGGCACCGGCTTCAACCGGCGAGTCAAGGAGATGATGCTGCGCCGCGCCTTCGACTGCGGCTTCCGCCGGGTCGAATTCCGCGTCGACGAACGCAACAAGCGCAGCCAGGCGGCCATGACCAAGCTCGGCGCCACGCGCGAAGGCGTGATGCGCGCCGACCGCATCACCTGGACCGGCCATGTCCGCGACACGGTGCTCTTTTCGATCCTCAAGGAAGAATGGCCTCGATGAAACGAGCACTAATGGCCACATCGATATTGTGCACTGCCGCATGCCAGCAGCTCGACACCGCCACCCAGCAACCTATCTCCCGGGCTGAATCCGAACGCGTATTTTTGCGCGCCGCGTCAGTCTTGCGAACCAAGTTCAATCTAGACGCTTCGACATGCTTGGTTCGGGATGTCGCGAAAGAATTCATTGATGAGGCGAAGGCGGACGGCCCTCTGCTTCCATCGGAGAAGTTCGACCAGTTGCCAAGCGACGTTCTCCGGGGCTGGATAGTTGCGAACGGGGCAATGAATTGCAGTTCGTCACTGCATTTCTTCGATCCCTACTATTTTGACGCGAAGGATGGAGCGGGCCACCAATCTCGATTTGCGGGCGTGTCATCCTTTCGAGAATGCGGGCCGCAATGCCAGGATGTGTACGACCTCACATTTCAACGAAATGGCAGCGATTGGACTTTTGTGGAGAATCTTAGCTCGATGAAGCGCCATCGCCCGGCGACCCAGGGCGTGACGAGCAAGGAGCGAATGTAGATTGACCGACAGCCTGCTGCTGAACGCTGCGTCCTGGATCGTCCCGCTCGTCATTGCGATCGTTTTCCACGAAGTCTCGCACGGCTGGGTCGCGAACATGCTTGGCGATCCGACGGCCAGGCAGCGCGGGCGCTTGACCTTCAACCCGATCAAGCATGTCGATCCGGTTGGAACAGTCATCCTCCCGATGATCCTGGCGTTGAGCGGCGCTCCGATTTTCGGCTGGGCCAAGCCGGTGCCGGTCGTCGCGAGCCGCCTGCGCAACCCGCGTTATCATATGATGCTGGTAGCGCTGGCCGGCCCGGGCATGAATCTGCTGCTGGCGGTTGTGGCGGCGCTGGCGATCGCGGTGCTGGCGGCGTTCAACCCCACGGGCGAGCTCTGGCAGTTCATCAGCCAGAATTTGCTCAATTTCATGGCGATCAATGTCTTCCTTGCCGTCTTCAACCTGATCCCGATGCCGCCGTTCGACGGCGGCCACGTCGTCGAAGGCCTGCTGCCGCGAAGCCTTGCGGTTCACTACCGCAAGCTTGGCCGATACGGCTTCCTGCTGCTGATTATCCTGCTGCTGGTCGTCCCGAAGATGTTCCCCAGCGCGAACGTCGTGGCCAAGCTAATCGACCCGCCGGTCAACTGGAACATCCGCGCGCTGCTGCCCAATTCGGTGGGGTAAGGCTGGATTAACCGGTGCAGCCGAATACAGTGGCCCAATGTCGATCCGCCTGATTGGACTTGCGCTGCTGATCGCGGCCACGCCCGTTGGAGCAGCCAAGCCCGCCGCCCTGACGATCAAGACCGGTGAGACGTGGCAGTTCAGCCTGTTTCGCGGCCAGCCGGTTCACGCGCGCAAGGCCAGTGCCGATGCCAGGCCCGCTTCGGGCCAGATCCAGGTTACGGTCCGAAGCCTGCTCGGCACGACCATGACCATCGTCAGCAACAATCCGATCGCCTTCACCTACCGGGCAGAGCTGCTCGGCACTGACAATCCGGTCGCGGCGCGCAGCTGCGCGCTGCCGCCAGACGGCCGGCTGTCGTTCGAATCCTGGCCGCAAAAGGCGGATGCCGTCCGCCTCAGCGATTTCAAGGTTGCGCCCAAGGGGGGCGCCTGTCCCTGATGGCGAGGATTTACCTTTACGCAATTTCAAGCTTGGCGCTGGCGAGCTGTAATGCTGCCAAGTCCGACGAACCACAAGGACAGGGATCTAACGCCGTATGGCATAGGGCAACCGGCGCGCTGGATGACGATTGTAAGCATATCGGCGTAAACCCGGATGGTGGTGTCCAGTTCATTTCGACCTGTCCGCAGACGTCGATCTCCCCGGACAAACGTTGGACGCTTGTCCAGACACCGGCCATCGGTCCGGAAGAGGCTTACGAGGTCCACATTCTCGCAAGTGACGGAACAAAGGTGGGGAGCGTGCCTGGCCTCAACGACGGGATGCCATTCGATCTCCACTGGTCGCCGCGACCAAATTGGTTCTTCGTAAATCATCATGTCGGATCGTTCTTGGACCGACCCGAAGTGTATGAAATCACTCGAGGCACAGTCGCGCAGCGCCCTGCGATGACACTGGAAGGATTGAAGCAAGCACGGCGCATCTCACCTTGCTTGCCAAATCCGGATTGGGATTGGGCTACCGGCCTCGCTTACGGCTGGTCCCGCGATGGCCGAAAGATCGCATGGCTATTTACAACGAGGCCAGATGCTTGTGTTGGGCTCGACCATGAGGGTGAGATTCCGCCCGAAAAGCAGTGGAAATCCTTCTACATGATCTCGGACGCCGAAACCGGCGCCATCGTTTCCGGATCCATTCGGATCGATAAATCGGAAGGGCCTGCGGAATTGCCGAGCGATGGTCCTTACTACGAGTTCCGCCCGGGAAACAGCTAACGGATGGCCAAGCTCTATTTCTACTATGCGGCGATGAACGCCGGGAAATCGACCACCCTGCTGCAGGCCGACTTCAATTACCGCGAGCGCGGCATGGCGACGATGCTGTGGACGGCCAACCTCGATCATCGCCAGGGTGCGGGCGTGATCGGCTCGCGCATCGGGCTGGAAACCGAGGCCAACCGCTATTCGGACGACACCAACCTGTTTGACGCGGTGGTGCGCGAGCTGATCAGGCGCAAGCTCGACTGCATCCTGGTCGACGAGGCGCAATTCCTGGCGCGCGACCAGGTGCTGCAACTGTGCCGGATCACCGACGAGCTCAAGATCCCGGTGCTGTGCTATGGCCTCCGCACCGACTTCCAGGCCAACCTCTTCCCCGGCTCGGCGGCGCTGTTGGCGCTGGCGGACTCACTGACCGAATTGAAGGCGGTGTGCGAGTGCGGCCGCAAGGCAACCATGAACCTTCGCGTCGACGAGGACGGCCATGCGGTCGTGGCCGGCGCGCAGACCGAGATCGGCGGCAACGACCGCTATATCGCGCTGTGCCGCCGCCATTTCTTCGAGCGATTGCGGGAAAGCGAAGCGCGCCAGCTAAGCCTGGCCATTCCGCGCTAGTCCATGAGTTGCTCGGATCGTCCCCCGGACGATCCTGCGCTACTCATCATCGTCGTCGTCATCCTCGACCGCCTCATTGTCGCGCGACGGCAGATATCGCCAAAGCAGCAGCACATTGGTGCTGGCCGCGCTGATCTGCGCCAGGCCCGCCGCGCCGATCATCGCCGCCGGTTCGCCGCTGCGCAGCGCCAGGAAGATGGCGATCCCGAAGGTCACCAGGCTGAACAGCAGGAAGCCGCCAAAATGATGGGGAATATAGGGCTCCAGCTTCGAATGCAGCTTGAGGCCCCTGCCGGTACGCGCGGCGATATTGCCGATCGGCCCGAACGGCGCGAGCAGCGACTTGGTCAGGCGGTAGGTGAGCATCCGGCGGCCGACGATCGCGGTGGTCCGCGCGACTTCGGGGAAATGCAGCGGCTCGTTGACCGGCGTATTCGGCTCCTTCGACGCGCGCGGCCACCAGCGCAGGACGGCGAAGGCCGCCCACTCGCGAGCGCCGAAGGCCAGGCCGAGCGCCGCCGCATGCCAGCCCGCGGCCCAGCCTAGGGAAACCAGCACCAGCCCGCTTACGGCCAGCGCCAGCCGGTAATAGGGCGATGCGGTGCGGACATCGGCGAAACGCAGGTAGCGCGCCGGCATGCCGATCGCGACAAAGGGGATGAACGCGGCGATTTTTTGCTGACCGATCATGTCCATCGCCAGCGCCAGCAGCGCCACCAGCAGCACCGAAACGGTGAACGCCCCGGCCTGCATCAAAAGCGCCGCGCGCTTGGCCTGGCGCCGGATTTCCTTCGCGGCATGCAGCCGTCGCTTGAGCACCAGCGGCGTCGCCAGCTTGGTCAGCATCTGCGCGGCCCGCATCATGGTGACCGCCGCCAGCAGGCGGGCGGTGTCGGCATGGCCGATCGCCGCCACGAACACCGCCCACATGGCGATGGTCGCAACCATCGGCAGATATTCACGCTTGGCCAGCCGCGTGATTTGCTCGGTCTTGGTCACGCGCTTTCCGGTCATTGCGGCACGTCGGAATTGGCACGGAGGAGTTTGGACACGTCCAGCGGAGTTATGGTCAAAGGCCATAGCCTTGTCTATCGCGCCGGCCATGACGATCAGCGGCTGGATCATCCTCGACAAGCCGGTCGGCATGGGCTCGACCCAGGCCGTTGGCGCGGTCAAGCGCGCCCTCCGCGAAGCCGGCGAGCCCAAGACCAAGGTCGGCCATGGCGGGACGCTCGATCCGCTCGCTTCGGGCGTGCTGCCGATCGCGCTCGGCGAGGCAACCAAGCTCGCCGGCCGGATGCTCGACGCGACCAAGGCTTACGACTTCACCATCCGCTTCGGCGAGGAAACCGACACGCTCGACCTCGAGGGCCAGGTAATCGCGACGTCCGACGTGCGACCGCGATTTGCCGAGGTCGAGGCCGCGCTGCCGCGCTTCACCGGCCCGATCGAGCAAGTGCCGCCGGCCTTCTCGGCCCTCAAGGTCGACGGGAAGCGGGCCTACGACCTCGCTCGGGCGGGCGAGGAGGTAGCGCTGAAAAGCCGGGCTGTAACCATTCACCGCCTCTATGCCTGGTATAATGGCGTGCCGGTGCGAAGCGAAGAGCATGAGCCTTTGCTGGATGATAGCAACATCGGCGCCTTCGTTCGATCGTTGCGCGAGCGAAATTCAGCCCTGTCAGCGGGCAAGTATGAGCGACTTTGCGAGATTACCCTCTCCGCCACCGTGTCCAAGGGCACCTACATCCGCAGCCTTGCCCGCGACATCGCCCATGCATTGAACAGCGTCGGTCATGTCACCATGTTGAGGCGGACCAGGGCCGGCCCCTTCACCCTCAAACAGGCGATATCGCTGGACAATCTGGCGGAAATCGCTAAGGGGCGCGCACTGACGAGGACGGTTCTCCCGCTTGAGGCGGGTCTGGACGACATCCCGGGCCTCCCCGTCACCCCCGAACAAGCCAAGCTGCTCCGCCACGGACAGCCGCTTTTCGGGATCCCGGCAACGTCGGGGCTTCATCTCGCGACAGACGGCGGAACGCCGGTCGCGCTGGTCGAAGTCCTGGACGGCGACCTTCGGGTCGTGCGCGGGTTCAACCTTTAGAAGAACAAGGAGTGCATTGATGTCGATTACCGCTGAGAAGAAGCAGCAGATCATCAAGGACAACGCCCGCCAGGCGGACGATACCGGTTCGCCCGAAGTGCAGGTCGCGATCCTGACCGAGCGCATCACCAACCTGACCGAGCATTTCAAGACCCACGCGAAGGACAACCATTCACGCCGCGGCCTGCTGATGCTGGTCAACAAGCGCCGCTCGCTGCTCGATTATTTGAAGCGCGAGGATACCGGGCGCTACAGTGATCTGATCACCAAGCTTGGTCTCCGCAAGTAACCCCAAGGGCGCCCGCGCGGCGCCCTTCGCTTTTTGGGGCCTCACCGCATTTCGGCGGCAGGCCTTCGGGGCAATTTCAGGCCCCACACCGCTCGCAGACCGGCTTTGTCTGCGCTAGCTGTCCCGCCGGCATCTGGCCCGCGGGGTTAAGGAAATAATATGTTTGATATCAAAACCGTAGAAATCGAGCTCGGCGGCAAGACCCTCAAGCTCGAAACGGGCCGCGTTGCCCGTCAGGCCGACGGCGCCGTGCTGGCGACCCTCGGCGAAACCGTCGTCCTTTGCGCGGTCACCGCCGCCAAGTTAGTCAAGCCGGGCCAGGACTTCTTCCCGCTGACCGTCCACTATCAGGAAAAATTCTCGGCCGCCGGGCGCATCCCGGGCGGCTTCTTCAAGCGCGAGCGCGGCGCCACCGAAAAGGAAACGCTGACCAGCCGCCTGATCGACCGCCCGATCCGCCCGCTGTTCCCCGAGGGCTTCTACAATGAAGTGCTGGTGATCGCGCAGGTCCTCTCCTACGACGGCGAGAACGAGCCCGACATCCTGGCGATGATCGCCGCGTCGGCTGCCCTGACCATCTCCGGCGTCCCCTTCATGGGCCCGATCGGCGCCGCCCGCGTCGGCTATATCGACGGCGAATACATCCTCAACCCGACCCAGGAGCAAGTCAAGGAAGGCCAGCTCGACCTGGTCGTCGCCGGCACGCCCAACGCCGTGATGATGGTCGAATCCGAAGCCAAGGAGCTGTCGGAAGACGTCATGCTCGGCGCCGTCATGTTCGCCCACGCCGCCTCGCAGAAGGTCTGCAACGCGATCATCTCGCTCGCCGAGAAGGCCGCCAAGGACCCGTGGGAGCTCGCCACCGGCGACGCCAAGACCGCCGCCAAGGACAAGCTCAAGAAGCTGGTCGGCAAGGACATCGAGGCGGCCTACAAGCTGACCGACAAGTCCGCGCGCTCGGCCGCCCTCAACGAAATGCGCGAGAAGGCCAAGGAAGCCTTCGCCGAAGCCGATCCGCAGGAGCAGATGGCTGCTTCCAAGGCGGTCAAGAGCCTCGAGGCGGACATCGTCCGCACCGCGATCCTCAAGGAAGGCCGCCGCATCGACGGCCGCGACACCAAGACGGTCCGCCCGATCGAGGCGATCGTCGGCTTCCTGCCGCGCACCCATGGCTCGTCGCTGTTCACCCGCGGCGAGACCCAGGCGATCGTCACCACCACGCTCGGCACCAAGGACGCCGAGCAGATGATCGACGGGCTGGAGGGCCTCTCCTACTCGCGCTTCATGGTCCACTATAACTTCCCGCCCTACTCGGTCGGCGAAGTCGGCCGCTTCGGCGCCCCGTCGCGCCGCGACACCGGTCACGGCAAGCTCGCCTGGCGCGCGCTTCACCCGATGCTGCCGAGCGCGGAGGAGTTCCCCTATACGATCCGCGTTCTTTCCGACATCACCGAGAGCAACGGCTCTTCGTCGATGGCCACCGTCTGCGGCGGCAGCCTCGCGATGATGGACGCCGGCGTGCCGCTGGCGCGCCCGGTTGCCGGCATCGCCATGGGCCTGATCCTCGAAGGCAAGGACTTTGCCGTCCTCTCCGATATCCTCGGCGACGAGGACCACCTCGGCGACATGGATTTCAAGGTCGCCGGCACGTCGGAAGGCGTCACCAGCCTGCAGATGGACATCAAGGTCGCCGGCATCACCGAGGAAGTGATGAAGGTCGCCCTGGCCCAGGCCAAGGAAGGCCGCGCCCACATCCTCGGCGAAATGGCCAAGGCGCTCGACCACACCCGTGAAGAGCTGTCGGCCCACGCGCCGCGGATCGAGACGATGCAGATCGCCAAGGACAAGATCCGCGAAGTGATCGGCACCGGCGGCAAGGTGATCCGCGAGATCGTCGCCACCACCGGCGCCAAGGTCGACATCGACGACGAGGGCCTGATCAAGATCAGCTCGTCCGACCTCACCCAGATCGAGGCCGCGCGCCAGTGGATCCACGGCATCGTCGCCGAGCCCGAGCCCGGCACCATCTACACCGGCAAGGTCGCCAGCATCGTCGATTTCGGCGCGTTCGTGACCTTCATGCCCGGCAAGGACGGGCTGGTCCACGTCAGCGAGATCAAGAACGAGCGGGTCGAGAACGTCCGCGACGTCCTCACCGAGGGCCAGGAGGTCAAGGTCAAGCTGATGGAAGTCGACCAGCGCGGCAAGGTCCGCCTGTCGATGCGCCTGGTCGACCAGGAAACCGGCGCCGAGCTGGAAGACACCCGCCCGCCTCGCGAACCGCGCGGCGATCGTGGTGACCGCGGCCCGCGTCGCGATGGCGGCGGAGGTCGTGATCGCGGCCCGCGCCGTGACCATGGCGACCGTGACCGGGGTCCGCGCCGTGAAGGCGGGGATCGTGACCGTGGTCCCCGTGGCGATCGCGGAGACCGTGGCGATCGTGGCCCGCGTCGCGAGCGTGAGGGCGGCGACCGCCCCGAGCGTGAGCCGGACCACATGCCGGCCTTCCTTGGTGGTAGTGAGGAAGACTAACCTTTAGCTCCTCCCCGAGCTTGCTCGGGGAGGGGGACCATCCCGGAACTAATCCGGGATGGTGGAGGGGCCGGTTCGCCGACCCCACCCACACGAAAAACAACAAAGGCCCCGGAGCAATCCGGGGCCTTTTCTTTTATCAATCCGCTCGCCAAGGTGTCGCTGCTTCAAACAGGGGGAGGAATAATGCGTAAAGTCATGCTCGCGGTGATCGCGGGCGCGTCCATACTGGCGGCACCGGCGGCGGCGGCACCTGAAACAGGAGACGCGCCGGCTCAGGCTCCGTCGCCCACCAGGATCGTCTATGCGGACGAAGGGGTGAGCCGGATGAACGACATGCCGCTCGGCGTCCATCGCATCCCGGATAGCAACGTCGTCGTCTCGGGGCACCAGAAGGGCGGTGGCATCGGCTTGCTGTTCGGCGTTGTCGGCATGGCGATCCAGAGCTCGGCCAACGCCTCGGGCGGCACGGCCAGGGTGCAGAACGTGGAGGATAATCTGCGCTTCGACGCGACGGCCAAGGCGACCGAGCTGACCGGGGCCATATTGGCGGACGGGACGTTCGGGCAGCGTTTCACGCAGCAGGCAGCGGACAACATTCTCAATGTCTCGCCCTACATCGTGATCACGTTCCAGGGTGAGAACGAGGTTCGGCCCTACATCGTGCTGAAGACCAAGCTCTACACCGCGGCCGACCAATCGCCCAAGGCGGAAAAATATTTCTGCTGCGAAGGCAAGGCGCTGCCGCTGTCCGGGCCAGGCGGCCTGGCCGAGAACGGCGGAGCGGAGCTGAAGGCTCTGCTGACGGCGGAGCTGGATACGGCCATCCGCGTGATGCTGCAGGACCGTGCCCAGCCCTATACCCGCGACAAGGCGACGCGGATCACCGTCAAGGGCAATCTCCCCTTCGTCGGCAAGCCGTTCAAGATGAAGGGCTACGATCTCGGCAAATATAATGATTATAGCCTGATCGATTTCTCCTCGGGCCTGCTGGTCTTCGGGGGCGTGAATATCGCGGAACCTGGGTCGCTGGAGGTTTTACCGCCGAAGTGACGGGAGTAACGCCGACGGTAACGTAAGGATTGCGCAAGCGATCCTGACGTTACCGGAGAGACGTTGCGACCCGGACGGCCTGCCCGCGTAGCGGGACAGGACCGACGGCGCGGATTCACTCCGCGCCGGGTAGTCCGGCTCTCAGCCTAAACCAACAAAAAGGTCCCGGATCACTCCGGGGCCTTTTTATTAATCATGTTTCGCTAGCAGGACGCGATGAACGCCCCCGTGAAAGTTGGTCTCTCGCTGGCAGAAGCATGCCGCATAAAGCGTGCAGATTTGCTTCAAGCCTTTTGTGCGCTCGAGATCGAGCTTTCGGCGGCTCTCGGCCCGGACGCCCCGAAGATGTTCAGCCAGAAGGTCGGACGGCTTACCGCCGACCAGCTGGCACGCGTCGACCCCAAGTCGCTTATTGCGTCCCGCAACCTCGTTGCGCACGCTCATATCGTCGCCGCCAGTCGGGGAGGAACGCCCATTAGCGTGTGGCAGGTTCCACACCCGGAACGACACTTGAACGCCCGCGTCATGTCACGCGACGAGCTAGACGAATGGTATCGGACGCTGACCGAGGAAATCGAGAGGCTACGGGCCTCGGTCAATTCGATCCGGTAGCGATCATTCGGCCAAAAACAACATAGGCCCCGGAGCGATCCGTGGCCGCTTTTTTCTTAGAACGGCCAATAACTTTTCCAAAGAAATACGGTCAGCGCCAATGACACGAGGTCAACCAATGTTCGCGCTCCATACCAGAATACAAATGACTGCCGACCAACGATGAACCCACAGGCTATTGCCGAACCTAACATCGTAAGCAGCGCAGTGTACCAAGGAAGCGAAGCGAAACCCCAAATAACAAGTGCAAAGAAACAGATTCCTGAACCGATACTGATCAAATTGCCAATAATCCCCCGCCTATCCCTGATGTAGCCGCGCATAGCAATCAGTTCAGTGCGACCGGCAATCACTTGTACGAGCATCGCGACAGCGAACAATAAATATGATGTCATTGAATCCCCCGTCGTTTTACTGTCCGCTCGGTTCACACTTTGTCAACAGCGATAGCAGGGCCTAGACTAAGGAAAGGAGGACCATGCTGTTCGCCTTCGAGGAACCGGACTGCGACACGCTGCGAGCCCAAGTGCTGAGGGTATTTGATGGTGACGGCTTTCTGGCCCGGGCGCCCTTCCCTCTCCAAGGGACGGAGGTCGAGATTTCCGTTCGATGCGGTTTCATCGATGCGCCGGAAATGCAGCAGCACGGAGGGGAAGAGGCCAGAGCCTTCCTCGACCAGCAGATCAGTGGCCAGTGGCTAAACCTCGGCTTGCTGATCAAAATGGACACGGGCGGAATGGTAGACCGCCACCGGCGCATCGTTGCTGTGCCTTACCTCTGGAGTGATCCACACGGCTGGCGGAACATTGAGCTTGAGATGATTCTCAACGGCTGGGCATGGCTCCTGGAACGCTATTGTCCTCCGGAACACTACTTTGATGCTCTCGAAGACGCCCAACGAAACCGAAGGGGGATTTGGGCACGAGACGACAATATCCACCCTGGCAGATTCAAGAATCAGATTTATCGCAAGAAAGCTAAGGAAAGCGACAGACCGTCGCCTCAATCAGAGCTATTTGCCCGGACTGAGCGCCCCTGTCCGCAGGAGGGCTGCAATGGACATTTGGTCCAGCGCTCGGGCAGGTTTGGGACCTTCTACGGATGCTCTGAGTTTCCGAAGTGCCGGTATGCTCGGTCTTCGTCTTGAGTAGATCGAACCGGCGCGCATCCACGTACCAAGTCAGAATGCATCTCTCGATTTCAGCAGTCGTGCCAGCGCAGCGCGAAAACCATCCTGCCATGACTTCGAGCTATCGATACCCGCCACCAGCTCAATCGTAGTGAGTTCAGCCGAATGATCGAAGCCACGGTGGTCATGCCCTACTTTCAGCCGGTCGCCCAGCACCCCATGAGCCTTGCAAACGTCTGGCGCATCGTTGACGCACCAAACGGGACCAGTGCCATCCTCGGCTTCTGGCTGCCCGTAGCGGCCAATCATTGTTGCCCGGACGCGATCGAAGGGATGGACCACAGACGACGCTTCATAGTAAATCGCCGACACGACCCGTGAACCTGTCGCATCATCGTCGAAGTTTACCCGGATGCGCTGATCGGCCTGCGCCGCGATTACATTGCCGACATCCGTGGCCCTAGCTTTGTCGTAAGGCTGGCGTAGCTCCGCATTTCGAGCGTCGGACAATCGCTGCCGGAACGAGTCGGACTGCGATACTTTTGCGATGCGATACCCCTCACGTCTTAGAGCGCTCAGGACATCAGCGGGTTTCTGTCCAATGTGAACACCGGCAATGCTGAATGTAGATGGCACCGGCTTGGCTGCTGCCGGGGAACCGCACAGCAACGCTATCGTCGAGATGTAGCCGACGCTTGCGAAAGTATCCGAAAGCCTCCTCATAGTAGCCCCGCCTCCAAAGCCTCGCCACCTGATTTTGGCACAGTTACGCGGGGGGACAAAAGAGACAACGGTGTCGATTTCCACGACGCTCGGCTCTGTCCAGATTATCGTGGCGCTCGAAAAGTCTGTCCTACAGCCCCCATTTTGTGGCTTATGCTGGTCGATGCGCACGGCCCCCTTCAACTGGCTCGAGTTCGAAACCGAATTCGAACAGACCCAACATATTCAATTCACCCCCGTCCCGCGCCTCCGCGCCCGGCGGCGCGGCTGGTCGGAGGGGCGGCAGCGGGCGTTCATCTTCGCTTTGTCGCGCTGCGGCAGCATAGCCCGCTCCGCCCGCGCGGTGGGGATGAGCCCGCGCAGCGCCTATGCGCTGCTCGACGCGCCCGGGGCCGACAGCTTCGCTGAAGCCTGGGACCAGGCGATCGACGAGGGGACCGAGCGGGTCCGCGCCGATGCGCTGCAGCGGGCGCTGGGCGGGGCGTTTGTGCCGGTCTGGCGCCGCGGCAAGCTGGTGCGGGTCGAGCATCGCCAGTCCGACGCGCTGGCCATCGCCCTGTTGAACGGCCAGTCGAAGGACATCGACGATTACCGCCGCACCGCCGTCTCGCGCCGCAAGCTCCGCCAGGACTTCGCCGAGATGGACCGGTAGCAGGAAGAGCAGCAGCGCAAGCGCGACCAGATCTGGGCCGAGCATCAGGCGATCCTCGACCGGCTGGAAATGGAGCGGCTGGCGAAGCCTGAGCGCGAGCCGCGGATCAGGCGGCTCTAACCCGCTAACTTCACAAAAATGGTCGCGATGCCCATGCAGATAATGAATTTAAGCCCGAGCGCCCAAGCACAGGGGAGCGTTTGCAACGCAAACGGGAGCCTGTGTCGAAGAGACCGCGAGGGCCGGCCAGCGTGCCCGCGCAGCGGGACACGACTGACGTCACGGATTCACTCCGTGACGGCCTGCCTTACGCTCGGGCCCTCAGTCGCCCCCTCTGCCATCGAACGGATCCTCACCCGCATGGTAAGTCCCGCCCTGTTCCTTGCTGTTGAAGTCGAGCATCTTGTAGAAAATGCAATGGCTGATGAGCGCGCTCAGCAGCAGATAGGCAGCGATGGCATAGGCGATATAGCCGACCGTGCCCTCGAACACGCCATCATACGCCATCCACGCCAACGCGGCCGCGACGACCAGGCGAGCCACACGATCGCCAGCACTCAGATTCTTCACCATGAAAGACGCTCCCTCCACTTGGAACCGACACCTTGGCCCGGTCGGCGCCGCCCTCTTGCAGCGCTGGCCTGACCGAAACTTGCCCTCGGCCGATCGCCATGCACCAGGCATGGCGCCGTTGCGGCTGATGAACCCCTGTTTCGTCTTGTCGCGGTCGCGCTGCCCTGCGCTACCGCCCGTTAATTCCCTGCTCTCCCGTCAAACGGGTCTTCACCGCTGTGATAAGTGCCACCATGAACGTGGCTGTCAACATCCAGTATCCGATAGACCAGGCAGGAGCCGAAGATCGCGGTCAAGGCCAGATAGGCTCCCGCGATGAGCAGCACCCAATGCAGGTACCAGTCCGTCCTGGCATTCGCCGACAGCACCACCCCCGGAGTCCAGACGAGGAAGAACAGGAACGCGGCCGCCATGAGCCTCGCCACGCGGTCGATATTGCCAACATTTTTGAGCATGAAGACGCTCCTCCACTTGGGCCGGGCGCCTGGTTTCTGGACGACGCCGGCTTATGCGGCGCAGGCGGTCATCACAACGGCCGTCGCGTCGATTGCCTATTAGCGCGTTTCGGGCCAACTGGGCAAATCCACGAGTGGCCGAAAATTGCGGTAAACGCTGGGCTAACGGCTGCTGTAGGATAGGGTAACCGCGTTGCCAAGCTCGGAGTAAGCGGGCATAGCCAGGGCGATGCTGTTCCGCCGCCTCCTGGCCCTGCTGCTCTTGGTCGCGATGACCCTCGCACCGCTTGGGCTTACGGCGATGGCGGAAGCGGCTGCTCCGGCCTCCCATCACGGGCAAATGGCCAAGTCGGCGCATTGCGACCAGCAGTCCCAGCCGGACCGCCATCACAAGGCCGCGGACAAGAACTGCTGCGCGGCGATGTGCATCGCGGTGGTGGTTCCCTCCGGGGAGCCCGGGATTGTCCAATATCATCCGTCGCGCGCGCGGCCGGCGTCGGACCAGGACCACATCAGCTATTTGGCCGAACTGCCTACTCCCCCTCCCCGCCTCGCCTGAAATCGACCTCTTCCAATATTCGATTTCAAGGGAGTTTGAACATGTTGAAACTGATGACCGCGATCGCGCTGACGATCGCCCTACCCAGCGTTGCCTATGCTGCCGACCCGGCGCCTGCACCCAAGCAGGATTGCTGCGAGAAGATGAAGGCAGAGAGCAAGGAATGCTGCTGTTGCAAGGACATGGACCATAAGGACCATGCCGAGCATGGCGATCATGCCATGGGCGACGCCCACGCTGGCCACCAGCGCTAGGCTGTGACTGGATCGGCGGCGCTCGTTCGGGCGCCGCCGGTTTCCCGCATCTCGGGAGAAAATTTGTGACGACCAAATTGTTCGCGGCGAGCGCCATCGCGCTTGCCTCCATCCCTGTACCTGCTTTGGCGCAGCATGTCGGACACGACATGCCGATGCCGATGCCGGAACAATCTGCTCCGCCAGCTGAACCGGACAAGCCCGCCGAGCCGATGGACCATATGAATATGGACCATTCGACGATGTCCCATGATCAAATGGCGGCAGGCGAGCACAGCGGCCATGGCTCGATGACCGGAGCGCTAGGCTCCTATCCGATGAACCGCGAAGCCTCGGGCACCGCCTGGCAGCCCGATGCCAGCGAGCATGCCGGAATCCACATCATGAGCGGCGACTGGACCCTTATGGGCCATGGCACGGTCAACCTCGTGTTCGATCACCAGTCCGGAACGCGCGGCGACGACAAGGCATTCGTTTCCGGGCATTTCATCGGCACGGCCCGCCGCCAGCTCGGCGACGGCACGCTCCAATTCAGGGCGGCGTTGAGCCCGGATCCACAGATGGGCAAGCGCGGCTATCCATTGCTGCTGGCCAGCGGCGAGACCGCCAACGGCACCGACCGGCTGGTCGATCGCCAGCACCCGCACGACTTCTTCGTGGAGCTGTCGGCCTCGATCGCTCAAAACATCGGCCCGGCGGCCAGCGTCTTCCTCTATGCCGCCTTGCCCGGCGAACCCGCTTACGGGCCTCCGGTCTATCTGCACCGGGAAGCGATCATGGATTCGCCCGAGGCGCCGATCAGCCACCATTGGCTGGATTCGACCCACATCAGTTTCGGCGTGCTAACGGCAGGAGTGGTGGTCGACCGGCTGAAGCTGGAGGTCAGCCGGTTCAACGGCCGCGAACCGGACCAGCACCGCTGGAACTTCGAAACCGGCCCGCTGGATTCGACAAGCGCGCGCCTGTCGTGGAACCCGACCAAGAGTTTGTCTCTGCAGGGCAGCTGGGGTCATTTGGTGGATAGCGAGCAGCTCGAGCCGGGCGTCAACCAAAAGCGCTGGTCGGCAAGTGCACTCTATGCACGCGAAATCGCTCCCGGCTGGAGGCTGGCAGGCACACTGGCCTGGGGGCGCCGGACCGTCGAGGGCCATACCGATGACGGGTTCGCACTCGAGGCAGGGCTGAAGCATGGCCCGTGGACGCTGTTCGGCCGCGGAGAACTGACCGAGAACCGGGAGTTGGTCGAGGACCCCGAGGAGCACGGGCCTGCCTTCAGGGTCGGCAAGGTTTCGCTCGGGGCCATCCATGATTTCGGCATTGCCGAACACCTTGCCCTTGGGCTGGGCGGCCTGTTCGCGGTCAACTTTGTGCCCGATGGGCTTAAGACTCTGTACGGCAGCAGCAATCCCGTCGGCGCAATGGGCTTCGTCCGGCTGAAGGTGGAGTAGGATCATGGCACGAATCTCAAACACCCTGCGAATGGCGGCGCTTGGCACATTGTTGGCCCTGGCGCCCCCGCTTGAAGCCCATCACCCGCCGGCTGCCCAGAGCAAGTCCGGCTCGCTGCCGGTATCGGCGCAGGGGGCGGCAGCAACGGTTGACGCCTTCCATGCCGCCTTGCGGCGCGGCAATACAGCTGCTGCGGCCGCCCTGCTCGCCGACAACGCCATCATCTACGAAAGCGGTGGCGTTGAGCGCAGCAAGGCCGAATATGCGGCGCACCATTTGCCCGCCGATGCGGCCTTTTCGCGCGCGACCACTGCGGTCGTCAGCAGCCGAAGCGGAGCCACGCTCGGCAACCTCGCCTGGATCGCTAGCGAAGGCCGCACCACGGGCACCTGGAATGGCAAGCCCATCGACCTAGTCACGACCGAGACGATGGTGCTTCGCAAGATCGGCAAGGCATGGAAGATCGTTCATATTCACTGGTCGTCGGAGAAGCAGTCATGAGCAAGGCATTCGATCTGCGCCGGCACCTGCCGAGCACGGCATTCGTCATTGTCGCATTGCTGATCATCGGCGCCTTTGGTGGCATCTTCATCTACCTGGGCGTTTACAACATCGGCGCGGACGCCCCGCACTCGAAGCTGGTCTACGGCACGTTGGACGAGTTCCGTGAACGGTCGATCGCCACCCACGCCCGCGACATCAAAGTGCCGGCTGACCTCAATGACCCCAAGCGCATTGCCGCCGGTGCCGGTCTCTACAATGAGATGTGCACAGGCTGTCACCTCGGGCCGGGACTGGAAAAGTCGGAGTTAAGTCAGGGTCTCTATCCGGCGGCCCCTGAGTTTGCGCGAGAACCCGGTCAGCCGGCCGCCGAGCAGTTTTGGACCATCAAGCATGGCGTAAAAATGAGCGCGATGCCGGCCTGGGGCAAAACACATGACGACCAGCTAATCTGGGACATGGTTGCGTTCATTGGCCAGCTGCCGAAGATGACACCCGAACAATATAAGGCTGCGGTAGCGAGCGCGCCTGAAAGCCATGATGAGATGATGGAGCATATGCCGCCAATGGCCGGGCAAATGGATCAGCATGACCCGGCATCGAAGCCGCATACTCATGCTCCCGGCCATGAGCATAGTCATTAGATGGTGAGTTAGGTGGGCTCGCTTCGCGGGCCGTGGGCGCGGCTGGTGGAGCTGAGGGGAATCGAACCCCTGACCTCTGCAGTGCGATTGCAGCGCTCTCCCATCTGAGCTACAGCCCCGCGCCCTACGGTGAGGCGGCTCATTAGCGGGCGTTTTCTCCTCTGGCAACGCCCCTCCACCCTCCTTTTTCGCTCCGGCTCTTGGCCTCTTTTGTTTGCCCAGCCAAACGCCTAATCCGTTGCGAAACGCGACCCGAGGAGAAGCGAAATGGCCCGAGCCTGGCATTTGATGCGCCGCCCCAATGGCATGCCGGTTCCGGAGGATTTCGCGCTCAAGGACTTTGATCCGGGTGCGCTCGGCGACGGCATGGTCCGCGTCGCCAACCGCTGGTTGTCGGTCGATCCCTACATGCGCGGGCGGATGAATGACGTGAAGAGCTATGTCCCGCCGTTCGCGCTCGATGCTCCGATGGAAGGCGGCGCGGTCGGCGAGGTCATCGAAAGCAACGACCCCGGCTTTGCGCCCGGTGACATGGTGTTGCACATGGGTGGCTGGCGCGACGAGACGGTGGCCCCCGCTACTTCGCTCAACAAGCTGCCGCCGATCCCAGGGGTCGAGCCGCAAGCCTTCCTCGGCAATCTCGGCCTGACCGGCGGCACTGCTTATTTCGGGCTGCTCGACGCTGCTTCGGCCAGGGAAGGCGACATCGTGTTCGTCTCGGCCGCGGCGGGCGCGGTCGGATCGGCGGTGGTGCAGATCGCCAAGGCCAGGGGCATGACCGTGATCGGGTCGGCCGGCGGCGCCGACAAATGCGACTTTGTCCGCTCGCTCGGAGCCGATGCGGTGGTCGATTACAAGGCCGGACCGGTCTTAAAGCAGCTTGCCGAGGCCGCGCCCAAGGGCATCGATGTCTATTTCGACAATGTCGGCGGCGAGCATCTCGACGCCGCGCTTGCCGTCGCCCGCAAGGACGGCCGCTTCGCCATTTGCGGCATGATCGACATCTATAACGAGGCCCAGCCGACCAGCCTCCGATACATCGCGCGGATCATCGCCATGCGCCTCCGCCTCAAGGGCTTCATCTACACCGACTATCTCGGCCAGCTCGGCGATTTCTACCGCGACATGGGCGGCTGGCTGGCGACCGGCCAGGTCAAGTCGCGCGACACGGTGGTCGAAGGCCTCGACCACACGCTCGACGCATTCCTCGGCCTGTTCACTGGCGCGAATACCGGCAAGATGCTGTTGAAGCTGTAGTCTACGCCGTCAACCTACTCAGCGATGAGCAGCTTGCCGGCCGGCGTGGCCAAGGGAGTTGCCGGCGCCACGGTTGGATTGCTGGGGTACCGCCGACCGTTGAACCGTAACTGGGCCATGTAAGCTTTGGTTATTCCCCCGCCAAAAACGCTCACGCCAATATCGCGCCAACCTTGAGTGGACGTTGAGAGCACTCTTATCGGCAGCTGGGTTACGGTTGATCTCAACAACACACGAAAGGTCTTCCCCTTGGGGGAGAGGATGACAAGTGTGCAGCCTCCGCTGCCGCAACCATCCAGATTGTAAATAAGCGCTTCGGGGAGCCCATCGCCATTTAGGTCGGCGTCAGCACGTTTAAAGTTACTTATCCCGAAATTTCGCTGAGCGAAGTTCGCAGCGGCATCGGAGGGCTTGGCGCTGGCGGGCGTCGCGACCGCTGACCAAAGCATCAATGCAGTTACGACCATCATTAGCCTATTTCGCGTAGTTGCAAGTCGACGGATTGCCGCTGGCGAGGCCATTGCGGAGCGCTTCCATCCGCTGCGCCGAGGTGCCGTGCGTGAAATTGTCGGGCGAGACCTTGCCTTGGGTCAGCATATCGTCGCCGATCGCCTCCGCCGCGCGCATTCCTTCCTCGATATCGCCCTGCTCCAGCGCGCCGGAGCGCTTGGCCCAGACGCCGGCATAGCAGTCAGCCTGCAGCTCGACCCCGACCTGGATGGCATTGCCGCCGCTGGTGCTGCTCCGCGCCTGCGCCGCCTGCGCCTTGTCGAGCGTTCCTTCGAGATCCTGGATATGATGGCCGACCTCATGGGCGATGACATAGGCCTGGGCGAAGTCGCCCGGCGCCTTGAAACGCCGCGACAGCTCGTTGAAGAAGGCCGGGTCGATGTAGATCTGCTTGTCGGTCGGGCAATAGAATGGCCCCATCGCCGCCTGCGCCGCGCCGCAGCCTGACTGGTTGTAGTCAGAGTAGGCAATCAGCTTGGTCGGCGTATAGCGGGCGCCAGCCTGCTGGAAGATCTGGCCCCACACCTGCTCGGTCGAACCCAGCACCTGCACCATGAACTTGCGCGTCGCCGGGTCGAGCTTCGACGGACCCTCCTGCATCGTTCCGCCACCGCCGAGCATCCCGCCGCCACCGAACTGGGTCAGCGCGCAATAGCCCAGCGCAAGGATCAGGATGCCGGCGATGCCGAAGCGCGAAATGACGAACTGGGCGAGCAGCGCCAGCGCGCCACCGCCCGCTCCGCCCAGGCTCAGCCCGCCGCCGCCGGACTGACCGGTTCGATCCTCGAAATTTTCGCTTTCGGGTGAATCGCCAAAACGCATGGGAGCCCTCCTGCTTTGCCGTTCCAATGCGCCAGCATCGTTACGGTTGCAATTGCCGCCGGAGCCGTCATTGCGAGGAGCCGAAGGCGACGCGGCAATCCAGCAGGATTGCTTCCACCCGCCTTCGCGGGTGTCGCAATGACGGAGTGTTCATGAAGCTTCAGGGAAAGACCGCGCTGGTCACCGGATCGACCAGCGGCATCGGCCTCGCCATCGCCCGCGCCTTCGCCTTTGAAGGCGCCAGCCTGATGATCAACGGCTTCGGCGATCCGGATGAGATAGAGCGCATCCGGCAGGAGCTTGAGGCCTCGTCGGGGGCGCAGGCGCTCCACGACGGCGCCGACCTTGGCGACGCCGACGCGATCGAAGCGATGATCCGCCGCTGCGGCCACGAGCTGACCGCGCCCGACATCCTGGTCAACAATGCCGGCATCCAGTTCGTCTCGCCGGTCGAGGAGTTTCCAGTCGAGAAATGGGAGGCGATCCTCAGGATCAACCTCACCGCCGTATTCCACACCACGCGCCTGTGCCTTCCGGCGATGCGCCAGCGCGGTTGGGGCCGGATCATCAACACCGCCTCGGCGCACAGCCTGGTCGCCTCGCCCAACAAGTCGGCCTATGTCGCCGCCAAGCATGGCGTTGCCGGGCTGACCAAGACCGTCGCGCTGGAAGCGGCCAAGGACGGCGTTACCGTCAACTGCATTTCGCCCGGCTATGTCTGGACCCCGCTGGTCGAGAATCAGATCCCCGACACGATGAAGGCGCGCAATCTCACCCGCGAGCAGGTGATGCAGGACGTCCTCCTCGCGGCCCAGCCGACCAAGCGCTTCGTCACGGTCGACGAGGTCGCCAGCCTGGCGCTTTACCTCACTAGCGACGGTGCCGCCTCGATCACCGGCGCCAACCTGTCGATGGACGGCGGCTGGACCGCCGCATGAGCGCGCCGCTGATTGCGCTATATATCGGCTGGACCATTTGGGCCACATTGTGGGTCCTCACCAGCTGGTGGTCGGCACGCCGCGTCAGCCGGGCCGGCGGCGGCCAGAATATCGGCTATCAGCTGATCAGTGCCGCCGGCATGCTGGCGCTGCTGATCGTCACGCGGCCGACCCGGCCGCTCTTCTCGCCGCTCTGGCAAATGGACGAAGCCATCGCCTGGGCGCTGGTCGTGCTGATGGCCGCCGGCTTCCTGCTCGCCTGCTGGGCGCGCTTTGCCCTTGGCAAGCTGTGGTCCGCAGGGGTCGAGCGCAAGGAAGGACACCGGCTGGTTGAGGAAGGGCCCTACGCCATCGTCCGCCACCCCATTTACACCGGCCTGCTGGCGGCAGCGCTGGCCGTGGCCGTGGTCAAGGCAACTCCGCTGGCGCTGATCGGATTGGTCCTCACAGCGGTCGGCTTTACGGTCAAAGCGCGGCTGGAGGAGCAATTCCTTTCGGCCGAGCTGGGTGAGGCACATTATGCCGACTATCGCCGCCGCGTGCCGATGCTGGTGCCTTTCCTGCCGACGCGCTGAAATTGCGGGCTGGACCGGGAGCGGGAGTCTATTAGGGTGCTGCCATGACCCGCGCGACGATCGCCGCCGTCCTCATCTCCCTAACCGCCTGCGCCACGACACAGGCGACCCCGCCGACGCAAAGCTGGCAACAGGCCGCGACCGACAATGATCGGCGGCGGCTGCGCCAATGGCGCGCCGCCTTCGCCAAGGCGCTGCAGCAGGCGCGGGCCGGCGGCCACGCCGCGGAAGTGGCCAGCGAAGGCAAGTTGCTGGATCCCGACGCGGCCATTGGTGGTGGCCCGATCCCCGATGGCAACTATCGTTGCCGGACGATCAAGGTCGGCGCCAGGACCGAGGGCATGCTCGACTATGTCGCCTATCCCGCCTTCCGCTGCCGGATCGAGGCCGGGAAGGCGCAGCGCTTCACCAAGCTCACCGGGTCGCAGCGCCCCGTCGGCCTCGTCTACCCCGCCGATGCGCTTCGCCAGGTGTTCCTCGGCACGATGGTGCTCGGCGATGAAGGCCAGGGTTTTCAATATGGCCGCGATCCGGACCGCGATCTCGCCGCGTGGGTTGAGCGGATCGACGATGGTCGCTGGAGGATGGTCTTTCCCTACCCGGCCTTTGAATCGACCCTCGACGTGATCGAGCTGGTTCCGGAGCAATAAACCGACCGGTCGTTGCGCTGCTGTTCAATCCGCGTAAAACAGAGTGAGCCGAACGCGGGTTGCGAAGGGGGCAGGCGTGGATTTCAGTTGCCGGTCAGCGGACGGAATCTTGGTCGCGGCGGTCGACGGACGGGTCGATGAATCGACTTGGGAAGCCTTTGCCGAGCGGATGAGCGCAGCAATCGAGCAGGCCGCCACCGAGAAATTGTCGGAATTGATGCTCGACCTGGCGTTGCTCGATTATATGTCGTCGCGTGGCCTGCGGGTGCTGACCATGGCAAAGCGCCAGGCCGAGGCCGCCGGCCTCACCATCACGCTAGCCGCGCCCAATGAAGTGATGCGGGAGATTCTCGCCATCAGCCGTTACGACAAGTTGTTCCACATCAGCGACAGCGTCGATACCGGCCAGTGACGCGGGGAGCCTGACATGCTGGTTCGCTTCTGGGGAACCCGCGGTTCGCTGCCGGTGGCGGCCAAAGCCGATGCCATTCGCGCCAAGATCGCCAGGGCGCTGGTCGCCGCCAACGGCCATTCGATATCGAGCCAGGACCAGGCAAACGCCTTCATCGACCGTGAGCTCGATTTCGCCTCATCCTCGACCTACGGCGGCGCAACCGCCTGCGTCGAAATCGAAAGCGGTGACAGCTTCTTCATCTGCGACATGGGCAGCGGCCTGCGCGAATTCGGCCTGAGCACGATCAAGCGCTGCGCCGATGGCCACGCCCGCATCCATAATTTCTTCCAGTCGCACCTGCACTGGGACCATATCATGGGCTTCCCCTTCTTCGTTCCGGCGTTCGATCCGGCCGCGAAGATCCGTATCCACTCGGCCCATCCCGACGCCGAAGAAGCCCTCCGCCGCCAGCAGGAGGAAATCAGCTTCCCCGTCCAGTTCAACTGGCTGCGCGCATCGATCGAGTTTGTCGCCATGACTCCGGGTGTTCCGATCGAGGTCGACGGCCTGACCGTCGTCGCCGAAAAGCAGCAGCATTCGCACGACAGTTTCGGCTACCGCTTCACCGACGCCGAAGGCCGCACGGTCGTGTTCAGCACCGACAGCGAGCATAAGGTCGACGATATGAAGGACGAGGCCGCCTTCATCGAATTCTTCCGCAATGCTGACCTGGTCATTTGCGACACCATGTATTCGCTCGCCGACAGCGTCTCGATGAAGGAGGATTGGGGCCACTCGAGCAACATCGTCGCGATCGACCTGTGCCATGAGGCCGGCGCCAAGCGGCTGGCCCTATTCCACCACGAGCCGACCTATGACGACGAGGATATCCAGCGGATGCACAAAGAAAGCATTCGTTACGAGGAATTGACCCGCGAAGGCAGCGCGCTCGAAGTGCTGTGCTCCTATGACGGGCTCGAGATCCGGCTCTAGTCGACCGCTCACCGGCCGCCCACGCATCTGGGCGGCCTGGGCTTTCCTGACCCTGCTTGCCGCGCTGCTTACGGTGGGAACCGGCGACCGCGCCCGGCGATTGGTGTTCGATAGCTGGCAGCGCGCCGCTCCTCGCGACCTTTCCGACAGCGACGTCCGGATCGTCATGATTGACGGCGAGAGCCTCAAGCATTTGGGTTCCTGGCCCTGGCCACGTTATTATCTCGCCCGCCTGACCGAGGAGCTCCGGGCGGAAGGCGCCAAGGCGATCGCGTTCGACATCTTGTTCCCGGAGGCCGATCCGGCCCGCCCCGAGCTGCTGGTCCAGCTCTACCCCGAACTGGGCAAGCCGGCCGCCGCCGAAGTCGCGGCGCTGGAACCGATGGACCGGCTGTTCGGCAAGGTCATCGGCCTGTCGCCCGTGGTGCTGGCCCGTGCCGGATCGAGTCCGGACGCATCGAATGGCAAGACCGCCATGATCGACGTCGAGATTAGCGGCCCACCGCCGCCTCACCTCGACCAATGGCCCAACATCATCACGTCGATCCCCGACCTTGATGACAATGCGCTCGGTCACGGCCTGATCAACAGCCAACCGGATCGCGACGGGGCGACGCGCAAGGTGCCGATGGTCGGCCGGGTCGGCGGGCAGCTAATGCCTGGCCTGGCGCTGGAAATCGCTCGCCTTCGCCTTGGCGCCGAGAAAATCAAGCTGGCGCCGGATGCAGTAACCGTGGCGGACCGCACTGTTCCGGTCGACAGCCGCGGCCGGATGCTGCTTCACTTCGGCCATTTCCCGCCATCCTCGATCATTTCCGCCGAGGATGTGCTGGACCGCCGGCTCGCTCCCGGCGAGGTCCATGACAAGCTGGTCCTGATCGGCCTCGGCGCCGAAGGTACCGCGGATATCGTCGCAACCCCGCTCGCCGGCGAAGAATATGGGCTGCTGGTCCAGGGGCAGGCGGCCGACGCGATCCTCACCGGCGGCTGGCTCAAGCGGCCGGCGTGGATGAGTGCGGCCGAATGGGCGGCCGGCCTGGCCCTTGCCCTGCTCGCCCTTACCATCGCCACGCGCCGCCGCTGGCCGCGGTTCTTGTTCGGGGTGGCGCTCGTTGCGCTTCCCGCGGCCAGCTGGCTGCTGTTCGCCAACGCCTCGACCCTGTTCGATCCGGTCCGCCCGGCTTTGCTCGGCGGCGGCGCACTGGCCGGCGTGATCGTCGGATTGTATGGCGAGGCGCGGCGCGAGCGCGAGCGGTTGCGCGAGGAGCTGGTGCAGGAGCGGATCGCCACGGCCGAATCCGAAGGCGAGCTCAAGACCGCCCGCGCTATCCAGCTGGGCATGGTGCCGTCGCGGCGCGAGCTGGTCAAAATCGATCCCCGGATCGAGGTCGATGCCTTGCTCGAGCCGGCCAAATCGGTCGGCGGTGACCTCTATGACTGCGTCAGGATTGACCCCGACACGATCGGCTTCGCAATCGGCGACGTGACCGGCAAGGGCGTTCCCGCCGCCTTGTTCATGGCCATGTCAAAGGCGCTGCTGTCGTCGGCCCTGGGCCGCGAGCAGGGCGATCTCCGCCGCGCCGCCAACGAGATCAACCAGGATCTGATGCGCAACAATGAAGAGGCGATGAGCGTGACGATGATCGTCGGCCAGGTCGACCTCGCGACGGGCGCCATCAGTCTAGCCTGCGCTGGTCATGAGGACCCCTATGTTCTGGGTACGGACGGATCGGTCCGGCGCGTGAGTCTCGACGGCGGCCCGCCGTTCAGCACGGTCGAGTTCGACTATCCAGTCGAGAGCCTGACGTTGGCCAAGGGCGAAACGCTGGTGCTCGTGACGGATGGCATCACCGAGGCGCAAGACCCTGCCGGCACCCTCTACGGCCGCGATCACATCATCAAAAGATTGGCCGAATCCGAGCGCGCTCCAACCACAATTTGCGAAGTCATCCGCGACGATGTTCGCCGGTTCGAGGGCCTCGATGATCCGACCGACGACCTCACCATCATGGCCATCCGTTATCTCGGCACGTCCGCCTAGCGGACCAGCACCTCGACCCGGCGGTTGAGCGGATTCTCGATATTGTCCATCGTCGGCACGCGCAGCTCGCGTTCGCCCCGCCCGACCGCCGTCATCAGCGACCGGTCAATCCCGACCGTCGCCAGCACGCCGAGGATTTCCTCCGCCCGTTGCTTCGACAGCACGTCATTATCCTCCGCCTTGCCGACCGTGTCGGTATGGCCGGTGACTTCAACGTCGACGCCCGGGCGCTTCGCAATCTCCGCCTTGATCTCGTCCAGCACCGGCTGCGATTCCGGCGTCAATTCAGTCGTCCCCTCGACAAAATAGAGCACATAGCTGCGCGGCGGCGGCGGCATTCCCGACAGCAGAGCGACTTCGTCGGCTTTCATTTGCCCTATTGGTCGCGGGCTTGCGTTCGCGGAACCCAATTTGGTGCGGCTGTCCGGGTCGGACACGACAGCTTCCATGGGCTTGCCATTCGACTCCAGCACGGCGACCGCGCCATGACCGCCTGCCTCGTCGGGTAGCAACACCAGCGACGAGCCGCCACAGGAAGCAAGCAGCAAGCCGAGACCCGTGGCTGCGCCTAGCCGCGCGCTCATTTCGAAACTTCGACGATGAACCGTGTTCCGCGTACGCCAAGCAGGCTGTTAGGCGTGCGGACCTTCATCGCGTCCCGGCCCGAGTGGGCGATATGGCCGGAAACGATCGCCAGCGAGCCGCGGTCGACCTGGGTCAGGAAGCTGCCCTGCTGGCGCGTCCGGTCATAGACAAATTCATTGACCGCAACCCGGCTGTTCGGCCCGACCGAAAAGCGGGTGTTGTCGATGAAGCTCAGGCTGATCCGGCCGTCCTTGCCGGTCACCAACCTGTCGCCTGGATTAAGCTGCAGCCCCGGCGCTGCCGGCAGCCGCGTCGTCCCGCGTTCGATCGCGGCCACACCGACGCTGCTCTTGATCCGGGCGATTTCCGCCCAAGCCGGCGAAGCAACAAGCGATGTAACGGCGGCGATAGCAAAAATTCGGCCCAGCATGGCGGCCTCCCCTCGTCCCAATCGCCATGTCATAACCGTTTCGATGCCGTCACGCGAATCGCAAACCGACCGGCAACGGATCAACGTCGCCGGGCCGACCGCGCTTGGCGACGCAATCGCCTGGACTCGCCGCTACGCGGCCGACCAGGCACTGGCCGAACATGACCAGGCGCGGCTGTGCATCATTGTCGAGGAACTCGTCACCAACCTCTGCGAACATGGCGTTTGCGAAGGAGATCGCGAGATCGGAATCGAGCTGGCCCGTGACGGTTCGTGCCTCGGCCTGGCAATCGAGGACAATGGCAGGCCGTTCGACCCGCGCACGGCGCCCCACAGCGCGGACATTCCGACACGCGGCGGCGGCGCCGGCCTCAACTTGGTCAGGAGTTGGGCCGAGATTGTCGAATATGAAAGCGGCAATGGCCGTAACCGACTGGAGCTCAGGCTGCGGCTATCTGACGGCTGAAGCCTACTCGGCGGCCCACAGTTTCGATTTCTCGACGATCGTCAGTTCGCGTAGCAGCGCGTCGACGCTTCCGGTCAGATCGTCGAGGAAGGTGATTTGGTGACGGGCGCCGCAATACCTCTCGACCAACAGGATGGCGTCGAGCAGGATCGGCACGACCAGCCCTTCCGGATCGTCCATTTCGGCAATCCCGCGCAGCCGCTCCAGCGCCTTTCGCCGCGCTCCTTCCGGATCGGACATCGCCGCCGTTCGTCCAATCAACCAACCCATTCCCGACTCTCCATTATGAGATGGAAGAGTAGCGAACACCGGCCTCCGGGCTAAGTTCCGGCGGGCTTGCCCAGGCGTCGGCTCGGCGCATTGCCTATTTGGCGCGAGCGGCCTTGGCCTCTTCGGCGGTGAGCAGCCGCACACCCAGCACCGGGCAGCGGTCGAACCCGCGCCCGGGGTTGGGCACAATCAGCTCGGCGTCATGGCCGCGACAGATCCAGGTCCCTCCGCTGGTCGAACGAATGCCGACCCGTGTCGTGAAGTCGATCTCCGGGCAGGTTCCAAGGATATCGAGCTGGTAGTAGGTGCTGGCACCGGTCCGGACGAGCACCGTGTTGCGGTCGACGGCGTGGAAGTTGTTGACCTGCCCGGCCGTAAAACATTGCCGCCCGGACGTACCCGCGGCGCTTTGGCCCTGGGGCGGCTGGTTATAGGTGCAGGATGCCAGAGCTACCGTCGCGACTGCCAATGTCAGGGTGCGATCCATGGCGCAGAATCCTTCCGCAAATGAAGTGCGCTCGACTGCATGTCGTTCCGCTGAACGAACTCAGGCGCTGGCCTCACTCAGCCGCTCAATCTGGGCGGGCGACAGCTCAAGGGTCAGCGCCGCGACCAGTTCGCGCGCCTGTTCGATCCTGGTCGCGCTGGCGATCGGCGCTGCGATGGTCGGCTGTGCCTTGAGCCATGCCAAAGCGACGCTGGCCATGGCCGCGCCGGTCTCGGCGGCGATATCCTCTAGCGCCGACAGCACCGCGCGGCCCCTGTCATTGAGATAGCCAACCGTTCGCCCGCCGCGAACGCTTTTCGACTCGTCATCCTTCGACCGGTATTTGCCGGTCAGGAAACCGTTGGCCAGGCTGTAATAGGGAAACACCGCCAGCCCCGCCCGTTCGGCCGCATCGCGCAACGGCCCTTCATATTTCGCCCGGTCAATGAGGTTATACCAGGGCTGGAACGCGCTCGGCGCTGTCAGTCCGTTGGCCTGCGCGGCATCCATCGCCTCGTCGACCCGCTCGGCATCGAAATTCGAAAGCCCGATCGCCCGCACCTTCCCCTGCCGGACCAGCGCATCATAAGCGCCCAGGCTGTCGGCCAGCGGCACGCTCTCGTCGTCCTTGTGCTGATAATAAAGGTCGATCGTTTCGGCCCCGAGCCGCCTCAGCGACGCCTCGCAGGACGGCGCAATCGTCTCCGCCGCCAATCCGTTGGTGTAGCCCGCCTTGGTCGCGATCACGACCTTGTCGCGTCTGGCCGGATCGCGCTTCAGCCAGCGGCCGATCAGCGCCTCGCTTTCCCCTCCTTGATGGCCCGGCACCCAGGCGGAATAGACGTCGGCGGTGTCGATCATCGTTCCGCCTGCATCGACGAACGCGTCGAGCACGGCAAAGCTGGTTGCCTCGTCCGCCGTCCAGTCGAACACATTGCCGCCGAGTGCGATCGGGCTGACTTGTATCCCGCTGGCGCCGATCGTCCGCTTATCCATTGGCGTCGCTTTCCGACCAGTCCGCCGCATCACGAACCCGCTGCGAATGGGACAATTTGGTCACCAGCACCGCGTCTGCAGTGGCAATGATGACCAGATCGTCGACCCCGATCGCCGCCACCTTGGGGCCGTCGCTACGGATCAGATTGGCGTGGCTGTCGATGACCAGCGCCTCGCCCACCACGACGTTGCCGCCCTCGCCTTTTTCGGCGGCATCAAACACCGCCTCCCAGCTGCCGACATCGGACCATCCCATCGCCACCGGCACTACCGCGACCCGGGCGCTATGCTCCATTACCGCATAGTCGATAGACTTCGCCGGTGCTCGGGCAAATTCCGCTTCGTCGATCCGGATCACCGGGCCGTCACATTCGCCCTGTGCGATTGCCTTGCTGGCCGCGTCGAGGATCGCCGGAGCATGGCGCGCCAGCTCCTCCCGCCAGCTTTTTGCCGACGCCAGGAAAATGCCGGCGTTCCAATAATGCCCGCCCTCGGCCAGCATGGCCCGGGCCTTTTCCTCGGCCGGTTTCTCGACAAAACGGGCGACGGGCCGCACGCCTTCGCCGGCGCCCGCCGCGATATAACCGAATCCGGTCGCCGGATGGTTGGGCTCGATGCCGAAAGTGATGATCTTGCCTGCTTCGGCGGCAGGCTGGGCCAGGGTGATTGCATCATGAAATGCGCTAACGTCGGCGATATGATGATCGCTCGGGCAAATCAGCAGCAGCTCATCCTCGTCAGCCAGCGTCGCGGCCAGGGCGATGGCGCCGGCGCTGTCGCGCTTCACCGGCTCAAGGACGATCCTCGTTCCCGGTGCGACGATGGCGCGCAGTTCCGCTTCCTGCGCCTTGTTGGCGACGATGATCGGCTCGGCGAAGCGGTCGCCGAACCGCTGCAGCGTCTGCTCGAACAGGCTGTCGTCGCCGACCAGCGGCAGCAGATGCTTGGGCCGAGCGGCGGTCGACAGTGGCCACAGCCGCGTCCCGGCGCCGCCGGCAAGGATCACCGGGCGGATCGGGCGGGCGCTGGAGGAATCGCTCATGGCCACCACCATGCGCGGGAAGATGCCGCGGTGCCAGCATCAATGACCGGCAGCGAAATTATCGGGGCATTCACCATTCATTTGTAAAGTTTTGCGACACCCCTGCCCATGTCGGCGAATCTTACACAGAGGCGCGCGTGACGGCGCTGATCGCCTTTTGGACGCACGCGCTAGCCGCGACGCTGTTCGCTTCGCTCACCCTGTGGGAATTGCGGCGCGGGGTCAGCGAGAGCGAGCAGCGCATGCTACTGGCCGCTTTCGCCCTGACCGCTATTTGGGCGTGGGTGACGGCAGTCGCCCCGACCACCATGCTCGCGGCCTATTCGGAAACCGCCCGCAACCTATGCTGGGTCGGAGTGCTCTACCGCCTCGCCGGGATCGACAGCAGCGAGGAGCAGCTTGGCGTTCGCCCGGTCTATGCGGCGGTCGCGGCCGTGCTCGGGTTGCAGCTAATCGTCGACGCCTTGCCGCTGGTAATCGAAACCGAGACGCTGACCCGCGGCCACGCGCTGATCGTCACCGCCATCATTCTTCGCCTGACTGCCGCGGCCGGATCGCTGGTGCTGGTCCATAACCTCTATGGCCAGGCCTCTCCGTCGAGCCGGTCCGGAATCCGGCTGGCGATGATCGCCATCGCCGCCATGTGGGCCTACGACCTCAACCTCTACACCATCGCTTACTTCGACCCGGCATCGGCCCAGGGGTTGTTCGATTTTCGCGGCCTCGCCCTGGCGTTGGTCGCTCCCTTGTTCGCGATCAGCGCCGCCAGGGGAGAGCGCTGGCGGATCCGGCTGTCCCGCGCCGCCACGTTCCAGAGCCTCTCGCTGCTGGCGATCACCGCCTATTTCGCGGTGATGGCGGTGCTGGTCACTGCCCTGCGCGGCTCGGGCTTCGACTGGACCCGGGCGGTGCTGGTCGCGCTGCTCGCGGCGATGACGGTCGCCGCGATGGTCCTGCTTCCCTCCAGCCGCGCGCGTGGCTGGGCCAAGGTCAAGATTGCCAAGCATTTCTTCGAACACCGCTACGACTATCGCACTGAATGGCTGCGCTTCACCGAGACCATCGGCGCTACCGGACCCAAGGCGCCGCCGCTTGGCCAGCGGGTCATCAAGGCATTTGCCGACATCCTTGATGCGCCCGGCGGGTTGCTGCTGGTGGCCGACGAAAATGGCTCGATCGAGCCGGCCGCGGCGTGGAACTGGGAAGGCAATGCCAACCTCGGTGCGGCCATCCCCAACCCGGAAGCACTCGGCTTCTGGCTGTCGGTCGGAGCCGAGGGGCGGATCATCGATTTCGATGCCCTGGATGGCGGTTGGGCCGATGCCCGCGACCGCGAGCTCGACATCCCCAAGCCTTTGCTGGGCGAAGAGCAGGCCTGGACCGGGGTTCCGCTGATCCACGAGGACCGGCTTGTCGGACTGGTCCTGCTCGCCGCGCCCGATTACCGCCGCCCGCTCGACTGGGAAGACTTCGACCTGCTTCGTACTGCGGGGAGCCAGGCGGCCTCCTCGCTGGCTGAGGCGCATGGCCAGCAGGCGCTGATGAACGCGCAGCGGTTCGAGGATTTCAACCGCCGCTTCGCCTTCATTCTTCACGACGTGAAGAACCTCGTCAGCCAATTGTCGCTGCTATCGCGGAACGCCGAGCGCCATGCCGACAATGCCGAGTTCCGCGCCGACATGGTCGCCACGCTGAAAGGTTCGGTCGGCAAGATGAACGAGCTGCTCGCCCGCTTGGCCCCGACGCCCGACCAGCGTCCAGCCAAACCCGAGCCGACCCCGCTTCGGCCGCTGGTCGCCTCGGCTATCGCCGCCAACCGCCGCGACCATGAGGTGATGATGCTCGGCGACGGCGATCTCGTCGCCATGGCCGACCCGCTAATGCTCGAGCAGGCGCTCGGGCACCTCATTCAGAACGCGGTTGACGCCAGCTCGCCCGGCCACCCGGTCACCGTTCGCATGGACGGCGACGAAACGCTGGTCACGATCGTCGTCGCCGACGCCGGGACCGGCATGGACGCCGAGTTCGTGCGCACCCGTCTGTTCCAGCCGTTCGCGTCGACCAAAGAAGGCGGCTTCGGTGTCGGCGCGTTCGAGGCCAAGAGCCTGGTCGCGGCCATGGGTGGCCGCCTGACGGTCGAGAGCAAGCCCGACGAGGGCAGCAGCTTCACCATTTCCCTTCCCGCCGCCAATTCCGCGGCTGAGCAGAATCGGAAAATCGCATGAGCGAACCAGCTTCCAACCCGGCGGACCTCCCCGTCCTGCTGATCGTCGAGGACGACGAGGGCCTGCAGCGCCAGCTCAAATGGGCCTATGAAGGCTATCGCGTGGTCATCGCCGGCGACCGGCCGACCGCGATCGAAATGGTCCGGCTGCATGAGCCGTCGGTGGTGACGCTCGACCTAGGCCTTCCGCCCGACCCCGACGGCACCGCCGAGGGTTTTGCCACGCTGACCCAGATCCTGGCATTGAAGCCCGACACCAAGATCATTGTCGCTTCCGGCCATGGCGCGCGGGAGAGCGCGCTCAAGGCGATCGCGCTTGGCGCCTATGATTTCTACCGCAAGCCGGTCGACATCGACGAGCTCGGCCTGATCGTCAGCCGTGCCTTCCATGTCCATGAGATCGAGAGCGAGAACCGCCGTCTCGAAGCCGCCAATGGCGGCGCCGCCGCGCTTGGCGCGATGCTCACCGCCAGCCCCGAAATGATCAAGGTAGTCCGCACCGTCGAGCGCGTCGCCTCGGCCGATGTCTCGGTCATGTTGCTGGGTGCCAGCGGCACCGGCAAGGAACTTCTGGCCCGCGCGGTCCATGAGAAATCGGCCCGTTCCAAGGGCGAATTCGTCGCCATTAACTGCGCCGCGATCCCCGAGAACCTGCTCGAGGCGGAACTGTTCGGCTATGAGCGCGGCGCTTTCACTGGCGCGGTCAAGACCACGCCCGGCAAGATCGAGCTGGCCCAGGGTGGCACCCTGTTCCTTGACGAAGTCGGTGACATCCCGCTGCCCCTGCAGGTCAAACTGCTGCGCTTCCTCCAGGAACGCGTGATCGAGCGGATCGGCGGCCGCGCCCCGATCGCGGTGGATACGCGGATTGTCTGCGCCACCCACCAGGACCTCGAGGCGATGATTGCCGACGGCCGCTTCCGTGACGATCTCTATTACCGGCTGGCCGAAATCGTCGTGAAGATCCCGAGCCTCGCCGAGCGCGCCGGCGACGCTGTTTTGCTCGCCCGCCATTTCGTCAATCGCTTCGCGCGGGAAATGAACCAGAAGGTCCAGGGCCTGGCCCCCGACGCCGCCGACGCGATCGATGCCTATCCCTGGCCCGGCAATGTTCGCGAACTTGAAAACCGCATCAAGCGGGCGGTGATCATGGGCGACGGCAAATGGGTCTCCGCTGCGGACCTTGACCTACCGGGAGGCCAGGAAGCAGCGGCCGAAACGCTGCCGATCAACCTCCGCGCAGCCCGCGAAGTGGCTGATCGCCGGGCGATCCGCCAGGCGCTGTCACGGACCGAGAATAATATCTCCGGCGCGGCCAAGCTGCTCGGGATCAGCCGCCCCACTCTCTATGACCTGATGAAGCAATATCAGCTGGGTAGTTGATTATCGGGTCCGAAACGGTCAGTTTACGCGGCCTTTACCTACTGGCGGTATGTACTCCCCTTCCGGGGGTATCGATGGCAGGTAGCGTATTCGGCAAGACTGGGACGTCGTACAAGGTGGCCTCGAGCCACTTGATCACGACGTGCGCCACGCTTGCTGCCATCCTGTTGTTCGTCATTTTGGGCGCCGGCGTCCTGCCCAGCGCGATCGGCGCGCGGGTTACCGCCACCAACGCACTGGTCGCCGCCTTCCTGCTCAATATCGCTATCATCCTGTTCGGCTATCGCCGCAGCCGCGACCTCGCCGAGACGCTGGCAACGCTGAAGCAGGCCGAGGCCGACGCCTATGTCAACGCCTACGCCGACCATACCACCGGCCTGCCCAATCGCCGCGCCTTGCTGCGCGAGATTGAAGGGCTGTTCGACAAAGCCGATCGCGGCGGCGCGCTGCTTCTGCTCGATGTCGACCATTTCAAGCGGGTCAACGATCTCTACGGCCATGTCGCGGGCGACCAGCTGCTGCGAGAAGTCGGTGACGAACTTGTCCGGACCCTTCCCGCCAACAGCTTTGTCGCGCGGATGGGCGGCGACGAATTCGCTGCCCTGATCCGCGACGAGCAGGACGCCGAAAGCGCCGCTCGAAATGCCGTGCGGGCATTCAGCCAGCCCGTCAGCGTCGGCGAAGCACGCGCCCAGATTTCGGTTTCGGTCGGTCTCGTTCCGCTGCGCTCCGAAACCAAGCCGATCGATGCCCTGCGCCGCGCCGATGTCGCCATGTATTCGGTCAAGCAGACGGGCCGCAATGGTTATGCCTGGTTCGACGCCGAAATGGAGCTGCAGCTCAAGGCCCGCGTCGAGCTGGAAGACGAGATCCGCGCCGCGATCGAGGCGGACGAGTTCGTCCCCTTCTTCCAGCCGTTGATCAGCCTCGATACCGGCGAGCTCAATGGTTTCGAGGTGTTGGCGCGATGGAACTCTCCAACGCGCGGCCTGGTCGAGCCCAACGATTTCATCGGCATCGCGGAACAGTCGGGCCAGATCGGCCTGCTGTCGATGAAGGTCATGGAAAAGGCCTTCGTCCAGGCGCGCGACTGGCCCCCGCACCTGAAGCTCGCGGTCAATGTCTCGCCGGTCCAGTTCCGCGACGCGCAACTGGCCGAGCGCATCATCCAGGTACTGACCGAGACCGGCTTCCCGGCCCGGCGCCTGGAAGTCGAGATCACCGAAGGTTCGCTGCTCGAGGATCGCGCGCAAGCGCTGACGATCCTCGAATCCCTGCGCAATCATGGCATCGCCATCGCCCTCGACGATTTCGGTACCGGCTATGCCTCGCTGAGCCAGCTCCATTCCCTACCGTTCGACCGGATCAAGATCGACCGCAGCTTCATCAACTCGCTCGGCCAGAGCGAACAGGCCGCGGCGATCGTCCAGACCATCGCCGCGCTCGGCAAGACGCTAAGCGTTCCGATCACCGCCGAGGGCGTCGAAAGCGACCATATCCGCGAGCAGATGGCCGCTCTGGGCTGCACCGACGCCCAGGGCTTCCATTTCGGCCGGGCGGTCTCGGCCAACGTCGCCCCGATGCACTTTGCGGCGACGGATGCCGAACCGGCGAGGAAATTCGGGACCGAGCGCACGCCGCCCGCCGAGCCGCTCAACAAGCCGGACGAGGGGGATGACGCCCAACGTCGCCCCGCCGCCGGCCAGAAATGGTAACGCCAACTTTCCCATTTGATTGACGAACGGGCGCGGCTTTTCGACCAGCGTGCTTGCCGCTTGCCTGCTCCGCCTTATCGTCCGCTCCCAAATTCCAATTACGGGAGTGGGCCATGGATCGCCGCGAATTTCTTTCCCTCGGCAGCGTTGCCGCCTTGCTGCCGGCGGTTCCTGCCAGTGCCGCTGCGGCTCCGGATGCCGGTTCGTCCGGCGACGCCCAGCTCAACGCCACTTTCGACAAGATTTTCGAGGAGCAGGTCCGCGCCTTCCCGGCCTTTGCCACCAACCTCGGCCTCGACAAGGGTGCCAACGCGGATTTGAAATCGAAACTCGATACCCGCCCCTATCAGGCCGCTCGTGCCGAGGACCTCGCCCGCAACAAGCGCTTCATCGCTGCCGTCGATGCGGTCCCGCCGGCTTCGCTTTCTCCCGCCGGGCAACTCAACCGCGAAATCGTCCTCTATGATCTCGGCACCAACCTCACCGCGCCGGCAAAGTACGACCTGGACTCGGTCCAGTCGCCCTACATAATCAGCCAGCAGGACGGTGTTTATTTCTCGACCCCCGATTTCCTCAACAGCGCTCACACGATCGACAATGCGGCCGACGCCGAAGCCTATCTTTCGCGCCTCGCCCAGTTCGCGACGCAGCTCGACAATGAAACCGCCGAGCAGAAGCGGCAGGCGGCGCGCGGCTATGTCGCGCCGGGCTGGTCGCTTGACCTCGCCCTCGGCCAGATGCGCGAACAGCGCTCGGCGCCGGCCGAAAAGAGCCCAATGGTCGATTCCATCGTCAGGCGCACAGCCTCGATCCCGGGCGACTGGGGCGCCCGCGCCACTGCGATCGTCACCAAGGACGTCTATCCCGCACTCGACCGCCAAATCGCGGCGGTCGAGGAATTGCGCAAGTCCACCCCGGCCGGCGACGGCGCCTGGCGCATCCCCCAGGGCGACGCGATCTATGCCGACGCCCTGGCCCAGGCGACCACCACCAAGTTCACGCCGGACGAGGTCCACCAGCTCGGCCTCGCCCAGGTGGCCGAAATCACCGCCCAGCTCGACACGTTGCTCAAAGCCGCCGGCTTCACACAGGGTACGGTGGGCGAGCGGCTGGCGATGCTGAACAAGAGCCCGGCCCAGCTCTATCCCGATACCGACGAGGGTCGCATGGCGCTGATCGCCGGCCTCAACGCCGGAGTGAAAGACATGACCGCGCGGCTGCCGCGCGCCTTCGCTACCCTGCCCACCCAGCCGCTCGAGATCCGCCGCGTTCCGCCGGAAATCCAGGATGGCGCGTCCAACGGCTATTATCGCCGCGCCACGCTCGATGGTTCGCGCCCGGCGATCTACTTCATCAATCTGAAGACCACCGGCGACTGGCCGAAATACTCACTTCCGGCACTGACCAATCACGAAGGCGTTCCGGGGCACCATTTGCAGATCAGCCTCGCCCAAACGTCGGGCAATTTGCCGATGATCCGCAAGGTCAGTTTCTATTCGGCCTATGGCGAAGGCTGGGCGCTGTACGCCGAGCAACTGGCCGACGAGTTGGGCGGCTACAACGGCATCGAACGCGCCGGTTACCTCCAATCCTATTTGTTCCGCGCGTGCCGCCTGGTGGTCGACACCGGCCTCAACTCAAAGCGCTGGAGCCGCGAGAAAGCGATCGACTATATGGTCGCCACGACCGGCTTCGCCCGCCCTCGCGTCCAGCGCGAAATCGAGCGCTATTGCGCCTCGATCGGCCAGGCCTGCAGCTACAAGATCGGCCACATCGCCTGGACTCGCGCCCGCTCCCGGGCGCAGCAGATCCTCGGCGACAAGTTCGACCTGAAGCAGTTCCATGAGGTGCTCAAAGACGGCGCCATGCCGCTCACCATCCTCGAACGGCGGATCGTGGAGCGGGCGGAGGCGGCGAAACGCGCCTAGCGCGCCAGCGCCTCGGCCATCTCGGCTACCTCCAGCCAGCGCAGCTCCGCCGCTTCCACGTCGGCGCGATGGCGGGCGATGCGCTCGGTCAGCTCGGCAAAGCGCTTGGAATCGCGGGTGAACAGGTCGGGATCGTGCAACGCTTCCTCATCCGCCGCGATCGAAGCTTCCAGCTTCTCGATCTCGCCCGGCAACCGGTCCAGATCGCGCTGGTCCTTGTAGCTTAGCTTCGACGCGGCCGCCTTCGGCGCCGGCGCGACCTGTGCCTCGGCCTTGGCCTTGGCCGGCTGACGATGATCGACGTAGCGCTTGCGGACCCAATCCTCATAGCCGCCGGCGACGATGTCGACCTTGCCCGACCCGTCCAATCCCAGCGTCACCGTTACCGTCTTGTCGAGGAAGTCGCGGTCGTGGCTGACGATCAGCACCGTCCCCTCATAATCGGCGATCACCTCCTGAAGCAGGTCGAGCGTCTCCAGGTCGAGGTCGTTGGTCGGCTCGTC
>NZ_JAHFPY010000084.1 GCF_023266535.1 Sphingomonas sp. | reverse complement strand
ACGGCCGCACGGTGATGGAAGTCGATCCGGGTGGCCGTTCGGCCCGCGAGGTGACCGAGTTGTGGGATTACATCTCCGACCGTCTCGAAAAGAATTTCCGCCGCACCGTCTTCGCCGCGCCCAACCAGGCCCCCGGCATCGGTGCCGCAAGCCCGCGTCCAGTCGGTGGCTTCGGCCGCCGGGTGATGGGCCAGTAAGGAGTGAGCGCGATGGGAGAACCCAAGGCATTCGCGTCGCTCTCCTCGGGCCTGCTGGCCCGCAAGGGTGCCGCCCGTCCGGCGATGAAGCCCCAGGGCTTCGGCCAAAGCGGCAATGGCGTCGAGGATCTCGGCTGGAACGACATGGGCTTCGAACCGCCCAAGCCGGTCATTGCCCCGCTGCGCGACGCCGACCATGACGCGTTCGGCGAGGAATTGCCCGATGAGCCGCTGCGCAATCCGATTGCCGCGCTGACCCCGATCGCCTCGCCGGTCCATGACCAGCAGGCCGAAATCGCGGATCGTTTCGCCGCTCATGACGAGGATGGCGAGGACGAAGACGGCGATTATGTCGACGAGACCGCCGAGCTGTACGATCCGGAATCGGACGACGGCGAACTGGCATCGGCGCTGGAAGCAGCAGAAGCGGAAGCGGAAGAGCCCGCTCCGGTCGCGATCATTCCGCAACCGGTCTTTGTGTCGCCCGCTCCCGCTCCCGTCCGTGCGCGCCGTCCGCGCGCCGCTCCGGGCAGCAAGGGCAAGTCGGCATTCACGCTGCGGCTCGACCCGTCGCGTCATTTGAAGTTGCGCCTGGCCTGTGCGGTCGATGGCCGCTCGGCCCAGCAATTGGTGACCGATGCACTCGACCAGCTGCTGCAGGCCATGCCTGAACTGGAAACAATGGCAGAGAAAGCGCCCCGCAAGAAGAGCGCCTGATTAAGTTAGGACTGGGGGAATAATCATGACCAAGTCGAACCGCCTGGCGACCACGCTGACTGCCGTGTCGCTCCTCGCGATTGTCACCGCCTGCGCCGGACCGGGCACCTCCCCACGGAGTGCCTCGATCTTCGGCGGGAAGGTCGACAATGCCAATATCGGCGTCGCCAGCAGGGCGCAAATGGCGCTGGCCGCCAATGACATCGCCGGTGCGACCGCGCTGGCCGAGAAGGCCGTCGAAAAGAGCCCGCGCGACGCCGGTTTCCGGGCCTTGCTCGGCAACTGTTACCTCGCCGGCGGCCGTTTCGCATCGGCCGAAGCGGCCTATAAGGACTCGCTGACCTTGGTCGCGAACCAGCCGCAAATCGTTCTGAAATTGGCGCTGATCGAAATCGCCCAGGGCAAGAATGACGAGGCCAAATATCTGCTGGCACAGGCGCAAGACATGCTCGACGTGGCCGACACCGGCCTGGCGCTGGCGCTGGCCGGCGACCCGCAAAATGCCATTGCTATCCTCGAACCCGCGGCCCGTGCCGTTGGCGCCGATGCCCGCACCCGCCAGAATCTGGCGCTGGCCTATGCCTTCTCCGGCAATTGGGAGCAGGCCAAGGTGGTCGCGGCGCAGGATGTACCTGGCGACCAGCTCGATGCCCGCATCCAGCAGTGGATGACGCTGGCCAAGCCCGCCAAAGCGTCGGACCAGGTTGCCGCGTTCATCGGCGTTCAGCCGGTCGCCAGCGACCCCGGCCAACCGATCCGTCTCGCGCTCAATCCGACGGACAATAATGTCCAGCAGGCTGCGGCCGAGCCGATCGGTGACGTTCCTGAGGGCCTGACCTCAACCGCGACGGTCGAGCTCGCGCCGGTGGCTCCGAATGCCGAGCCCGCCGTCGTTGCCATGGCTGAAGCCACGCCGGCGCCCGAGCCCGTCGTACCGGCGATCGCCGAGCCGACCCCGGCGCCCGTGATGCCGGCTGTCGCCGTCGCAGAAGCGAGCCCGGCCATGTCGCCGGCCGCGGTCCGCCTGTCGGAATCGATGGCCCGCCTGGGCAGGGCCCCGGCCCCGCGCCTTGCTAACGGCAAGAGCCGCGCTGTCGTACAGATCGGTGCCTACTCGACGCGTGACCGCATCGCCTTTGCCTGGAACAAGGTTTCCGGCCGCCACGGTTCGCTCAAGCGCTATGTTCCGGTCACGGCGCGTTATGCCGGTGCCCAGGGCACCGTCTATCGACTGGCGGTGAAGGGCTTCGGCAGCGATCGCGAGGCCGTCAACCTGTGCAATTCGTTGAAGCGCGCCGGTGCCAGCTGCTTCGTCCGCACTACGTCAGGCGATGCACCGGTCCAGTTCGCTTCGCGCGGGCGCAAAGCCTAAGACAAACGTTCGGCGGTCAGGAGGTCGAGACAGGCCATCCTGACCGCAACCCCCATTTCGACCTGCCGCTCGATCAGCGAGCGGGTCGGATGGTCGGCTAGCGACCCTTCGATTTCGACACCGCGATTGATCGGCCCCGGGTGCATGATCACCGCATCCGGCGAGGTTCGGCTGAACCGTTCTTCGGTCAGGCCGTAGCGGGCGAGATATTCCCCCGGCGCATCGCCGAGATCTTCCTCCAGCCGCTCGCGCTGGACGCGCAGCATCATCACCACGTCGGCATCGTCCACTGCCTGGTCGATCCCCATACCGCCAATGTCGTCGGGCAAGAGGGAAGCGGGACCGGCAAAGCGAAGCTTGGCTCCGAGCCGTTCCAGCAGCTTGGTATTGGAGCGGGCGACGCGGCTGTGCTTCAAGTCGCCGCAGATCGCGATCTTCAGCCCCTCAATCCGGCCGAAATGCTGCCGGATGGTCGCTGCGTCGAGCAATGCCTGGGTCGGATGTTCGCCGATCCCGTCGCCGGCATTGATTACCGGGCAATCCATGATCCTGGTGACCTCGGCGGGCGCTCCCTCAGTGCCATGGCGGATGACCAGCGCGTCGGGGCGCATCGCGTTCAGCGTCCGCGCCGTATCCTCAAGCGTCTCGCCCTTCTTGATCGAGCTATGTTCGACCTGCATCGTCACCACCTGTGCACCAAGGCGGTTGGCGGCGATCTCGAAGCTTAACAGCGTGCGGGTCGAATTTTCGAAGAAGGCGTTGACGATCGTCAGCCCGTCGAGCCGATGGTCGTTGCGCCGCGGCTGGCGGTTATAGGCGAACCAGCGCTCGCCCTCGTCGAGGATGGCTGTGATCTGGGCGTCGCTCAGATCGTCGATGGACAGAAGATGCATTAAAGCCGCCCTCTAACTTGAAGGCTGCAGATTGACCAGCGCGTCGATCGCGCCTTGCAAAATATGCGCAGCGGCATGGGCGTCGACCTTCTCGGCACGCTTGGCCCGGCTCATGTCGGCCTCGATCATCGCCCGCTCGACCGCCACGGTCGACCAACGCTCGTCCCACAGCAGGACCGGCAGGCCGAGCGGCGCGAGATTGCGGGCGAAGGCGCGGACCGACTGGGTGCGCGGGCTGTCACTGCCGTCGAGGTTGAGCGGCAGCCCGACGACCAGCCCGGCGATGCCATGCTTGGCGATGAAGGCTTTGAGTCGTTCGAGGTCGGCGGTGAATTTGGTCCGCTTGAGCGTTTCCGCTGCGGTCGCATAGCTCCATCCCGCATCGCAGGTAGCGAGGCCGATGGTTTTCGTGCCGACGTCGAGCCCCGCTAGCCGGCCATGACCGGGCAGTGCGGCCGCAAATTCGGTTGCGGTGCCGCTGATCATCGTGCGCACGGTCCCACGCGACACTCGGCGCCCATACGGACGTGGCCCCAGAACAGGGCATAGTCATAGACGTGGTAATTATTGCCCGGCAGCACGTAGGGCCCGAAGTTCGGAATATCACCGTCGATCATCAGGAAGCCCCTGTAGCACTCCGCGCCAACACGCCCTGGTTCGAGAGTTGCCCTTGTGAGGCCGCCATCAGGAACCAAAGTTCCACCCTTGTTTGCAATTTTGGACACCGCGCCTTCATACGTCGCCCCGGTCAGCGGGTTGGTGCACAGCATATCCGCGCGAGTTCGGGGTTTGCCCGTCAGACCGGCGGTGCCAACCCATGCTTCGGTCACGAGGCTTGTATTTGCCGGCTCCTTGAAGCTCTGCCAACTCACCACACAACTCCTTTGGTCGGCGGCGGTACAGGCTGGAAAGCCGGTGGCCGGTAGGTCGGATGTGATCCCGACCGGCCAGCCGATGACATAGGCGGCGATCAGTCGGCCCTTGAGCGCATCCTTTCGATCGACCAGCAGGCGCAACAGGTGCATCGAACCTTGGCTATGTCCGGCCAGAATGATCGGCATGTCCTTTGGCTGGGCAGCTAGGAAGACATCGAAGGCGGCGAGTATGTCCCGATAGGCGAGGTCGAGGGCCTTGCGGGCGTCTTCGCTCTTGAGCAGGAAGGCGCCATAGGCCGCCTGGCGATACTTGGGTGCCCAGACATCAGAGACCGAGTTGAACGCGCTGGCTTCACTCTGAACAAAGAGCCGCGTGCGCTGCTCTGTCTCGCCACCAGGTTCAATTGGCGCGTTCCAGCGGTCCCGCTCCAGATAGGTCGTCGGGTGAACGTAGAAGGTTGCCGCGCGCTCCATGTTGTTCGGATAGAGTTCAACGCCCTCTGGCAGCCATTTCGATGGATTTTCCTTGATGTCCGGCCGCGCGATCCAGCTTTCGGCCTTGGAATAGTCCGGCCCACTGCCATTGGGGGGCTGCTGGTAATGGCCGGTCGGCGTCGCCATCCGGATCAGGACATTCCCGCCCCACTGGTAGAACAGGAACGCACCGCCGACGACAATCAGCGTCAGGATGAAGATCAGCATCAGGAAGCGGCGGGCACACATGGATCGGGCCGTTAGGGGAGGGCCACGGCACGGGCAAGCGCTTGCCAGTCCGATTCGGCAGGCCAATTCGACAGGTTCCCGAAGAAGCGATCGCGGGATCGGGCATCTGCGGCGCGGTTCGGCCTGGCCGCCCGCCCGTTACCCTGGGCCTTGTGAATCCGGGTGCCGTCAACTTCGTAAGCTTTGTTTCCGTCAATCGGGGCGACCGCTGCACCCCAGGCGGCCGCAAAACCCTGATCTCGACGCTTCAACGCATAGGCTGCCTTGCGGCTCATGCCGGCGCGGGCAGCGGCGAGGGTAACGGATCGGCTAGCGGCCAGGGTGACAATGAAGGTGACAGCCTTGGCCTCGGTCCATTCGCCAGCACGGCGCGGGCGACGGGTTCGAGCGAGCTTGAGCAACAGCATCCTCCATGCAGCGAAGGACGCAGCAAGCACAATCGAACTGCTGTAGGACAGCAAAATCTTATGGCCGCTTTCGACCCATTGCGGTCACTAGTCAGCCGTGCTCTTCTCCAGTCCGGGGGGAGGCAATTATGCAGCCAGCTTCGAGTGCCACTGTCGAGGACACTCCAGTTCCCTCAGTGCGCCGACAGCCTCGTCGGACGCCCCGTAAGTTACATGGATATTTCATTGGCTTCACTTTGGTATTCGCGGCCATCGTACTTATCGGCTTTTCCCGAACCTTTTTCTTGCCGATGGCCCGCGGCACGCTTTCGAAGCCGCCGATCGTTCATCTCCACGGCCTATTCTTCTTCGCCTGGACCGCCTTGCTGGTCGCACAGGCCTCTCTGGCCGCGACGAAACGATTGAAGCTTCATCGGACGGTAGGATCATTCGCCGGCTGGCTCGTGCTGCCGATGCTTGTGCTGGGCACTTTAGTCGCAAGCCGAGACACGGTTCATGATTTCAAGTCAGGGGACGGCGACGCCGCTCTAACATTCTACTATGGAGAGCTGGCCGATTTGGCGATGTTTGGACTTCTGACCGGCGGTGCAATGCTGCTTCGCCACAAGCCGGACTATCACAAGCGCTGGGTGATCCTGGGCAGCCTCGGTTTGATTGGTGCTGCAATCGGCCGCATCCCGGAGATCAGCGGCGTCTTCCTCTACATCTATCTTGGTTTGATTGCGTCCGTGGCAGCCTACGACATTGCGAGCCGCCGATCGGTTCATCCGGCAACCATTGCCGGGGCCGTTGTCCTCCTCCTGCTTGGCCTTTCCGAAGAACGGATCGGCGGCACCGCATGGTGGGTGAATACCGCGCATCACATCCTCCAAGTCTAGTGCTTGCGCCGCGCTAATGACCGCTTTCCACCCATTGCGGACATTCGCTGTATGCATCACAGTTGTTCTGCGGACTCGCGCAGCCTCATCAAGATCACGCTCCCCGCCGCCTGCGAGGACCGCCAGCCGGTCAAGGATTTGGTCGACGACCTGATGGGCCGCGACCCCGCGAAACGGTTCGAGTTCATTCAGCGCAGCGCGGCGGAGGTCGATGAGGAAGCTATTGATGCTTAGTTCGGCACAGCGACCATCGCATCCTTGAACGAACGCATCGGCAGGCCGTGCGCCTTGCAGAATTGATAAGTCCCCCAGCGCTCGGTGGTCTTGATCGCGTCCTTCGGCGGCGGAAGCATCCCGAGGCTCTGAATGTAGTCGATCACCTGGCCGTTGAGATAATCGACATATTCCATCCTCCCCCGCTCCTGCTCAATCTCCTTCAGGATGGAGTATCGTACCGTTGGGTCGAGCGGCAGCGGCTGAGTTAGCGCGATATACCCATAGTCGGCATCATTGTTCGTCTGGCTAATGGCCTCGATTTCGTGGAGTTGACCGTAGTGACCGGCGAGGATCCGGCGCATCCTCGGCGAAATCCGCTGCGTCGTGCCGTCGTCGATGGCCGCCTGCCAAGCATCGTTCGAATAGAGTTTGTCCGGTTCCCGGATGACGAAACTGAAGTCCTCATCCCGGTAGAGGCGCGCAGGGTTCAATGTCGCGCCACTGCTCAGGACGCGGTCGCGCAACTGGTCCATCTGTGCGCGCATGCACGGATAAACCACGCGATATTCGACGGCGTAACCGTAATGCACGGCCAGCTCCTCGCGGACCGCCTTCATGCTGACGTCCATCTGGTCGCGCTGCGACTGGTTGTTCGCCCATTGTTGCGCGGCGAGCGCGATGAGGACGCCGAGCGTCACGATCACCAGCTCGATCGTGATGGCGGTCCAGTCCTGGGCCCGAAGCTTTGCAATGGCGCGTCTGAAGATCATTGCGGCACTTCGCCCGCATAGCGTTCGAACGCCATCTGCTCAGCTGACATGACGGCTCCCCCGGTCTGAGAGTGCGCTTCGTGGTTGCCTTTGGCAGTGTCCGCTATCCACCCATTCAGGCCGCTGTACCAAATTAGGTCGCCGGAGTTGGCGCGGGCATGAACTCGATGCCATGCCGCTGGCCGATCTCGAGGATCTTCGACATGTCTTCGGGAACCGTCTGGACCTCCCGATTTACATCCTTAAAGGAGGCCGACGAATGAGCTGGCACGGCAAAGATGAGCACGTGCGCCGGAGTCTCAGATGCGCCCTTGAATGCGTGCACTGTGTTCCGCGGTAAATGCGCAAAATCACCGCTCTCAAGGCGAACTGGCTTACCATCCATCTCAAAGTCGAGCGACCCGCTGAGGACATAGTAGGCCTCGTCCCAATCGTGACGATGTGGCGGCGGCCCGTGACCGATTGGAATATCCTCTTCCATCAATGACCAAGCGCCCGCCGTGTCGTCCGCATCGCACAGGAAACGCAGGGGCATTCCAAGTACGTTGAGCGTCTCGCCATCGCCTGGCCTTACGGTGATACCAGCCATAGCAGGCCTCCTTTCAACCGTGGTCAAAGGTTGCGCCCCAATGTCTGCGATTTCAAGTTCGGGCTAATGGCCGCTTTCCACCCATAACGGTCATTAGCATTTCATAATCCGAATGCGGATTTCAGATATTGCTCACCGCTTGCTCATTGCGGAGCGGGCCAACGCCGCTAGGCTGCACCCGGTTACAGGGGAGCGAGTGATGACCGAACGTTTCGACAGCGAGGACCGGGACTGGCCGGCGCGGCCGTGGATCATGGCACTGGCCGGCGCGGTCGGCGGGCTGATCGTCCATTTCCTGACCGACCGGGCCCATTACGGCGACCCGTTTCCCGTCTGGCGCCAAGCGGCGACCGCCTTCACCGTCATCGCCACGGTCAGCTTCATCCTGACTGTCGAGCTCCGCCGCTGGAGCTGGGCGATCGCCTTCGCCCTCGGCTGGGGCGCGGTAATCGCCCTCGTTGGCTGGTTCACCGCCCAGTACAACCAGGTCCCGGAAATCTTCGAATTTCCCTTCTTCTCCGGCATCCTCGCGGTGCTGATCGCCGCGCCTTTGTTCCAGACCATCCGCGACGAGGGCGCCTGGCGCTTCCCCTACGCCCGGCTGCATCGCCATGCCTGGACCGACGCGGTGATCGGCGCGGCCGCGCTGCTGTTCACGGGAATCACCTTTCTCCTCGCCTGGCTGATCGCCAGCCTGTTCGACGTGATCGGCATCGATGCGATCAAGGAATTGCTCAAGAAGGAGTGGTTCGGCTGGATGCTGGCCGGATTCGCCTTCGGCGGCGCCATCGGCGTCCTTCGCGAGCGCGATGCGCTGGTCGCGACCCTGCAGAAGCTCGTCACCGTCATTCTCGCTGTCCTTGCGCCGGTGCTGGCGGTAGCGCTTGCCGCCTTCCTCCTCTCCATCCCCTTCACTGGCCTCCAGGGGCTGTGGAAGTCCGATATTCCCGCAACGCCGATGCTGTTGCTGTCGGCTGCCGGGGCGTTCGTCTTCCTGAACGATGTGATCGGCGATGGCGGCGAAGAGCGGCGTCCCAACATCTGGCTCCGGCGCTCGGCGCTGATCCTGGCGATCTGCATCCTGCCGCTGGCCTTCTTCGCGGCGCTGTCGATGGGGCAACGGGTGGGTCAGTATGGCTGGACGCCCGAGCGCATTTGGGGCGCGATCGCGGTGGCCGTCGCCATGGCCTACGGGCTCGCCGGCTGGTGGGCGGTGTTCAAGGGCCGCCAGGACTTCGACGATCCGCTGCGCCCGCTGCAGACCAGGCTCGCCATCGGCCTGTGTGGCCTGGCCCTGTTCCTCGCCCTGCCGATCGGCGATTTCGGCGCGATCAGCGCGAACTCCCAGCTCGCCCGTCTCGCCAGCGGCAAGGTCTCGCCGACCGAGTTCGATTGGGCAGCGATGGCGTTCGACTTCGGTCCAGCGGGTCGCAAACATCTGGAGGCGATTGCCAGGTCCGGACCGGTTTCTCAGCGGAAGCTAGCGAGTACAGCACTCAAGTCGGACAGCAGATGGGAATTGACCGAAGACAATATCGTCGCTGGGCCGCAGCCAGAGGAGCTGGTTGTGGTGCCAAAGGATGCTGAAGTGCCAGCCGATCTGCGTGAGCAGCTCCTCGGCAAGCCGGGTACCGAAGGATTCTGCTCATCGGGGGGCGCATGCCGCGTTTTTCCGCAGGATGGCGGGAAGGTTTTCATCGTTGTTATGGACGGATGTGCCAATCTGCCGCCGGCCGAACGCAACGATCCGAAGCAGCACTGCATGCGCAATCCCGCGGTGTTCGAACGGGATGTGACGACCTGGGTCAACGTCTATGAGGGGCGTAAAAGGGTTGAGCCGAGCATGACGAAGACGGAAGAGGCGGCATCGCTGCAACGCGAGTCCGACGCGCTGGAACGCGGCGACGTGAAGATTGCACCGGTTAGCCAGCGCCAGCTGGTGATCGGCGGCAAACCTTCGGGCAACGTCTTCGAATAGGCGTTGAAGGTCCGCTAAGCCCCTGCTAGCCGCCGCTTCGGGTCGCTTGCCGATCCGAAGCAACAGGTAACGCATGTCCGTAAACGCAGATCAGGTGCGCCACGTCGCGCGTCTCGCCCGGCTGGCCTTGGGCGATGACGAGATCGACCGCATGGTGCCGGAATTGAACAATATCCTCGGCTGGGTCGAACAGCTGGGCGAGGTCGACACCGACGGCGTCGAGCCGCTGACCGCGGTGATCGACAACCAGCTTCGCCTGCGCGACGACGTGGTCAACGACGGCAATGTCCGCGATGACATCCTCAAGAACGCGCCCGATGCCCAGCACGGCTTCTTCGCTGTCCCCAAGGTGATCGAATGAAGAAATTTACCTCGCGCAGAGACGCAAAGGCGCAGAGAGATTTGCGCGGCTCCAACGTCTCTGCGTTCTCCGCGTCTCTGCGCGAAATTGGAATTTGGGTTCCCGCTAGCGCGGGGATGACGGGTTTTTGATGTCTGACCTTACTCTGAAAACGATCACCGAGCTGCGCGAAGGCTTCCGCGCTGGCGACTATTCGGCGCGCGAGATCGCCGAGGCGTTCAACGCCGCGGTCGTCGCCGGCCGTTCGCTCAACGCCTATACGGTCGAAACGCCAGAGCTCGCCCTTGAAGCAGCCGATGCCGCAGACCTCGCCCGCACCGCCGGCGACCTGAAGCCGCTCAGCGGCATCCCGCTCGGCATCAAGGACCTATTCGCGACCGAAGGCGTCGACAGCACCGCCGGCTCGGCCATCCTCAAGCATTTCAAGCCGACCTACGAAAGCACCGTCTCGGGCAATCTCAAGGCGGCGGGCGCGGGCATGCTCGGCAAGCTCAACATGGACGAGTTCGCCATGGGCTCGTCCAACGAGACCAGCGCCTACGGCCCGGTGATCTCGCCGTGGAAACGCAACGACGGCGGCAATGCCGCGCTGACCCCCGGCGGTTCG
>NZ_JAHFPY010000120.1 GCF_023266535.1 Sphingomonas sp. | reverse complement strand
GATGCCGCCATCCTGGTGGTGGAAATCGCCAAGGGCTGCGTGACCCGCATCGACCGGAAGGGCCGCAAGACCCTTGTCGCCACACCGGGAGGCGGGCCAAATGGCCTGGCATTCGGGCCGGACGTATCCATCCGTTAGCGGCCGCCTTGTGGAATTGGTGAGATAGGGAGTCATGTGACTATTCCTAGGAGTAGTCACATGACGAACCAACGAGTTGAGATCATCACATCGGTTGAGCGCCGGCGGCGGTGGAGTGAAGCCGAGAAGCTGGCGATTCTCGCCGATGCGGCAGTGACATCGGTTTCGGCGGCGGCGCGCAGAGCCGGGGTTGCGGCGAGCCTGGTATTCCGGTGGCGGGGGCAATTGGGCATGAACGGGATGGCATTGCCGGAGCTCTCGCCGGCTGCGGTCTCGGCTTTTGCGCCGGTGCGGATTGCGCGGGAGGCTGCCAGTTCGGCGGGTCCCGGCACGATCGAGATCGAGCTTGCGAGCGGGGCGCGGATGCGGATTACGGGCGTGGTCGACGTGGCGACGCTTTCGGCGGCAATTGCTGCACTGGCCGGCGGGAGGCGGCGATGATCGCCGTTCCATCGGGTGTGCGGGTGTGGATAGCGACGGGTCATACCGACATGCGTCGGGGCATGAACTCGCTGGCCTTGCTGGTGCAGGAAGCGTTGAGGCGTGATCCGCATGGCGGCGATCTCTACGTGTTTCGCGGCAAGAGCGGCAAGCTGATCAAGATTCTTTGGCACGATGGCCTTGGCATGTCGCTCTATGCCAAGCGGCTGGAGCGCGGACGGTTCATCTGGCCGGCAAGCAGGGGCGAGACGGTGACGATCACGCTGGCGCAACTCGGCTATCTGCTGGAAGGGATCGACTGGCGCATGCCGCAGCACACTTGGCGACCGACAGCGGCGGGCTGATGCGGCGTGATGACTCACGCGGCTGATATGCGGGGCGAATCACCACGCATTGTGGTGCACTCGCGCCTATGGTCGAGCCTGCCGATCCGGTTCCCGACGACAAGGATGCGCTCAAGGCGGCGCTGATCGAGGCGCGCGCCAAGCTCTCGGGCGCCGAGGCCCTGATCGAGCACCTGCAATTGGTGATCGCCAAGATGAAGCGCGAGATGTTCGGGCCGCGTTCGGAGCGCAGCCAGAGGCTTCTCGATCAATTGGAGCTCGAGCTCGAGGAACTGGCCGCGGCCAGGGCTGAGGATGAGGCCAAGGCCGAGGCGGCGGGCGTTCCGGTTCAGGGCTTCACGCGGCGCAAGGCGAAGCGCCGGAACTTTCCTGATCATCTGCCGCGCCGGCGGGTTGTTCACCCGGCGCCGGCCTCATGTCCGGGCTGCGGCTCGAGCAAGCTGTCGAAGATCGGCGAGGATATCACCGAGACGCTCGATGTGGTGCCGCGGCAATGGTTGGTGACCGAGCACGTGCGCGAGAAGTTTTCCTGCCGGGCTTGCGAGAAGATCAGCCAGCCGCCGGCGCCCTTCCATGTGATCGCGCGGGGCTTCGCCGGGGCGAGCCTCCTGGCGATGATGCTGGTCGGCAAATACGCCAATCATCAGCCGCTCAACCGGCAGAGCGAGCAATATGCGCGCGAGGGGATCGAGCTTTCGGTGTCGACGATGGCCGATCATGTCGGCGCCTGTGCGGCTACGTTGATGCCGCTCTACGAGCTGATCAAGGCACACGTCTTCGCCGGCGAACGCATTCATGGCGATGACACCACCGTGCCGGTGCTGGCCAAGGTGAAGACCCGTACCGGGCGGATTTGGACCTACGTCCGCGATGATCGCCCCTTCGGCGGCAGAGATCCGCCGGCTGCCGTGTTCTTCTACTCGCCCGATCGGGGCGGGCTCCATCCCGAGCGGCATCTGGCCGGCTATAGCGGGATCCTCCAGGCCGACGCCTATTCCGGGTTCAACAAGCTTTACGAGCCGGATCGAAGACCGGGGCCGATCATCGAAGCCGGCTGCTGGGCGCATGCCAGACGCAAGCTGTTCGAGCTTGCCGACATCGCCGCCAAGGCGCGCAACCGGAAGCCGACGACGATCTCGCCGATCGCTTTCGAGGCGGTTCGGAAGTTCGATGCCATCTTCGCGCTGGAACGCTCGATCAACGGTTCCGCGGCCGAGGTGCGGGTGGCGGCGCGCCAGAAGGATGCCGCACCGCTGGTCGAGGATCTCATCGATTGGATGCGGCGGGAGCGGGCCAAGCTCTCGCGCCACAACGAAGTGGCAAAGGCCATGGACTACATGCTCAAGCGCATTGATGCGTTCACGCGCTTCCTCGAAGACGGCCGCATCTGCCTGAGCAACAACGCAGCCGAGCGGACCTTGCGCGGAATTGCTCTCGGTCGGAAGTCTTGGCTGTTCGCGGGCTCCGACAGGGGCGGCGAGCGCGCCGCGGTCATGCTGACGCTGATCCAGACGGCCAAGCTCAACGACGTCGATCCGCAAGCCTGGCTGGCCGACGTGCTGGCCAGGATCGCTGACCACAAGATCACCGACCTGGCTGCGTTGCTGCCTTGGAATTGGAGCAGCGCCCTGCGCGTCGGCCAAGCTGCCTGACCATGGCGGCGCCATCCTACACCTTCACGATCGCCCGCGCCGCCGAACTCCTCGGCGAAGACCAGGAACTGCTATGCGAAATCGCGCTCTACATGGAGCCGGAAGACGGCTGCCTCTCTATCCATGGAACCGGCGACCAACAAACCATCGCCTTCACACCCTTCGGGATGGAATCCCTGAAGGAACTGATCCCAGAGTACAAACGTAGGCAATCGTCCCCGCGGTCTTGAGCGGATGGTTA
>NZ_JAHFPY010000083.1 GCF_023266535.1 Sphingomonas sp. | reverse complement strand
TCCTCGATCCGCTGGTTGAAGCTGTCGAGCCCGGCCACGACCATGATCAGGCGGCGGCCGCTCTGCTCGGCCGACCCGGTGAAGCCGTAGCCCGCTTCATCGGTATGGCCGGTCTTGAGCCCATCGGCGCCCGGCACGCGGCCGAGCAGCGGGTTGCGGTTGGCCTGGGTGATATCGTTGCCGCTACCCAGCGTCTTGCCCCAGGTGAACTGGGTCAGGCTGTAGAATTTCCCGTAGAGGTCTGGATAATTTTCGATCTCGGCCCGGGCCAGCGTCGCCAGGTCGCGGGCGGATACATAGGTCACCCCTTCGTCGGGCCAGCCGTTCGAATTGCCGAAGTGGCTGTTGGTAAGGCCGAGCCGCTTGGCATTTTCGTTCATCCGGTCGGCGAAGGCCGGTTCGGTCCCGCCGATGCATTCGGCCAGCACCACCGACGCGTCATTGCCCGACAGGGTGATGATGCCCTTCAGCAAATTTTCGACGCTGACTTGCTCGCCCGGGCTGAGGAACATGGTCGATCCGGCGGCGGGCCCGTGCCATTTTTGCCACGTCTCGGGCCGCACCGTGCACATCTTGTCGAGCTTCAGATCGCCCTTCTTGATCAGCTCGAACGCGACGTTGGTCGTCATCATCTTGGCCATCGACGCTGGCGGCATCCGCTGGTCGGCATTCTTCGACAGCAGCACCGCGCCCGACGACAGGTCGATCAGATAGGCGACCTTGGCCGGCGTATCGAACGGCGGCGCCTTGGCCGGTGCGGCCGAGGCCAGGGCGAGAGAAGCGGCGGTCAGGAACAGGGTGGCGCGGATCATGGGTAGGGCCGAACTCCGGGCAAAGAGGAGAGATTCGCTGTCGTAGCGCGCCCGGGGCTTATCCGCCAACTATCGAGTCCGCCAAAAGCCCGACCGAAAGCGCATAAAAATTCGAGCAATTATAGTCGAGGATCGTGCGGTAGTTGGTGGTCAGCAGATAGGCGGTGCTGCCCGGGCCGTCGGGCTCGATCAGGCTCGCCATCTCATTGTCCGGCAGGTCCCGCCCGGTCGGATAGACCCCCAGCGCCCGCCATTCGCGCATCGTCTTCCACTGGCTGTGCCGGGCATAAACCTGCGGGCAGCGCGGCGCGACCAGCTTGCTCTTGATGGCCGCCCGGTTGAGCGTTGCCGGGACGCGCACCGGAACCCCCCAATGGACGTTGGGCTTCCACCCGGCATCGCGGAAATAGGCGGCGATCGACGCCAGCCCGTCGGCCTCGCTGCGCCAGATATTGGCATCCCCGTCCCCGTCCCCGTCGGCCGCCAGTCGCAGCACCGCGCTCGGCATGAACTGCGGATAGCCGGTTGCGCCGGCCCAGCTGCCCTTCAGCATGGAGCGTGGCGTACCGCGATCGAGCAGCTTCAGCGCGGCGACAAACTCCTCTTCGAAGAACTTTCGCCGCCGCCCTTCATAAGCGAGCGTCCCCAGCGCCTCGAGCAGGTCGAACCCGCCGGTCACCACGCCAAAGCTGGTCTCATGGCCGTAAATCGCCAGCAGCACGCCAGCTTCGACCCCGTAGCGCTGCTCGATATAGTTGAGCCACTGGCCGTTGGCCGCGTAGCGCGCCTGCCCGCGGCGGATAAGGTCACTGGTCACATGTCGCCGCCGGTAAGGTGCGAATGGCGGCGCGGCGTTGCCGTTGTTGGTCCCGCCCGGCTGGGCACGGTCGAGCTCGATCACTCGGCTGTTGAGGGTCAGCGACGGTATGACCGACTGGATCGTCGCTTCGCGCACGGCGGCGCTTCGGGCCAGGGCCATCAGCCGCATCTTGTAGGCAGCATAGCCGGTCACCGCATCGTTCGGCTGCGCGACGATCATCGGCTGCTGCACAATGGTCGGAGCGGGTCTGGGCGCATCTGGCAGGGGCGCTAGCGGGTCGACCTGGCTCGTCGAAGCCATCGCCGCCAATATCATAGCCCCAAGAATCTTCATCCCACCTCCAAGATCGTCAATTCAGGCTAACGAAGGTTAAGTGAACCGCCCATGCCTATTCGCCCCGCAGCTTGCACAACCCGTCGCCTGCGGGCACGCGTTGTAAAGGCTGGGCAATCGTGGGGTTGGCGGAGAGGGTGGGATTCGAACCCACGGTGAGCTTGCACCCACGGCGGTTTTCAAGACCGCTGCCTTAAACCACTCGGCCACCTCTCCGGTCCGCGGCGCTTAGACTAATCGGTGGCCGCTGCGCAATTGAGCGGCGGCCAAGCGATTATTGCAGCGCCCGGCGTCCATCTGCGCGGCAGTCGGTCCATTCGTTCGCTCCTCCCCACTGGTAGCCTCGCAGAACCGTTCGTCGATTGGTCGAACCGCCCCTCCCCCGATGACAAGTGTAGGCGTAGGCGCCGCGCATCCAGCAACGGGAGATATTGATGCATCGCGGCCTTAGGGGTCTCAGTTTCATTGCCCTGTCGACCGCGCTTGCGTCACCCGCTTTCGCCCAACAGGGCGGCGCGGAGCCCGCCGGTGGAACAGATGCGTCGCGGACCACGCAATATGTGGCCGCCTTCTTTACCCAATATGCCCCGCGGACCGCGCTCGACATCGCCCGGCGGGTCCCGGGGTTCCAGCTCGATCTGGGCGCGGCGCAAAATGGCGTCGACGTGCGCGGTTTTGCCGGTGCGGCCGGCAATGTGATCATCAATGGCTCCCGGCCCAGTTCCAAGGCCGAATCCCTTGAAACTACCCTGGCGCGGATCCCCGCCCAGCGAGTGACCAGGGTCGAGCTTGGCCCGGGCGATTTGTTCGGGTCGGACTATGCCGGCAAGAGCCAGGTCCTCAACATTTTCTTGTCGGCAGCCGGCGGGATCGATGGAAACGTCACCGGCACCGTCCGCCGCCTCTATGATGGCAAGCTGGTCACGGACGGAAGCGCGTCGGCGCTGATTCGCAGCGGCGCCTCAAGCTTCAACCTGTCGGCCGGCTTCGACAATTTCCTCAATCATGAGGAAGGTACCGATACGCTGACCGATATCCCGACCGGCGACCTTCTCGAGTTTCGTCGCAAGTTCAACAGCTACCACGATTTCAATCCCTATCTCTCGGCAAGCTGGGCGCTTGAACAGGCGAGCGACAAGGCGATCCGGCTGAACGTGCGCTGGTCCCCGGGGCAGTTCGACCTCACCCAGCGCAACCGGGTCACCCCCACGGGCGAGCCCCAGCACGACGACAGTCTCGTCCAGGACTATGACAATACGGTGTTTGAGCTGGGCGGTGACGTTACGCGCCCGCTGGCCGGCGGAGCGATCAAGCTGGTCGGGCTCGCGACGCGCCGCAAGCGCGACAATTTCGATGCCTATATCCAGCGCGACGCCCTGATTAGCGAGGGTGGCGAGCAAAACGGCGGGTTCCAGCAGACCCAGAAGGCCACGCGCAACGAAACCATCGGGCGGCTGTCCTGGACTCGCCAGGACCTCGGCGGCTTTTCGGTCGAGGCTGGCGGCGAAGCCGCCCTCAACACGCTCGACAATTCGACCCGCCTGCTGATCGTCAACGAAGATGCCAGCACCACCGAAGTCGACCTTCCGATCGCCGATGCCAAGGTCAAGGAGAAGCGCGGCGAGATTTATGTAAACGTCGGCCGCACGCTGAGCCCAACGCTGCGCGTCGACGCCGGCATGCGCTACGAATTTTCGAAACTCACGGTGACCGGCGACGCCCTCGCCGACCGCACCCTTAAATTCTTCAAGCCCAATTTGACGGTCGACTGGAAGCCGGGCGGCGGCTGGCACACCCAATTCTCGGTCCGCCGGACCGTGGCCCAGCTCGATTTCTACGACTTCATCAGCTTCGGCGACCTCTCGGCGGACCGGATCAACGCCGGCAATGCCGACCTGCAACCGCAACGCACCTGGGAATTCCGGGCAACCGTCGACCACGCCCTGCTTGGCGACGGCCTGTTCAAGCTCGATCTTGGCTACGACTTGGTCAGCATGCTGCAGGACCGCGTCCTGATCTGCGATGAGCAGAACCATCCCGGCGATCCGGCATTCTGCTTCGACGCGCCGGGCAATCTCGGCACCGGAAAGCGCAGCTTCGCCAGCCTGACCCTCGACGCGCCGCTGGGCAAATTGTGGAAGGGCCTTCGCGTCAAGCTGACCGGCACGCTGCAGCGCACCCGCGTCGATGACCCGATCACCGGCGATCCGCGCAAATGGAGCAACTTCTTCCCGGCCTGGCAGTGGGACCTCACCGTCCGGCGCGACAATGGCCCCCTTTCTTACGGGTTCGAGCTGTTCGACAATCAGCGGACGACCTTCTTCCGGACCGACGAATTCGACACCAATTTCAACGGGGCGCCCGCCTGGAACGCGTTCGTCGAATATCGTCCCGGCCCGCGCACCTCGGTGACCGTCAATGCCGACCATACGTTCGGCAAGCGCATCCGCTTGCTGTCCTTCCCCAACCGCGCCGACCCGGAGTTCAACTTCAGGGAGTTCCGCGAACGCGACCGCCACCTGACTTTCGGCATGACGGTCAAACAGACCTTCGGCGGCGGCGGGGGTGGCGCCAGCTAGCGAGCATCGCTAAAGGGCGGCGCGACACTCATTCCTTACCCGGAGCATTTAAGTGGGCGAGCCTGCCATCCTGCCGTTCGACTGGGCCGATCCGTTCGACCTCGACCATCAACTGACCGACGAAGAGCGGATGGTCCGCGACACTGCCGAGGCCTTCGCCCAGGACAGCCTCCAGCCGCGGGTGACCGAAGCCTATCTCAACGAGAATTTCGATCGCGAAATCATGCGCGAGATGGGCAATCTCGGCCTGCTCGGCGCGACCATTGCGCCCGAATATGGCGGCGCCGGGCTCGGCTATGTCAGCTACGGCCTGATCGCCCGTGCAGTCGAGCGGGTCGACAGCGGCTACCGCTCGGCGATGTCGGTCCAGTCCTCGCTCGTGATGCACCCGATCAACGCCTACGGCTCGGAAGAGCAGCGGCGGAAGTATCTCCCCGGGCTCGCCAAGGGCGACCTCGTCGGCTGCTTTGGCTTGACCGAGCCCGACAGCGGCTCCGATCCGGGCAGCATGCGCACCCGCGCGGTGAAGACCGCGGGCGGCTACAAGCTCACCGGCAACAAGATGTGGATCACCAACTCGCCGATTGCCGACGTGTTCGTGGTCTGGGCCAAGTCGGAAGAGCATGGCGGCGCGATCCGCGGCTTCGTCCTTGAAAAGGGCACGCCCGGCCTATCTGCCCCCAAGATCAAGGAGAAGCTCTCACTTCGTGCCTCGATCACCGGCGAGATCGTGATGGACGAGGTCGAGGTCGGCCAGGACGCCCTCCTCCCCAACGTCTCGGGTCTCAAGGGGCCGTTCGGCTGCTTGAACCGTGCTCGCTACGGGATCGGCTGGGGAGCGATGGGCGCAGCCGAGGCTTGCTACGCCGCCGCCCGCCAGTACACGCTCGACCGCGCCCAGTTCGGCAAGCCACTGGCCGCAAACCAGCTGGTCCAGCTCAAGCTCGCCAACATGATCACCGAGATCACGCTCGGCCTCCAGGCGGCGTTGCGCGTCGGCCGCCGTCTCGAAGCCGGCGAGCTGATCCCCGAAGCGATCAGCCTCATCAAGCGCAACAACTGCGGTAAGGCGCTCGATATCGCCCGCATCGCCCGCGACATGCACGGCGGCAACGGCATTAGCGCCGAGTTCCAGGTGATGCGCCACGCCGCCAACCTCGAGACGGTCAACACATATGAGGGCACGCACGACGTCCATGCGCTGATCCTCGGCCGCGCGATCACCGGGATTCCTGCTTTCTAGGCGCCATTTCCGCGACTATGTTCCCCCACAGATCAACGGGGGACAACGTCATGATCATGTGGATTCTTATCGGCCTCGCCGCCCTGGCGCTGGTTGTCGCTATCGGTATCTACAACCGGCTGGTGCGCCTCCGGCAGCTGGTCCGCGAAGGCTTCAGCGGCATCACCGTCCAGCTGCGCCGCCGCGCCGACCTCATCCCCAATCTGGTCGAGACGGTGAAGGGCTATGCCACCCACGAGCGCGAGACGTTCGATGCGATCACCGCGCAGCGCGCCGCCGCGACCAGCGCCGGCAATGTCGCCGCTACCGCCCAGGCTGATGCCGCCATGACCGGCCTGCTCGGCCGGCTGATGGCCGTCGCCGAGGCCTATCCGGAGCTCAAGGCCAACACCAATTTCCTTGAGCTGCAGGGTGAATTGTCGTCGATCGAGGGCGAACTGCAATCGGCCCGCCGCTACTACAACGCCACCGCGCGCGACCTTAACACCCGCATCCAGTCCTTCCCCGATATGTTCTTCGCTGGCCCGATGGGGTTCAGGGATGAGCCCTATTATGAGGATGCCGACCCGGCCATCCAGACCGCCCCCAAGATCGATTTCGCCCGCCCGGCCTGAGCCTCGTGCGCGCCCTCACCATCGCGCTGGCGGCGATTGCCGCCGTCGCCCTGCCTTCCGCTACTCGCGCCGAGGAACGGATCACCAGCTACTCGAGCGACGTCCGGGTCGAGCGTAGTGGCGACATCGACGTCACCGAAACGCTCGACGTCAATGCCGAGGGCATATCGATCCGGCACGGCATCTACCGTGACTTTCCGACCACCCGGCGCGTCCAGGGGCAGCCCGGCAACCATGTCGGCTTCAAATTGCTCGGCGTGACGCGCGATGGGGCCGACGAGCCCTATAAGGTGCAAAGCATTCGCGACGGGATGCGGGTCCGCATCGGCTCGGCCAACACCGAAGTTTCGCCCGGCGCCCACCGCTACACCATCCACTATCGCAGCACCCGCCAGATCGGCCATTTCGCCGACTTCGACGAGCTATACTGGAACGCGACCGGCAATGGCTGGGGCTTTCCGATTGACCGGGCCGAAGTCCGGATCACCCTCCCCTCGGCGGTGCCATTTACCCGCAAGGCCAGTTACACCGGACCGGCGGGGGCCACCAGCACTACTGCCAGCCTGGTTTCGGAAGCGGCGGGTTCGATCAGCTATGTCGCCAGCGGCCTCGGGCCGCAAGAAGGCCTCACGGTCGCGGTCGGCTGGCCCATGGGCGTTGTAGATGCCCCCAGCAGCTCCAGCCTGTTGTTCGGCCGCATCGCCGACTGGCTTCCCTGGCTATTCGGTGCCGGCGGCCTGGTCTGGCTGCTGGCCTACTATGCCCGAACCTGGCTCAGGATTGGTCGCGATCCGCGCAAGGGAACCATCGTTCCGCTGTTTTCGCCGCCCGACAATCTCTCGCCCGCCGCGCTTCGCTACATCCTCAAGCGGGGGTTCGACAATCGCGCCTTCGCCGCGACGCTGGTTTCGCTCGGCGTCAAGGGCAAGGTCCGGCTGGTCGAGGAGGAAGGCGGTTTCTTCCGCAGCGCCAAGCAGCGCATCGATCGGGCGTCGGACGATGTCTCCGGCCTCCCGCGGGAAGAAGCGGTGCTCTATCACGGCCTGCTCGCCGGAGATGACAGCCTGCTGCTCGACCAGGACAACCACTCGACCTTCTCCTCGTCGAGCACGGCGGTCACCAATGCGCTGAAGACCGAGTTCGGCGAGCGTTTTTATCACCAGAATCTAGGTGCCGGCGCCGCGGGCTGCGGGCTGCTGGCGGCGGCCGCAGTGGTCCTGCTCGCGGTGATTGTCATTCTCGGCATGCTGGTCGATCGGGTCGGGCCCATTTCGGCCTTCCAGCTGAGCGATAAGATGCCGCTCCTCCTGCTCCTGCCCGTCTTCCCGCTCGCTTTGATCGCCTTCGCCTTGTTCGGGGCGCCGACCAAGGAGGGGCGCGCCATGATGGATCGCATCGAGGGCTTCAAACATTATCTGTCGGTGACAGAAGCGGATCGGTTCGACCGCATGCAGGCGCCCGAAGAAACGCTGTCGCTGTTCGAGAAATATCTTCCCTACGCCATCGCCCTGGGGGTCGAGACGCGCTGGGCGAAGCGCTTCGAATCGCAGATTGCGGCCGCCCTGGCCTCGCCCGCCCAGCAAGGGACCGCACTCGGCTGGTACAGCGGTTCGTCAAGTCCGTGGAGTGACATCGGCGGATTCACCGATTCAATCGGCGCTTCGCTCGCCACCAGCATCGGCTCGGCATCGGCCGACCCCAGTTCGGGTTCGGGTGGCGGCGGCTCGTCCGGTGGTGGCGGCGGCGGTGGTGGCGGCGGAGGCTGGTAGGTTACCAGACCGGGCGGCGCAGCACCCAGGTCGGATCGCCATGATAATCGGTCACATGCAGCTGCTCGAAACCCAGCTTTTCCGCCAGTTTCAATGAGGGTTCATTGGCCGGGGCGATAATCGCCCAGATCGGCGTCGGGTCGAGATTCGCCTCGGCCCATTCGATCACCGCGCGGCAGGCCTCGCCCGCCATTCCTTGCCCATGGACTTCCTGGGCGAAAATCCAGCCCATTTCCGGATCGTCGCCGAATTCGGGATCCAGCCCGCGCCAGGCGGTGAACAGGCCGGCGTTGCCGATAAGCTGGCCGTCGCTCTTGCGCGTCACCGCCCAGGTGCCAAAGCCGTTGACCTCCCACCCGCCGACCGAGGCCAGCAGGCGTCGCCAGCATTCCTCCTGCCCCATCGGTTCGGGGCCGAAGTGCCGGTGCACGTCGGGATGTTGTAGGATGGCGTGGTAAGGCCGGAAATCGGCCTTTTGCCATGGGCGCAGCCGCAGGCGCTCGGTTTCGACAACCGGCGCCGGCACCTGTTGCTTACTTCTTGCCGAGCGAGAGGCCGCCAAAGCGCTTGTTGAAGCGCGCAACCTGGCCGCCGGTGTCGAGCATGCGCTGGTTGCCACCGGTCCAGGCCGGGTGGGCCGACGGATCGATGTCGAGGTGCAGCGTGTCGCCTTCCGCGCCCCAGGTCGACCGGGTCTGGTACTTGGTGCCGTCGGTCAGCTCGACCGTGATGAAGTGATAATCGGGGTGCGTCCCGCTCTTCATGACATATTCCTTGTAAATTGGCTGGTTCCGACCAGCCTCAAAAGGTGAGCGGCGCCCCTAGCTTATGACGCTTCGCTTGACAAGTTGTCGCTCCCCGGAGCAGGTCGCGGCCAGCGACCAGGGTCCCGCGGTGTAATGCTGCGGGCGAAGGGGGAAGCCGGCGAACATCCGGCACTGTGCCCGCAACTGTGATCCCGGCCTATGGCTGGGCGTAGTCAGATACCCGCCTTGGCCCGTCGTCCGTTTCCTCGGCCGGGACCAGCCTTGGGACGTGGGCCGACACGCGCCACAATGGCGTGCGCCTTCCCTCCGTGACGACATGTCATGGAAGGGAAGGACTGCAAGTGATTGATTTTCAAGCAAGTGAACCGCCAGCGATCGTGGTCACCGCATCGCGCGCCGAGGAGAAGGCGTCCGATACGCCTGCCAGCGTCGCGCTGATCGACGGCGAACGGATCGAGCGGCTTGGCTCGCCGTTGGTCCCGGACCTGCTGCGCCTGGTTCCATCGGTATCTGTCGGCATCAGCGGGCCCGCCGGCTCGCTCACCCAGGTTCGAATTCGTGGCGCCGAAGCCAATCATACCCTCCTCTTCGTCGAGGGCATTCGCGCCAATGACCCTGCCGCCGGCAATGAACCGCGGTTCGAGCTGCTCAATGCCGATCTTGCCAGCCGGATCGAGGTCGTGCGTGGGCCGCAATCCGCGCTGTGGGGATCGGAAGCGATCGGCGGCGTGGTCGCTGTCAACGGCGAAACCCCCGGATCCGGCGGCACCCAAGGCTTTATCGAAGGCGGCAGTCATTCGACTTGGCGCGGCGCCGCCCGGACGACGTTCGGCGATGCCGATCGCGGCTTCTCCATCGGGGTCGCCGGTCAGCGCAGCGACGGCATCGACAGCTTCGACGGCCATGGCGACAAGGACGGCTACTGGAACCTCGGACTGCGCGCCTCCGGCCGTTACCGCCTCTCGCCGGCCTTGCTGGTCGGTGCATCCGGCTTTGCTTACTCGGCCCGCAGCGAATTCGACGGGTTCGATCCCTTCACCTTCCTCCACGCCGATACGCTGGACGAAACGCGCAACAAGCTCGGCGCGGGCCGCCTGTTCGCCGAGCTGGGAGACCGCGAAAAGGCCTATGCCGTTGCGTCGGCCAGCCTGCTTGGCTCGTCGAACCGCAACGAGCTCGACGGAGACTTTCTCAACCAGACCAAGGCCAAACGCCGCACCTTGGCACTGGAGGGCGGCTATCGCTTCGGCAAGCATCGCCTGATTGCGGCGCTCGAAAGCGAACATGAGCGATTCAAGGCAAACGACGACGCCTTCGGCGGATTCACCGACCAGGACCGCACCCGCAACCATCAATCGCTGACGGTGGAATGGCGAGGCGAAGGCCTTGGCCCGATCGACGCCGGCCTGGCCGTCAGGCAGGACATTTTCTCGCGCTTCAAGGACGCCACCACCTTCCGCGCCTCGCTGAAAGCGAATCTCACTAGCTCAATCTCGATCGCAGCAAACTATGGCGACGGCATTGCCCAGCCGACCTTTTTCGATCTTTACGGCTTTTTCCCCGGCTCCTTTGTCGGCAATCCCGGCTTGAAGCCGGAATCCAGCCGTGGTGGAGAGATTTCACTGCGATACGCGACAAGCCATGTGGGCGGTTCGGTCACCTATTATCGGCAGCGCCTGAAGGACGAGATTGCCACCATCTTCCTGCCCGACTTCACTTCGACCGCGGTCAACGCCGACGGCAAGAGCAAGCGGCAGGGGATCGAGCTCGAAGGCTATTACCAGCCGTC
>NZ_JAHFPY010000119.1 GCF_023266535.1 Sphingomonas sp. | reverse complement strand
GGCTCGCTTCACCTACGGTCGTTTTACTACCCCTAACCCGACCTGGAGCGACCACGCGGGGCAGCCGCCGGGCCGAGCGTACCGGCCTCAGTGTGGGGAATGATAGGTGGCGGAGACGGAGGGATTCGAACCCTCGATACAGTTTCCCGTATGACGCTTTAGCAAAGCGTTGGTTTCAGCCACTCACCCACGTCTCCGGGCACGGCAGTTGGCGGGCCTTAGCGAACCCTAGGGCCGCGTTCAACCGCCCATATGGGGAGCTAGCCGACAAACCTCCAGCGGAGCATTTCGCCGGCATGGAAGGGCACCAGTCCCTCGACTGTTTCGGGCACTTGATGCTCCGCGCGCACCAGCGTCACCGTGCCCTCGTTGAGCGGCAGCCCGTAGAAGCGCGGGCCATGCTCCGAGGCGAAGGCTTCGAACCGGTCAAGCGCGCCTTCATCGTCGAACACCTGGACATAGCTTTCGAGCGCGTACGACGCGTTGAAGATGCCGGCGCAGCCGCAGGCCGATTCCTTGGCTTCGCGGCTGTGGGGGGCCGTGTCGGTGCCGAGGAAGAATTTGGGCGAGCCGCTGACCGCCGCCTGGCGCACCGCGAGGCGATGCTCCTCCCGCTTGACCACCGGCAGGCAATAGGCGTGGGGCCTCAGCCCGCCCTTGAACAGCGCATTGCGGTTGAGGTGGAGATGCTGCGGCGTAATCGTCGCGGCGACATTGGCCGGGGCGTCGGCGACGAACTGGGCCGCCTGCCGGGTGGTGATATGCTCCAGCACCATTTTGAGCGCCGGGAAGTCATCGACCAGCGGCGACAGGATGCGGTCGATGAACACCGCTTCCCGGTCGAACACGTCGATATCCGGGTCCGTCACCTCGCCATGGATGCAGAAGGTCATCCCGATTTCCTGCATCCGCTCCAGTGCCGGATAGATGTTGCGGATGTCGGTGACACCGCTGGCGCTGTTGGTGGTGGCGCCGGCCGGATAGAGCTTGGCCGCGGCCCACATGCCCTCGGCAAAGCCGCGCGCCAGCCCGTCCGGATCGACATCGTTGGTCAGATAGCAGGTCATCAGCGGGGTGAAGTCCGGCCCCGTCGCAGCAATAATCCGGTCGCGGTAGGACGAGGCGGCTTCGACCGTCGTGATTGGCGGCACCAGATTGGGCATGACAATCGCCCGGGCGAACTGCCGCGCGGTATAAGGCGCGACCGTCTTGAGCATCTCGCCGTCGCGCAAATGCACGTGCCAGTCGTCGGGCCGGCGGATGGTTAGCGATTGCAAAGTCACGCGCCGCTCTTAGCTAAGGCTCATGTCCGCGACCACCCTTGCCGATCGAGCCGTCATCCGATTGAGCGGCGCCGAGGTGCGCGACTTCCTCCAGGGGCTGGTGACGCAGGATGTCACCGGTCCATTGCCGGTCTGGGCGGGGCTGCTGACCGCGCAGGGCAAATGCCTGTTCGATTTTCTGGTGTGGGCGGATGGCGACGATTTGCTGCTCGATTGCGAGGCCGAGGCGCCCGACGGGCTCATCAAGCGGCTGGCGATTTACCGGCTGCGCAAGCCGATCGGCATTGAGCGGGACGACAGCTTGGCGGTGCATTGGTCGTTGGAAGACGGCAAGGGCGTCGCCGATCCGCGGCTCGCCGAGCTGGGCCGGCGCTGGCTGGGGCCGGCCGACGAGCCTGCCAGCGGCTGGCTCGAGCATCGGCTTCGGCTCGGCGTGTGCGAGGGCCGGGTCGAACTTGGCGACCTGCTCTGGCTCGAGTGCAATGCCGCCGAGCTGAATGGCGTCAGCTTCACCAAGGGTTGCTTCGTCGGACAGGAGAATACGGCGCGGATGAACTGGCGGCAGAAGGTCAATCGCCGGCTGGTGGTCGTCGAGGGCGCCGTCGACGAGCGGGTTCGCGTCGCCTATCCCGGGCTTGGCCTGGCGGTGGTCCATGCGCGGGTCGATGCCGTTCCCGCTGAAGCCATCTTGCCCCGCTGGCTGGAGCCGGCGCTTAGCTAAGAACGGCGAATGCCCGCACCGGGAAGGTGCCCATGCCTTTGATCTTGGGCGGCGTGGCGGAGAAGCGGAAACCACGGTCGGGCAGCCGGTCGAGGCCGGTCAAATGCTCGCCGATCGGGATGCCGGCCCCCAATAGCAGCGTATGGACGGGCCGCGCGCGGACGCTGGTGTCGTCGATATTGTGGCTGTCGATGCCGACGAACGCGGCGCCATGTTCCACCAGCCATCGCGCTGCGGCTTCGGTCAGGTAAGGACTGTTGGAGAGATAGGTGTCGGTCCGCCAGTGACGATCCCAGCCGGTCGCGACCAGCACCGCCTTGCCGCGCACCTCGAGCCCGGCGAAGGCAGCAGCGTCGACGGCGAGCCCTTGTTCATAGGGCTGGCGAACGACCAGCCCGTCGAGGTCGGCGAGCGATTCCAGCGGCAGTTCGGAAAGATCCTTGCCGTCGGCATAGCGGTGGAAAGGGCTGTCGACATAGGTGCCGGTGTTGGCGACCATGTCGATCCGGCCGATCTGGAAACTCGAGCCGTCGTCAAAATTGGCCGCGGACGCCTCGCGCGTCCAATAATCGCACAAGTGCGGCCCGGGCAGACCCTTGTAGGTGGTCATGCCCTCCTCGATCACATGGCTGAGGTCGATGAGTCTTTCCGCTGCGCGATCCGCCATAAAGCCACTCCCCCGATCAGCATCCAGATGACGTTGAGCGCCGCCGAGGGCAAGGCACCATGCCACCAGCCATTGAGCGTGAAGCCGGCGGCGCCGACCACGTTCATCCATTGATAGACCGCCGAGCGGCCGGTCAGCCTGCCCATCGACAGGAACAGATAGGCGAGCAGGATCAG
>NZ_JAHFPY010000082.1 GCF_023266535.1 Sphingomonas sp. | reverse complement strand
GCCGGACGGCAGCGCGTAGCGGCGAGCGACGTAGAAGGTCCGGTAATCGGCCATCGCCTTGGCGATGTCGCCCCAGGGATTGCCGATCGCCGGATTGCCGGCGCTTTTCGCCTTGAGCTCAGCTTCGGCGGCGGCGAGACGGCCGGTGAAGGCGGGATCGCCCAGCGCACCAACGCGGCCGATATAGACTTTCAGGCTGTTCTCGATGCTTTCCAGCGCCTGATGGCCTTCGCGCATCTTGGCCGGATCGCTCTCCATCAGGGCGATCAGCCGGCCGCGGCGTTCGGACAAGGTCGTGACGGTGATCGGCAGCACCAGCTCGCGCTGGAAGGCAAGCTGGTCCGCCGTGAACAGGCGCTGGGTCGAGCCGGGATTGCCGACCACGAAGGTCGCCTCGCCGTCGACCGGGGCGCGGGCGCTCCATTCGAGGTGCTGCGGGGTCGCCACCGGCTTGCCGTCCTCATAGGCGCGCAGGAAGCTGGCATCGAGCGAGTAGCGCGGGAAATTGAAATTGTCGGGATCGCCGCCGAACTGCGCGGCCTGCGATTCCGGCACCCACGCCAGCCGGACGTCCGAATATTTGTGATAGCTGTAGAGCTTGTACTGGCCGCCGCCGTAGAGCGAGACGACCTGGCAGCGGGTCTTGCCGGTGTCGGGGCAACCCTGCCCTTCGATCTGGGCGATAATCGCGCTGCGCGCCTTGACCGCGGCGCCGCCGGTGGCGGCGCCGATCGCGCCCTTAACTTCGGACGTAACGTCGCGGATCGAGGTCACCACCTCAGCCTGCTGGCCGGCGCACTTCTTCTCTTCCTCGCGGCTGCGGGCGGTAAAGCCGTGCATCAGCAGATTATTGTCGGCGGTCGAATGCTCCTCCGCGCAGCTGGCGACGCAATGGTGGTTGGTGAGGATCAGGCCGGAACCCGACACAAAGCTGGCCGAGCAGCCGCCGGTCAGGCGCACCGCCGCATTCTGGACGCGGTCGAGCCAAGCCTGGTCCGGCGCCCAGCCATAGTCGGCCTTCATCCGGGCGGCCGGGAATGAATCAAAGGTCCACATGCCTTCGTCGGCGTGGGCCGCGGCCAGCGGCAGGGCAACGGTGGCGAGAAAGGCGGCGGCGCGGAAAGCGTGGGACATCGACGGAAACTCCTCCTGACCGGCGCGCTTCAGCCACGAAAAAGGGCCCGGCGCAAGCCGGGCCCGGGATAAGCCAAACGGGACCGCTACTTAGCTGGCCGTCTTCTTTTTCTCGATGATCTGCTTGATGATCATCGGCCGGCCGGCGCGGCGCTCCTCGGGAGTGACCTTGCCGTCATGATTGGCATCCATCTGGTCGAAGTGCTTGAGGGCCATCGCCTCGGCTTCGGCCAGGGTGATTTTCCCGTCATGGTCATTGTCGGCCATGACGATCATCCGGCTGCCCATCATCCCGCCATGGTGCATCATCATGGCGTGCTTGGCGGGCCACTTGCCATCCTTGGCGGCCTCGTCGCGGCGCTCGCGGATCTCGATCCGCTGTTCGATCCGCTCCTCGTGCGCCTTGGAGAATTCCTCGAAGCTGATCGAGCCGTCCTTGTTGGTGTCGATGCGCTGGAACGCCTCCTTGGGATCGCGCCGCTCCATCCGCATGATGTGGGGCTCACCGCCTTCGTCGCCATCGCCGTGCTCGATGTGCATGATCGTAGGCTCACCCTTTGCGTCGCCGTCGCTGCGCTTGATCCGTACTTCGCGATATTCGCCGGCCATCTTGTCATGGCCCTTCATCACCTCGTCGGTGGTGATCGCGCCATTCTTGTCGGCGTCGAGGCGGCCGAAATGCTCGCGAACCATCGCCACCACCTCGTCGCGGGTCATGACATGATCGTCCATCATCGGATGAGCCATCGGCGCCGGCGGAGGCGCGGGCGGCGCGGGCGGTGCAGTCGGCGTTTGTGCCAGGGCGGCGGTACCGGCCATCAACGCGGCCGCAGCGATCAGAAACTTCTTCATCGGTAAGCCCCTCCTCTACGGAAGGTGAATGGCTATGCCTCGCTAGCTGTATGGCGCTTGAACGGCGGGGGTGTTGGTGGCAAGGCGCGCGCCACTCGTTCGGACAGCTCAAAACGAAGGAAATCACCCTCATGGCCGACCAGATCAAGCGCGTCGTGCTGGCCTTTTCGGGCGGCCTCGACACCAGCGTGATCCTGAAATGGCTGCAGCAGACCTACGCTTGCGAGGTGGTGACCTTTACCGCCGACCTCGGCCAGGGCGAGGAGCTCGGCCCGGCCCGGCACAAGGCCGAGCTGATGGGGGTCAAGCCCGAGCATATCTTCATCGACGACCTGCGCGAGGAATTCGTTGGCGATTACGTCTTCCCGATGATGCGGGCGAATGCGCTGTACGAGGGACTATACCTGCTCGGTACGTCGATCGCGCGGCCGCTGATTGCCAAGCGGCAGGTGGAAATTGCGAGAGCAGTCGGCGCCGATGCGGTCAGCCATGGCGCCACCGGCAAGGGCAATGACCAGGTCCGCTTCGAGCTCGGCTATTATGCGCTGGCGCCGGACATCAAGGTGATCGCCCCGTGGCGCGAATGGGATTTGACCAGCCGCACCGCGCTGATCGACTTCGCCGAGAAGAACCAGATCCCGGTGCCCAAGGACAAGCGCGGCGAGAGCCCCTTCTCGACCGACGCCAATTTGCTGCACACCTCGTCCGAAGGGAAGGTACTGGAAGACCCGTGGCAGGCAGTGCCCGACTATGTCTATTCGCGCACCGACGATCTGGTTACGGCGCCCGATACGCCGGAAGAAATCACCATCGAATTCAAGGGCGGCGACGGGGTCGCGGTCAATGGCGAGGCGCTGTCGCCCGCCGCGCTGCTGACCAAATTGAACGAACTCGGCAAACGCCACGGCATCGGCCGCCTCGACCTGGTCGAGAACCGCTTCGTCGGGATGAAGAGCCGCGGCATGTACGAGACGCCGGGCGGCACCATCTATCACGCCGCTCACCGGGCGATCGAACAGCTGACGCTCGACCGCGGCGCCGCACACCTCAAGGACGAGCTGATGCCGCGCTATGCCGAGCTGATCTACAACGGCTTCTGGTTCTCGCCGGAGCGCGAGATGCTGCAAGTGGCGATCGACCATAGCCAGGCCAGGGTCGACGGCACGGTGCGGATGAAGCTGTACAAGGGCGGCGTCCATGTCACCGGCCGCAAGTCGCCCAACAGCCTGTACAGCGAAAAAGTGGTGACCTTCGAGGACGACGCCGGCGCCTATGACCAGCGCGACGCCGCCGGCTTCATCAAGCTGAACGCGCTGCGCCTCAGGCTGCTCGGCAGGCGCGAAAGCGCTTGATCATCACGCCGCATCTCGTCGCCGAACAGGCTGCGCCTGCGGCGCTGCCCAGGGGAACTCCGCGGCCCTGGTGGGAAGGGCGGCCGTTCGTCGCGGCGATGATCCTGCTGGCGTTCATTCCGCTCGCCTATCCGGCGATCCCGCCGCTGGTCGACATCGGCGGGCACATGGGCCGCTTCAAGGTCGCCGTCGACCTCGCCAACAGTGCGATCCTCCAGCAATGGTTCTCGTTCCGCTGGCTGCCGATCGGTAACCTTGGCGTCGATGTGCTGGTGGTGCCGCTGGCCAAGCTGATCGGGGTCGAGCCGGCGACCAAGCTGGTGGTCATGTCGATCCCGCCGCTGACCGTGGCCGGCATGTTGTGGGTCGCGCGCGAAGTGCACAACCGGTTGCCGCCGACGGTGGCGTTCGCGCTGCCGCTGGCGTTCGGCCATCCGTTCATGTTCGGCTTCGTCAACTTCTCGCTGTCGATGGCGCTGGCGCTGCTCGCCTTCGGCCTGTGGCTGCGGCTCGGCCGGCTCGGTAAGTCGAAGCTGAGGGCGCTTTTGTTCGTGCCAATCAGCTTTATCGTCTTCTTCGCCCACACCTATGGCTGGGGAACGCTCGGCCTGTTGTGTTTCTCGGCCGAGGCGGTGCGGCAACATGACCGCGGCCGCAGCTGGTGGATGTCGATCATCCGCGCCGCCTACCACGCCCTGGCGATGGCCTTGCCGCTGCTGCTGATCCTGCTGTGGCGGAGCGAGGCCACCGGCGGCCTCACCCACCGCTGGTTCGATTGGGAATATAAGTGGGAATATCTGCTGCGCATGTTCCGCGACCGGTGGGAGGCTTATGACATTGCCTGCGCGGCGATCGTGCTGGCGGTTCCCGTCTTCGCCCTGATCCATCCGCGCCTGACGCTGTCGCGCAACCTTGCTTTCTCCGGCCTGGTCCTGGCGGCGACCTATGTGCTGTTGCCGCGCATCGTGTTCGGATCGGCCTATGCCGACATGCGGCTGGTGCCGTTCGCGGCGGCGATCTTCGTGCTGGCGGTGCGCTTCAAGCAGGAAACCCGCTATCCGCTGTCAACCTGGCTGGCGGTTGCTGCGACCGGCTTCATGCTGGTCCGGCTGGCGGGAACGACGGCGAGCATGGCGATCGCCTGGAACCGGCAGAAGGTGCAGCTCGAGGCGCTCGACCATGTCGAGCCTGGCTCGCGGGTCGCGGTGATGGTGTGGGACCGGTGCGAGCGCTGGACGCTGCGGCGATCAGATCACCTTGGTGCATTGGCAACGGTCCGCCAGGAAGCCTATACCAACGATCATTGGCCGATGGCCGGATCGTCCTTGCTGACAGTCCGCTATCCGGCCGGTGGCTGGTTCCAGCGCGACCCGTCGCAGATCGTGCGCGATCCGGGTTGCCGGCATGAAGGCTGGTCGGTCCGCGCCGCGCTCTACAACCTGCCGCACGACGCATTCGATTATCTTTGGCTGATCGACATGCGGCCAATCCCGGCGGATTGGGTCGACGGCTGGCAGCCGGTCTGGGCCGGCAAGGGCTCAATCCTGCTCAAACATGTCCCGCTTAGCGAGGCCGGCGAAGAACAGCGACTAAGGACACTCCGAACGGTAAGGGGACCCGGCCGATAAGGCCGCGCTCCAGCCCGAAGATGGTGTCGAGCGTCTTGTTGACCGGAGCCGAGGGCATGGCATCGTCACTGTCGTCCTTGCCGGTCAGCTTGCCGACCAGCCGGACCGCCGCGATCGGCGGGAACAGCAGGCTGTTGAACGGGGACATCAGCTCGATCTCGTAGCCTGCGTCGAGCGCCAACTGGCGGATCTCGGCCTTGCGATAGCGGCGGTGATGATGATGCGCGACGTCGTGTGCGCTCCACATCCACGGGTTGATCGGCACGGTCAGCAGCAGCGCGCCGCCGGGCTTTAAGCGGTCGAAGATCGCCGCCAGCGAACCCTGGTCGTCGGTGACATGCTCGAGCACGTCGAGCAGCGCGACCATGTCATAAGCGCCGGCCGGGAACATCGAGAGATCGGGCAATGCCGCCTCGATCACGGTCCGGCCGAGCCGTTCGCTGGCTATGCCGCGCGCCACCGGATCGAGCTCGCTCGCCTCGACCTCGCCAAACCGCGACAGCATCTCGAGGTTGTGACCGGTGCCGGCGCCAAGCTCGAGGATGCGCGCTCCTTTGGGCGGCTTGACGATCCGCTCGATCACTCCGTCGAGGATCCGGCGGCGGGCGGTGAACCACCAGTGGCAGCTGTCGAGCTTGGCCATCTGGTCGTAGACCTTGCGCTCCATCAGCCTTCGCCGATCGTTTCGCGGACGACGTAGAGCGGGCGGGCCTTGGTCTCGGTCAGGATCCGCCCGACATATTCGCCGAGCACGCCGAGCGACAGCAATTGCAGCCCGCCGAGGAACAGGATGGCGACCATCAGCGAGGCGTAGCCGGGAACGACGATGCCGGTGGTCAGCGTGCGGATGATGATGAACAGAGCATAGCCGAGCGCGCCCAAGGCGACGAAGCCGCCGAGATAGCTCCAGATGCGCAGAGGGACGGTCGAGGCGGAGGTGATCCCGTCGATCGCCAGCGTCCACAGCTTCCAATAGTTGAACTTGGTGTTGCCGACCTTGCGCTCCTCGCGGTGATAGCTGACCGCAGCCTGCTTGAATCCGGCCCAGGCGAACAGGCCTTTCATGAAGCGGTTGCGCTCCGGCATCTGGCGGATGACGTCGACCACCTTGCGGTCGAGCAGCCGGAAATCGCCGGCATGTTCGGGGATCTTGTCGTTCGAAAGCCAGTTGTGCGCGCGGTAATAGAAGTCGGCGGTAATCCGCTTCGGCAGGCTGTCGGTCTCGCGGTTGTCGCGGACCCCGTAAACGACCTCGAATCCATTGCGCCACTGGGCGACCATCCTGGGCAGCGCTTCGGGCGGGTCCTGCAGGTCGACGTCGAGCGGGACTACCGCCAGCCCGCGCGAGGCATCGAGACCGGCAGTAAGCGCGGCTTCCTTGCCGAAATTGCGCGACAGCGAGATGCCGCGGATCCGCGGATCGGCGGCGTTGGCCTTGCGGATGACCTCGAGCGTGGTGTCGCTGCTGCCGTCGTCGACGAACAATATTTCGAACGATTTCGCCGCCGGGTCGGACATTGCCTCGATCACCGGAACCAGCCGGGCGAGGCACGGGCCGATGGCCACTTCCTCGTCCTTGACCGGGATGATGACGCTGAGTTCGACGGTGTTCATGCGTAGACGAACCGCCGATGCAGGGTGAAGGTCAAGAGGGGCGTGACAAACACCATCGGGATCGTCGGCCACCAGGTCGGCCCGTGGAGCTGCTTGACCAGCCCCCAAATGAAGGCCTGGTTGACGAGGAAGCCGAGCACATTGATCGCGAAGAAGCGGCCCATGCGGATATGATGCCGGTCGCGCTCGCCGTGCCCGCGGAAGCTATATTCGCCGTGGGTGACATAGCTGATCCCCGAAAAGACCAGGAATACAATGCCGTAGCTGACCATCGGATCGATGTGCAGGAAGTCGGTAATCGCCCAATAGCTGCCGGCGGCAGCGAGCGTGATGGCGAGGCCGGCAAGGCCGTAGCGGATCAGCTGCAGCAGCACGGTGCGGCGCTCATGGCCGAGATTGTGGAGGGCCGACTGGATCATCGGCTTGCTCTCTAGTGGCTTACCGCTAGGACACAATGTCAGAATTGGCGGGGGATCGGATGGACGAGGTTCGGCTGACACAGCGGCTTTCCCAGCTTAGGGGCTGGTTCTTTCGGCGCTGGAAGACGGTGCTGGTCCTGCTCTGGCTGGCTTACGCCGCCGCCACCATCGCCGGCCGCTGGCGGCTGATCCAGGCCTTTGCGCTCCCTGATACCGACGACAATCTGCGCATGGCCCAGGTTCGCGCCTGGATGGATGGGCAGGGCTGGTTCGATCTTATCCAGCACCGGTTCGACCCGGCGCACGGCGGCGGCAACATCCACTGGTCGCGGCTGGTCGACCTGCCGATCGCGGGGATCATTGCGCTAATGCGGCCCTTGGTTGGCGGGGCCGATGCGGAACGGATCGCGGTCGCAGTCGCGCCCCAGTTACCCCTGCTGCTGCTGATGTTCGCCCTTGCGCTGATCATGAAGCGGCTGGTGAGTCAGAAGGCCTGGATATTCCCAGTGGCCGGCCTGCTTTTTTGCGCCGGATCCACCATGGGGATGTTTGCCCCATTGAGGATCGACCATCATGGCTGGCAGTTGGCGTTGCTGGGCGTTGCGATGGCGGGGATGGCCGATCCGAAGCGGGCGCGAGGCGGCGCGGTAGTCGGCGTCGCCACCGGCCTGTCGCTGGCGATCGGGCTGGAGATGATGATCTACCTGGCGCTGCTCGGCGGTTCGGCGGTGCTGATGTGGGTGGTTGATCGCGACCAGCGCAGGCGGCTCGCGACCTATGCCGCCTCGCTGGTGGCCAGCACCGCCTTCGGCTTCCTCGTCTTCGCCTCCTACGCCAACCGTTCGGCAGTGTGCGATGCGCTGTCGCCGGTATGGCTGAGCGATGCCGCAATCGGCGGCGCGGTCATGCTGGGCCTCGCCATGCTGAAGCTCGACAGCTGGAAAGCGCGGCTGGCCGCTGCGGTGGCGGCGGGCGCGGTCGTTGCAGGTTTCCATGCGCTGATGTGGCCCCATTGCCTGCAGCGGCTGGAGGGCATCTCCCCGGAAGCGACGCGGCTGTGGCTCGATCATGTCCGCGAGGCCAATCCCTTCTACCGTCACGAATGGCGCGTGGCGGTGAACGTCATGGCGCTGCCTGTTACCGCCCTAGCTGGATGGGGTCTGCTGATCTGGCGTGCGTGGAAAGGTCGCGGCGGCAACCAAGACCTCCTGCTTCGCACAATCGCTGTCGCACTTCCGTCGATCGCAGCCTTTGTCTTGCTGTTCTGGCAAGTGCGCGCTGCGCCGGCTGCGCAAATGATGGCGCTTCCAGCGGCCACGGCACTCGTCGTCCTGTTTGTTGGCCAATGGCTCAGCACGTCGAGCGTCAAGCTTCACGTGGCGGCAATCCTGCTTGCCGCAATCGGCTTCGGGGCACTGGTTCCAGTCGTGACGGTATTCATTCCCAGCAAGGCGAAGACCGGCGTTGCCCTCAAAGTTGCGCAGGCCAACAACAAGTGCCCGAGTTTCGCGGCGCTTCGGCCAGTCGCCCACCAGCCCAAGGGCATGATCTTCACCTTCATCGATTTGGGACCGCGGCTGATTGTCGCCACCCATCATGACGCGGTCGGCGGACCCTATCACCGCAATGACGTGATGATCGCCGACGTGATGAACGCGTTCCGGGGGGGCGAGCCCCAGGCGCACCGCATCATCGACGAATATCGCAGCGATTATGTGCTGATCTGTCCTTATATGTCGACCGCGACCATCTTCATGTCCGAGGCACCGGGCGGATTTTACACCCGGCTGGCCAAGGGCAAGGTGCCGGCCTGGCTGCAGCCGGTCGACCTTGGCAAGGATTCGCCGTTCAAGATGTGGAAGGTCGTGGGGTAGTTTTTATTGTCGCGCTTCCGGACGGAAAACCGGTGCCCATTTTTCCTGGAAGCGCTTAGCCCGCCAGACCGGGAAGGCTCCGCTCCAGCCCGTCGAGCACGAACTGAACGGCGAGCGCGGCCAGGATCACCCCGAGGATGCGTGTGATCATCCCTTCCAGCTTGGCGCCGATCAGTTTCATCAGCGGGCCGGCGGCGAGCAACGCAACCAGCGTCAGCAGGATCACCGCGGTCATCGCTGCGAGGACAGTAGCGCCTTCGATGAGGCCGTTGGCGCGAGCGCACAGCAGCATCACGGTGGTGATCGACCCTGGACCGGCGATCATCGGGATGGCCATCGGGAAGACCGAAATGTCCTCGGCCTCGGGCGTGCCTTCGATTTCCTTGGCCCGTTCCTCGCGCCGTTCGGTGCGCTTTTCGAACACCATTTCCATCGCGGTGTAGAACAGCAGGATTCCGCCGGCGAGGCGGAAGGCCGACAGGCTGATGCCCATGGTGCTGAGCAGGGGCTCGCCGAGCAGGGCGAAGAAGACCAGGATGCACCAGGCGACGAAGGCCGAGCGGATCGCCATCTTGCGGCGATGGACCTGGTCCGTCCCGCTGGTCAGCGAGGCGAAAATCGGCGCGCAGCCCGGCGGGTCGATGATCACGACGAAGGTGATGAAGGCGGTAGTGAACAGCTCGATCATGGGGCCGCGACTTTATCCTCGATCACGACCTCATGGCGACTTCCGTTCCAAATGCTTACGGTGAATGTGCGGCTGCCATCGGGCAATACCTCCCATTCCCATCTTAGGCTCTCGTCATTGCTCGACCCACGTACATATTTCGCGCCACTTGGAATTTCATCCAGTCCAGTCGGCGGTGGAGCGACCTTCGGACATGCGGCAATCTCGGCCTTGATGTCCCCACCCTCGGCGCGGGGGGTGTCGAGGCCGTCGCCGCCGTCGTAGATCCATTTCCAGCTGCCGTCGGGCTGGCGCTGCCACACAGTGGTGAAATAGCCGACCGCCTTGCCGTACTGGCGCACCCACGGCCCGGTGTTGACCGCATAGCTGCCGTCGCAACTGACGAAGCTCTTGCCCGGCCACCAATAGACCGCGACCGGCGGGTCGGCGCGGCCCTTCAGGAACTCCTGCGCATTGACCTGCTGCGGCACGAATATCACCGCATCGTCGGCGGCATATTTGCGGAAGGCGGTCCATTGGCCGAGCTTCTGCGCATCGGCGATGAAGGCGCGTTCCGTATCGAGTGCCGACATCGGCTCGGCGGCAGCGAGGAGCAGGGCAAGGATCATAGTTCCTCCGGCAAGGAATAGCCGTCGCGCCGGGCGGCGGACACCAAAGTGTTGCGGATCAGGCAGGCGATGGTCATCGGCCCGACGCCGCCCGGAACCGGGGTGATTGCGCCGGCGACCTGGCTGGCCGACGCGAAGTCGACGTCGCCGGTCAAATGGCTGTTGCCGCCCTCTCCGGCAACGCGGTTGATGCCGACGTCAATCACACAAACGCCTGGCTTCAGCCAGTCGCCCCGGATCATGCCGGGCCGGCCGACCGCGGCGATGACGATATCCGCGCGGCGAACCACATCGGGCAGGTCACGTGTGCGGCTATGGGCGATGGTCACCGTGCAATGCTCGGCCAGCAGCAGCGTCGCCATCGGCTTGCCGACGATGTTCGAGCGGCCGATGACGACCGCGTCCTTGCCCTTGAGGTCGCCAAGCTCGGCTTTCAGCAGCTTGAGGCAGCCGAGCGGCGTGCAGGGGACAAAGCCGGAAAGGCCAATCGCCAGCCGGCCGGCGTTGACCGGGTGGAAGCCGTCGACGTCCTTGTCGGGATCGATGGCAAGGATGATCTGGTTGGGGTCGATGTGCGCCGGGAGCGGCAGCTGGACGAGGATTCCGTCGACCGCCGGATCGGTGTTCAATTCCTCGATCAGGTCGATCAGCTTGCCCTCGCTGATTTCGGCCGGAAGCTTGTGCTCGAAGCTCAGCATCCCGGCCTCGGT
>NZ_JAHFPY010000009.1 GCF_023266535.1 Sphingomonas sp. | reverse complement strand
AGGCCGATGACGATCGAAATCAGGACGATGACATATTCGAACATCTGCATGGCGGCCCCCGCGTTCGATCAGCGAGCGTAGCAGCATTTCTCCACCGCGACCGCAATCATCTGGTCAAGGTCGGGGAGCCGGATTTGAACGCTTGGGCAAAGTTGGAACGGGCAGGGGGCTAATTGGCCAGCATTCTCCTTCGACCCATTGCGGTCATTGTGGCGGCTGGTCAGATTATTTCAATTATCGAAACAGTGTCAGTCAAACGACGCCTATTCACTCGCATATAGGTGCGATCTAAATTGGCAAGCGGCGCAATTGGGCGTCAAATCGGTTCAATTTTGAGGTGCAGCTATGAGTGCCTTACAGAACACCGCCGAAATCCGCGCAAACCGTCGCTCGGAAGCCGCTGACCCTATCTTTGTGATGGCGCGGTTCCTCAGCAAATGGGGAGCGAGGCTTTTGGCGCCCCCCAATAATCATCAGCCAGGTTAGGCACCAGCCGATAGCGGGCTCCATCAGTCCGCGGCCGACTGCTCTGTGCCGCCGGTTGCGGCCCGAAATCAGCGATCGAGTTCTTGCCGTTATTGGGATTCCCTTTCCTTCTGCCGAGTTGCGTCCGAGACCAGTTGGTCATGGCCGCTTTTGTCGCTGAAGAAGGATGCCGCCATCAGGCCGCAGCCCAACACGACCGAAATGAAGACGCCGCCCAGGGTGGCGATGACCAGGTGAAGGTCAAGTCCGACGGTCAGTCCCAGGTACAGGATCGCTCCGCCGGCCATCAGCACGGCTATGAAGACGATCCAGTGGGCCATCCGCCAAAACTCTCCAAGCGCTTTTTCACGGTTGTTCATAGTTGGGGGCACCTCAACTGAATTGGACGTTGCTGACGTCGATGGAAACCATCAGCAGATCGAGGATTGGCTGGCCGTCGGCGCCGCGGGCATAGGCCCGGCGACGGGAGGGCAGGCGGATGCCGCCCGCCACGATCGGATCGGACACAAGCTGGGCAGCGCCGAAGCCGCCGGCGATGTCGACTTGATAGTCGTGGCGGCGAAGCAACCGATCTTCGCCGAAATAGAAATGCTGCACCCGGCTGTGGGTCTCCACACTCTCAGGGAAGGTGGCGCGGAGCACGCGCCAGGTTTCGGCTCCCTCCAGCCACGGCTCGACCTCTTCGACTTCAACGCCGTCACCGGCCAGCAGAAAGGGGGTCTTGAAATAGGTGGAGAGCGCCTCGCCGCTGAAATATGCCAGATGCAGCGGGTCCCACGGCGTGTTCATCTGGTGCCCGGCGAACGCCTCGCGGGGATTTGTCCGTTCGGCGAGGATGGCGCCGTCTGGCTGCTCGACCGCCACTCTTTCGGGGGTGAACAGCACTCGCGGGCCATCGCCCCCAATCGGAGCGATCACGGCGCGCTGCTCGTGAAGCCAAACCGTCAGCTGTCGGCGTCCGGCCAGCGGCACGCCCTTGAACGCAAAGAATCCGCCTCCGCTGTCGATTTCGGCCTCGACCTTTTCGAAGCCGTTCCAGCGATTGAGGCCGCCATGGGCCTCGATTGCCTGGCCAAGGAGTGGATTGCGGTGGGTCATTGTGGTTCTCGCGGATGGAAAAAGGGGCGGGCGCGGGCGGACCAGGGGGCAAGGTCCGGCCCGCGCCCATTCGCTCAGCGGAGCGGGCGGAAGGCCGCGCGCAGTTCCTGAGCGAAGATCCTCGGCTGTTCCCAGGCGGCGAAGTGACCGCCTTTTTCGGCCTGATGATAATAGATCAGGTTGGGATAGGCCAGTTTGGCCCAGCTGAGCGGCGCCTGATATTGCTCGCCGGGGAAGACGCTGACCGCGACCGGGATCTTGACGCCCTTCGGGTTGAAGAAGCCGCCCTTATACTCCCAGTAGAGCCGCGACGCCGACACGCCGGTATTGGTCAGCCAATAGAGCGTGATGTTGTCGAGGACCTCGTCGCGGGTGAGCTCGCCGGTGCCGCTGTAGTGGCGATTGAGCGCCTCGCTCACCGCCGCTGCAGGCTGGCCGCCACCGTCACCATGATCGAGCATGTAGGCAGCGAGGCCAACGGGTGAGTCCGCCAGCCCGTAGAGGGTCTGGGGCCGGTTCGCCATTAGCTGGTAGATGCCGATATGCCGGTAAGTGTAGGCGAGCCCGTCATAGGCGCGCTTCTCATCCGCCGACAGGCCGGCCGGGGCTGGAGTGCCGGTAAAGGCGGCCTGGTCGACGTTGGCCGGGACCACGCCTGGCATGTTGGTGTGGATGCCGAGCAGACCTTCCGGCGCCTGTACGCCCATATAATCAACCACGAACGCACCCCAGTCGCCGCCCTGGGCTACATAATGTTTGTAGCCGAGCCGTTTCATCAGCACGTCCCAGGCTTTGGCCATATGCTCCGGGCCCCAGCCGGTGGTGGTCGGCTTGCCCGAGAAACCATAGCCCGGCATCGACGGGATGATGACGTCGAAGCTGTCCTCGGCCTTACCGCCATAGGCGACCGGGTCGGTCAGCGGGCCGATCAGCTTGATCTGTTCCAGGATCGAACCCGGCCAGCCATGGTTGATGACCAGCGGCAGCGCGTTGGGGTTCTTCGACTTCACATGGATGAAATGAATGTCGACGCCGTCGATGTTGGTGACATATTGCGGGTAGCTGTTGAGCTTCTCCTCCGCGGCACGCCAGTCATATTGCGTCGCCCAATAACGGGCGAGCTCCTTCATCGTTGCCAGGGGCACGCCCTGCGACGTGTCGGTGACGGTTTCCTGTTCCGGCCACTGGGTCGCGACGATCCGGCGACGCAGATCGTTGATCGCCTTCTGCGAGAAATGGATTTTCGGGAATGGACGGATGGATTCGTCCTGGGCCGGCCGCTCGAGCGCGGCGGGCGCCGCATCGGTCGCGGCCAGCGCCGTGCCGGGCACGAAACCGAGGATCGCCCCGGCAAATGCGCTCGCGTTCAACAGTGTCCGCCGAGCGCGACGGACAGTCTGGATAGTCATCGAATTTGCTCCTGTTCCGATGACTCGCCACCATGGCGCTTGCATCGGGTTGCTATTGTCCGATGACTTGGTGTCGACCGATTGGCGGTTGAATAGCTTTGCGTCGGAAGACATTATTCCGGTTCGCGCAATAATCTCCCAAGGAGCCTGATTGGGAGTAACGTCCTCTTTTCGCCCAAAGCGGTCGTTAGCCACCCCCATTTGCCCCGCGCCTCATCGTTCCCCATATGGTCTCGATGCCGATTCAAATCCGCACCAGCCTCGCCGAGCCCGAGACTGGCGAGACGTTCGTCCCGCACCGCCCGGCGCGGCCGGACAAGGCCGAGGGCGGCAAGCGTTTCGAGCTGAAGTCCGATTATTCGCCGTCGGGCGACCAGCCGGCCGCGATCAAGGAACTGGTTGAGGGCATTTCGGACAATGGCGAAGTCAGCCAGGTGCTGCTCGGCGTCACTGGCTCCGGCAAGACCTACACCATGGCGCAGGTCATCCAGGCGACCCAGCGCCCGGCGCTGGTGCTGGCGCCCAACAAGATCCTCGCCGCCCAGCTCTACGGCGAGTTCAAGAATTTCTTCCCCGACAATGCGGTCGAATATTTCGTCAGCTACTACGATTATTACCAGCCCGAGGCCTATGTGCCGCGGTCCGACACCTACATCGAGAAGGAAAGCTCGGTGAACGAGGCGATCGACCGCATGCGCCATTCGGCAACCCGGTCGCTGCTGGAGCGCGACGACGTGATCATCGTCGCCTCGGTCAGCTGCCTCTACGGCATCGGCTCGGTCGAGACCTATTCGGCGATGATCTTCGACCTGAAGAAGGGCGAGAGCGTCGACCAGCGCGAGATCATCCGCAAGCTGGTCGCGCTGCAGTATAAGCGCAACGACCAGGCCTTCGCCCGCGGCAATTTCCGCGTGAAGGGCGACAATCTCGAAATTTTTCCGTCGCACTATGAGGACAGCGCCTGGCGGATCAGCTTCTTCGGCGACGAGCTGGAGGAGATCACCGAGTTCGATCCGCTGACCGGCAAGAAGACCGCCAGCCTCGACAGCGTCCGGGTGTTCGCCAATTCGCACTATGTAACGCCGGGGCCGACGCTCAAGCAGGCGATGGAGGCGATCAAGCTTGAGCTCGTGGAACGGCTCAAGGAACTGACCGCCGAGGGGCGGCTGCTCGAAGCGCAGCGGCTCGAGCAGCGGACCAATTTCGACCTCGAGATGATCGCCGCCACCGGCAGCTGCGCCGGCATCGAGAATTACTCGCGCTTCCTCACCGGCCGGCTGCCGGGCGAGCCGCCGCCGACCCTGTTCGAATATCTCCCCGACAATGCCTTGCTGTTCGTCGACGAAAGCCACCAGACGGTACCGCAGATCGGGGCGATGGCGCGCGGCGACCATCGGAGGAAGATTACCCTCGCGGAGTACGGATTCAGGCTGCCGAGCTGCATCGACAACCGCCCGCTACGCTTCAACGAATGGGACGCGATGCGCCCGCAATCGGTGTTCGTCTCGGCAACGCCCGGCCCGTGGGAAATGAACGAGACCGGCGGGGTGTTTTCGGAGCAGGTGATCCGCCCAACCGGCCTGATCGACCCGCCGGTCGAGATCAAGCCGGTCGAGGACCAGGTCGACGACCTCGTCCACGAAGCCAAGGAGACGGCGAGGCTGGGCTATCGCACTTTGGTCACCACGCTGACCAAGCGGATGGCCGAGGATCTGACCGAATATCTGCACGAGGCGGGGCTCAAGGTCCGCTACATGCACAGCGACGTCGAAACGCTGGAGCGCATCGAGCTAATCCGCGACCTGCGGCTCGGTGTTTATGACGTGCTGGTCGGCATCAACCTGCTGCGCGAAGGGCTCGACATCCCCGAATGCGGGCTGGTCGCGATCCTCGATGCCGACAAGGAAGGCTTCCTCCGCTCCGAGACCTCGCTGATCCAGACCATCGGCCGCGCCGCGCGCAACATCGACGGGCGGGTCATCCTCTACGCCGATACCGTCACCGGATCGATGGAGCGCGCGCTCAAGGAGACCGGCCGCAGGCGCGAAAAGCAGGTCGAGTATAATGAGGCGCACGGCATCACGCCGGCCTCGATCAAGAGCCACATCAACGACATTATGAGCGACGTGACGCTGCGCGACGGCGTGCTGGTCGAGACCGGCGACGAGGAGCGGCCGCACCTCGTCGGCCACAACCTCCGCGCCTACATCGGCGACCTGGAGGAGCGGATGCTCAAGGCCGCCGCCGACCTCGAGTTCGAAGAGGCTGCGCGGCTGCGCGACGAAATCCGCCGGCTGGAGGAGGACGAACTCGGCATTCCCGATCCCGACCGCGTCGCGCCGCGCCCTTCCGGCAACGCCACGCAGGGCAAGCCCGGTACGCGCCGCACCGGCTTCGGCAAGACGCAGCGCAGGTGGGGCGGCGGTCGGCGCTAGGAGCTAAGTGACCCAGTCACTGCACAATTGCTAACTCTTAAACGATCGCGCGTGTGATACGCCGACCAAATGAGAGCGGCTATTCAAACAACCCTGCAGCTTTTGCCCGGCACCCGTAAGGTGCGGCCATGACCCAGTTCGGCGCACCCTTTGACAATTCGCAGAATGTCCTTTATAAAGGACAGGCTATCGAAGTTCGGATGACCGAGCTTTTTGAGCGTTGGCTTATGCGGTTGCGTGATCGTGATGGCCGCGCCCGGATGCTCAATCAGATTCGCAAGCTCGGTGACGGCAATTTCGGTAGTGCCAAATCGGTGGGCGATGGCGTCCACGAGTTGCGGATGAATTTCGGGCCGGGCTACCGTGCCTATTTCGTCAATCGCGACGGTCGCCTGATCCTGCTGCTTTGCGGTGGTGACAAGTCGAGCCAGCAGCGCGACATTGAGCTGGCGAAGCGAATGGCGAAAGAAATCGATGGCAATCAGGACGAAGCCTTTTGACCCTGCGGATTTTCTCCAGACGGAAGAGGATATCATCGCCTACCTCGACGCGGCCATGGAGGACAACGATCCGGTATTCATTGCGCGTGCGCTTGGCGACGTGGCTCGATCCAAGGGCATGAGCGACATTGCCCGGAAGGCCAAGGTTGGCCGGCAGGCGCTGTACAATGCGCTGTCCGAGAACGGAAATCCGACACTCGAAACCTTGGTCGGCGTCCTCAAGGCCCTGGGGCTACAACTGACCGTGCAGAAGCGCGCCGCCTGATTGGGGCGCGTTCAGGCTCGCGCAACCCGAAGCCGCGCAATGTGTTTCATCTGAAAATTCCACAACGGAAGCGCCGCGAACGCGGCGCAAAATTTATGCGAATGAAGCTTGTCCTGATTGTTGGCGCGGCGGCGATGCTGGCCACCACCCCGCTTGCCGCCCAAAGCCCGCACGGCGACGAACCGGTCGCGGTGCCGCGCGCGATCAAGCAGGGCATCGACTTCGTCTATGTCGACCCGCAGATGTCGAGCGTCGCGCGGCGCAAGCAACGCCCGCAGAATTGGCTGTCGCGCCTGTTCAACCCGGGCGCCAGCCGCAGCGGCGCGCCCAACCCGATGTTCGACCAGCTGGCGCGCGGGTTGCAGCAATATCAGGCGAGCTGGGGCCGGCTGCCGCAAACCAGGATCCCGGCCGGGGCGGCATTGAAGCGCGGCTCGACCGGCAAGCGCGTCCAGCTGCTCCGCACCCGGCTGGGGCTCTACCCCGACGGTGGCTATGACGAGCAGCTGGCGCAGGCCGTGTCGTCCTACCAGTCGGTGCACGGGCTCGGCACGCCCGACGGGATCGCCGGCAAGGCGACCATCGCCTCGTTGAACCGCGGATCGACCTACTATGCGCGGCGGATCGCGATCAACATGGAGCGGGCCTATCGCCTGCCGGCGCAGCGCGCGTTCGACCGCTATGTGGTGGTCGATAGCGGCGCGGCCGAAGTCTATTTCTTCAACCGCGACCGCATGGCCGACAAGATGCGGGTGGTAGTCGGCGCGCCCCAGACCAAGACGCCGATGATGGCGGTGCTGATGCGCAACGCGCGGGTCGATCCTTACTGGAACGTGCCGCCCGAACTGGTGAAGAGCCTGACCGCCAGGAAGGTCGGCGAGATGGGTCTCTCCTACTTCAAGGACTTCCACTACGAAGTGCTGTCCGATTGGGGCCCCAACGCGCGGATCATCGATCCCAAGACGGTCAACTGGAAGGGTATTGCCTCGGGCAAGGTCAAGCCGACGATCCATGTCCGCCAGCTGCCGGGCCCGTGGAATTCGATGCGCAACATGAAGTTCGAAATGCCCAATGATTTCGGCATCTATCTGCACGATACGCCGCATGACGAGCTGTTCGTCCAGGACGGGCGGCACCTCAGCAACGGCTGCGTCCGGCTGGAGGATTACAAGCGCTTCGCCGGCTGGGTGTTCGGCTATGTCCCGCAGTCGCAGACCGGGCTGGAGGCGAAGGTCGACCTGCCGCGGCCGGTACCGGTCTATATGACCTATCTGACCGTCGCGGCGAGCCCCAATGGCGTGACCTTCCGCCCGGATCCTTACGGCTTCGACGCGCTGGCGATGCCGCAGATGTTCGGCGGCACCGCGGTCGGCTAAGGGCTTAGCGCAGCACCCCGGCCTTCTGCTGGCGATGCGCGTAGTAATAGAACAGACCGGTCGCGATGATGATCGCCGCCGACATCATCGCCATGCCACTGGGGTCGTCCATCGGCGGCGGCGCGGGCGGCGCTCCGAACGTCTGATAGCCGAGGCTGATCACCGCACCCAGGAACGACAACCCCAGCGCGGGGACCGCCCAGCGATGCCGGATCAACAGCAGGACCGCGCCGATCAGCCCTGTCCACACGCCCAACCCCCAGAAGAATTGCGCATAGAGCGGGAAAGCCTCGATCCAGTCCAGCATGGCTTGCGGGTCGCCGCCGCCTTGCGCCAGCCATTCCATGTTGTGCATCCGGGTCATTGTATAGTCGGTGCAGGCGAAGCCGTTCAAAAGCAGCGCCAATATGCCGACCGCCCATAAATGCCAGGGCGCCTTTGCGGTTTGAGCGTCATTCATGATGCAAACCCCCTCCATGTGCCGGCAATTGCCGCTGCCCCGGGGAACCTCACGCGGGCGCACCGCCAGCGGAGCGCATCAGCCGCCATTTGCCGGTCTCTGTCAATCGCTGAACCCTCGCCGCCCCGGCAATGCCGCGGCTGCCGCAAATCGGGTCATGTAACGCAAACCCAGCGGCGGGAACCTTTCATCGAAACCGGCATCCAATCGAGCGACGGTTGGCCGGACAGGCGGCTGGCCACAAGCACTTGGAAGGAATGTCATGATGATGCGTCGATTTGGCTTGATTGGTGCTGCGGCACTTCTCGCCGCCGCAGGAGCAGCTCCATTACTGGCCGGTAGCGGTCCCAGCGACGCCGAGATCGCGCACATCGCCTATACCGCCGGAGCGCTTGACGTCACCGCGGCCAAGCAGGCGCTGGCCAAGTCGCACAATGCGGCGGTGCGGTCGTTCGCCGAGGTCATGGTCCGCGACCATGAAGCAGTGAACGGACAGGCGCTGGCGCTGGTCAAGAAACTAGGCGTGACGCCGGTCGACAATGCGACCAGTCAGGCGCTGGCAAAACAGGCCTCGGCCACGCTCGATCGGCTGGACAAGCTCAACGGAGCCGCATTCGACCGCGCCTATGTGCAGAATGAGGCTGCCTATCATCAGGCGGTCAACGGCGCGCTGAGATCGACCCTGATTCCATCGGCCGACAATGGCGAATTGAAATCGCTGTTGGAAACCGGCCTGACCCTGTTCGGCGAGCATCAGATGCATGCCGAACAGCTCGCAAGGAAGCTGTAAGGGGCGATGCGGGTACGTACCCCGATTATCGCCCTCGCGGTGTTGTTGCTGTCATCGCCCCCGGCAGTGGCAGCACCGCAAACCCCAACACCGCAAACTCATGTCGTGGTAATCGACAAGATGAAGTTCGGAACCGTGCCGGCCTCGGTCCGCATTGGAGACCGCATTTTGTGGGTCAACAAGGACCTGTTCCGCCACACTGCAACGGCGAAGGACGGCAGCTTTGATGTCGACCTAGCGCCGGGAGCGAGGGCGACGAGCATCGTCCGAAAGGCTGGCGCATTGTTGGTCAATTGCCGCTATCATCCCGCCATGCGCGCGACCTTGAAGGTTTCGGCCTGATGGCAGCCCGTCCCGACATTGCGCTGGCGGTCCTCGGCGACGTTGATCTCGCCCGGCTTTGCGTGGCGCGCGATGCCGCTGCGCTGCGCCATGTCGTCACGGCCAATAACCAGCGGCTGTTTCGGGCGGCATGGAGTATCCTCAAGGATCGCGGTGAAGCCGAGGAGGCGGTCCAGGCGGCCTACCTCAAGGCGTTCGCCAAGATCGGCGAGTTCGCCGGCCGCTCGGCGCTGTCGACCTGGCTCACCCGGATCGCGATCAACGAGGCGCTCGGGCGACTCAGGGCAACCCGCCGCCGGAACGCGAAGTTCAAGGCGGATGGGGTGGCCGTGCTGGAGGCCTATCGGGAAACGCTGATGCGCGGGTCGGAGCCGGTCGCGCCAGACGCGGCCATGGCGCGGGAACAGCTGCGACAAATGATTGAGCGGGCAGTGGCAGGCCTGCCCATCGCATTCCGTTCCGTGTTCGTATTGCGCGAGGTCGAGGGGCTTGGCGTCGAGGAGACGGCCGAGGCGCTCGACATTCCGGCGGCAACGGTCAAGACGCGATTGCTCCGGGCCCGGAGCAAATTGCGGGAAGCACTGGCGCCGGACGTCCGGACCGCGCTCGACGGAGCGTTCCCATTCGCCGGCATGGATTGCGAGCGCATGACCGAGCGCGTCCTGGCGGCGCTTTTGGACCCTAACAAACGATAGCTACTTGCCTCGGCCCCGGGCGGGCTAGGAGGAGTCATGTCCGGCCACAGCCTGCGATTGATCCTCGGCAGCCTCGGCGTCGTGATCGTCATTTTCTTCCTCGCTTAAGCGGCGGGAGCGCCGGCAGGCGCCGGCAGGCGCCGGACTTATCGGCGGATTGGTTTGCTCGCTGCCCGATTACTACGCGGCACCGTCTCAGATTGGTGAGCGCCGCAAGCGCTGGACTAAGTAGGGGGGAAGAGCCTGTCCCATGGGATGGCATTGAGTACGGCAACCAGCCCGCCAATCAATGCCCCCACAACAGCACCGCCTCCGGCAAAAAGCGCAAGCTTGAGACGCATTCCGTCGATCTTGTCGCCTTGGGTTTTTACATCCTCGACCAGTCGTTCCACCTTCGCAGTCAGCACTCCAAGAGACTTTTGCATCTCAATCACTGCTGTCAGCGTATGGAGTCCGTAATCGGCACCATGTTGCGGCGGCGGAACATCGGGTAGATACCTAGGCGGAGTATCATGTTCCGGTGGGCCGGTTCGCGCCTTACTCATTGGACTCACCCGCGAATGACGCCGAGAGCCAATTCCAAAATTCTATTTTGGAATAACCGTAGTAATCTGCGCTTAGGCGGCAGACAAACAGGCTGCGCTTGAGGCCCGTGGCCTCTGAGAGTCGCAGCGTCAAAGCCTTCGCGCTTACATCCGGCGCTTGAACGATAAACGTCCTCTCGTTCCATTGCCTGCTGCCCGGAAATAGCTTTTCGATCTCGGAAGCGGTTGGCGTGATATCAGTCGAATAGACAATTACGTAGGTGGCCATGGCCGCTATGTAGTCGCCGAGTGGGACGATGTCATCGGGCTACTTGGGCCTTGCCGCAAGGCGGCTACTTTTGGCCTTGTGCGGCTTGTGCGGTGTCGCCAGCATCACCTTAAGCGTCGCTTCGGCTCGGCGCTTGGTTTCATCGTCGGAGTAAGTTTCGGTGCCCTTATCCGCAATTGTCATGCAGCACTCGCTCCTGATCCAGCTCGACAAACACCCGCAAGAGCGGGACTTAATCGGCAAGCTTATTCTGGCCTATGGCGAGCTGGAGTTCATGCTCCTGGACATGGTTCGCGCCACGTTGGGCGAGAATCACGATGAAGATCCAAACACTACCGTCACAGCAGTCCGAATTCTCTACCGGCTTCGCAGCGAAGCCAATCGCCTAAGCGTGGCTGACGCGATCATTCGTCCGAAGATGGCCGCGCATGACCTCCTGAAGCCATACTGCGAAGCCTTTCAGGCCATCTTTGCCTGCAAGAATATTCGCAATCGATACGCCCACGGGCAGTTCGTCAGTATCAAAGGCCACCTTCGGATTGGCGACCTTGATGCTGTCGCAAAAACGACCGGCCCAGAAGTTCAAATCAACTTTCAACTTCTGACGCTGGAGCATCTAAAGAAGGAATTCGAATACTTCGCCTATGCGGAACACACACTCATACACGCAACCAACCAGCTTAGGCTGAAGACAGGCCAAAAGCTTCCTCTCGGAGCGGTGATTCCAAAGCCTCAAAAAATACCAGCACCGAAGCTCGGTAATCGTCCAAAGGTACGCTCTCCCCAAGGGAAGAAGAAAGCGTAGAGGCCGCCTCGATCAAGGCAGCCCCCATGTCGCTGGCCTGCCCTAATTGGTTATGAGGCATGAGCCCTGCTCACTCAAGTACATGATTGTCTACAACTAACCAAATGGGTACATATTGCGCGACTCGGTCGAACCGGAGGAGCGCGCGATGGATGTGGACGAGCTGATCGATGAGTTGATCGAGCGCGAGGCTGGTTATGTGAACCATCCCGCCGACAAGGGCGGGCCGACCCGCTACGGCATTACCGAAGCGGTGGCGCGGGCGCATGGCTATGCCGGTGCAATGGCCGAGCTGTCGCGCGACGAGGCAGCGGCGATCTACCGCCGGCTCTACTGGCTGCGCCCGCGGTTCGACCAGGTTGCCAGGCGGGCGCCGCGGGTCGCCGCCGAGCTGTTCGACACCGGAGCCAATATGGGCCCGGCGGTCGCGGCCACCTTCCTCCAGCGCGCGCTGACCGCGCTCAACCGGGGCGGCAAGGATTATCCGGATTTGACGCCCGACGGACGCGTCGGCCCGGCGACCATCGCCGCGCTTGATGCATTCCTCACAGCTCGAGGGAAAAGCGGCGGCGAGACGGTGTTGTTGCGTGCGCTCGAAGCGCTGCAAGGCGAGCGCTACCTCCGCCTGGCCGAGAAGCGCCCGGCCAATGAGGCATTTCTCTATGGTTGGCTGGCGAACCGTATAGGTGAATTCAATTCGGATTGATGAACCGATAAATTCACAGAATTGGCGCCTGCCTCCATGAAATTAGCGAATCTAAGGAGCAAATGAATGGCTTTACTCGAAGCGATCGTCGGGCCGATCTCCAAGCTGCTCGACAAGATCATTCCCGACCCTGAGGCGCGCGACCGCGCCAAGCTCGAGCTGATCAAGCTGCAGGGCGACCAGGAAATGCAGGCGATCGGCGTGCAGATGCAGGCGATCGTCGCCGAGGCGCAGTCGTCCGATCCCTGGACCAGCCGCGCCCGGCCGAGCTTCCTTTATGTCATGTACACGCTGATCCTGTGGGCCATCCCGATGGGTCTGATCGCCGCGGTCGACCCCAAGCTGGCGCTGGGCATCGGCAATGGCATGACCAGCTATCTGCGCGGCCTGCCGGAGGAACTCTACATGCTCTTCGGCACCGGCTATCTCGGCTACACCGCGGCGCGGACCTGGGGTAAGGCGAAGGGAGTGGAAAGGTAAGCGCAGGGGGCAGACGCATGAAACCGGAACGGCTGAATGCCTTTACTGACGGCATCATGGCGGTGGCGATCACCATCATCGTGCTGGAATTGCCCATCCCCGCACGGCCGGGCCTCAAAGCGCTTATCCCGGAGTTGCCGTTACTTGGCCTTTACGCGCTCGCCTTCACCAAGGTCGGCATCTACTGGACCAATCACCATCACATGCTGCAGGCGGTCAAGAAGGTCGACGGCCGCGTCCTGCTGATGAACCTGCTGCTGCTGTTCTGGCTGAGCCTGATCCCGTTCGTGATCCGCTGGGTCGGGCAGGCCGGAATCACCCGTGACACGGTGGTCGCGTTCGGGACGATCATGCTGCTGTCCGCCCTGTCCTATGCGCTTCTCAAGCGCGCCCTGGTCCGCTGCGAAGGCGAGGATTCCCGTGTCGCGAAGGTAACCGGCCGCGACCTCAAGGGCCGCTTCAGCCTGATCGCTTATGCCGTCGCGCTGGTTGTTGCATTCATCACGCCGCTGGCCGCCATCTTGATCTATGTCGCCGTGTCGCTGATGTGGCTGATCCCGGACAAGAGGTTCGAGGCATTGGAATAGGGGACATCGATGAAGCCCGAACGACTGGCGGCCTTCACCGACGGCGTCATCGCCATCATCATCACCATCATGGTGCTGGAGCTGCCGACGCCGCACGGCACCGATCTCACCGCCCTGAAGCCGGTGCTGCCGCTGCTCGGCGCCTACCTCCTCGCCTTCATCAATGTCGGCATCTACTGGTCGAACCACCACCACATGCTGCAGGCCGCAAAGAAGGTCGACGGCCGCGTGCTCTGGGCCAATAACGCGATGCTGTTCGTGCTGTCGCTGGTCCCGTTCCTGATCCGCTGGATGGGGGAGGAGGGGATCCATCCGCTGCCGGTGGCGCTTTATGGCGTCGTGTTGGTGCTGGCGGCGATCGGCTATGTGCTTTTGGAACGCGCCCTGATCGCCGTCGAAGGAGAGGGATCGAAGCTCAAGGCGGCGGTCGGGTCGCGCCGCAAGGAATGGGTTAGCGTGAGCGGGTATCTGCTTGGCGCGGCGCTGGCCTTCATCTCGCCCTGGATTTCAGTCGCACTGTATGTCGCCGTGACATCGCTGTGGTTCGTTCCGGACAGCCGGATCGAGAGGCAGGCGAAAGGCCGCGGGGAGCTCTAGGCGCCCCGCGGCCCGCTTGGCTCAAGCCAGTTTCGCCGGCTTGAGCAGGTCGGAGAAGCCGACGCGGTGCAGCATGTCGCTGCGCATCCGGTCGAGAACAGTGAAGCCGACATCGGCGCCATCCTGGGTGGGGTCGTAATGAACCCGGAACGGGCGCGTGCCGAACTCCATGTCGATCAGGTCGACGATGCGGTCCGCGACGCCCTGCGGATCGGCATCCTCGGGGACGATCTCGGCAAACGCCTTCTGCACTTGAGCGCTGAAGCTGGCGTAGGGCCCGCTTTCCTCATATTCGGCCAGCCGCGTCGCATCAGCCGGGGCGCCGGAATGAGCAAAATGATTGGTCCCCTTGGTGAAGGCGCCGGGAACGACGATTGAGGTCTCGATGCCCCAGCGGGCGAGCTCGCGGGCATATTGCACCGCCAGTGCGTCCATTGCCGCCTTAGCCGCGAAATAGGGCGACAAATAGGGTGGCGTTCCACCGGCCGAGCTGCTGCTCGAGATCCACAACAACAGCCCCTGCTTTTGCGCGCGCATATGCGGCAGGGCGGCGCGGTTGACGCGCTGCGTGCCGAGCACGTTGACGTCATACTGCTGGGCGAACTGCTCGGGAGTGAAAGCCTCGGCCGGGCCGAACATCATATGGCCGGCGTTGTGGATCAGCACGTCAATCCGGCCGCTCTCGGTGATGATGGCGTCGACGGCCTGGTTGGCTGATTCCTCGGATTGAACATCGAGCTCGATCGGTCGGATATCGGTTCCCCCAATCCTGGCGAGGCCGGCGGCGTTGTTGGCGTTGCGGCCGGCGACGTCGCGCATCGAGGCGTAGACGGTGTGGCCGGCGCGGCCGAGTGCCTCGGCGGTCATCCGGCCGAAGCCGCTGGATGCGCCGGTGATGAGAATGATCTTCTTCGACATGGGAAATTCCTTTGATGGTGTGTGGTCGAGGGTCAGATGATCCCGCCATTGGCGCGGAGGACCTGGCCGTTGATCCAGCTGCCGTCGGGTCCGGCGAGGAAGGCGACCGCATTGGCGATGTCTTCCGGTCGGCCGAGCCGCTCCAGCGGCGCAGCCTTGGCGAGGTTGTCGATCACTTCCTGCGGCTTGCCGTCGAGGAACAGGGCGGTGGCGGTCGGTCCTGGCGCGATGGCGTTGACCGTGATGTTGCGGCCGCGCAGCTCCTTGGTCAGCACATGGGTCATGGCTTCGACCCCCGCTTTGGTGGCGGCGTAGACGCCATAGGTGGCAGGGCGGAGCCCGACGACGCTCGACGACAGGTTGATAATCCGGCCGCCTCCGCGCAGCCGCTTGGCCGCCTCGCGGAGCGTGTTGAACACGCCCTTGAGGTTGATCGCGACCTGACTGTCGAAGATCGCGTCGTCGCTGTCGGCGATTGACGCGAGCCTCATGATCCCGGCGTTGTTGACGATAACGTCGACGCCGCCGAACGCGGCCTCGGCCGCATCGAACATGCGCCCAACCGCCGCTGCGTCGCTGACGTCCGCCTGCGCCGGGATCGCCTTGCCTCCGTTGGCCTCGATCTTGGCGACGAGTGACTCGGCTTCTGCGGCACTGCCGGCGAAATTGACGACGACCGTGAAGCCGTCGCTCGCCAGGCGCTCGGCGATGGCGGCGCCGATGCCGTGTGATGCGCCGGTGACGATGGCGACCTTGTTGCTGTCCTTGCTCATTCTGTCCTCCTTTGAGCTGGCTCCGATGAGCCGATGGAATGCAGATGCGCGCTTTCACCTCAAAGATAATCAGGCTAGAAACAGCAACACTGTTCGGTAAATTGGAATAACAGGCATGGACCGGCTCGACGCGATGCGGCTCTTCACTCGGATTGTTGACCGGCGGAGCTTCACCCAGGCCGCGCACGACCTTGACATTCCGCGCTCAACAGCGACCCAAGTCATCAGGCAGCTTGAGGAGCGGCTCCGGGTTCGCCTGTTGCAGCGCACGACCCGGACGGTTCGCCCGACATTAGACGGTGAAGCCTACTATCGCCGCTGCCTGGCAATCCTCGACGATGTCGAAGACGCGGAAGGCGCGTTCCGCGGGACTGCTCCCAAGGGCCAGCTCAGGATCGAAGTGCAAGGCACGCTCGCGCGGCATTTCCTGATGCCCGCGATCCCCAAATTTCTTGCTGACTATCCAGACATCACCGTCGCAATGAGCGAAAGCGAGCGGTGGGTGGATGTGATTCAGGAAGGCGTCGATTGCGTGCTGCGCTACGGCGCTTTGCCCGATAGCGACCTGGTGGCCCGGCGGGTGACGATGCTCGATCGCATCACGGTGGCAGCGCCGGACTATCTCAATCGCTTCGGTCGTCCCAGCTCGCCGGATGATCTAGCCAAGCACCACGCCGTCGGCTTGAGGTCGATTACAACCGGCGCACTTCGCTCTTTCGAGTTCGTCGAGAATGGCGGCATCCGGAACGTCCAAATGGATGGGCCGCTATCGGTCACCGGCACCGAAAGCTTCCGCGACGGCGTCTTGCTTGGACTCGGGCTGGCGCAAATGCCCATATTCCATATTGCGGCCGATCTGGCGGCCGGTCGACTGGCGCGAGTTCTTGCCGACTATCCAGTACCCTCGGCTCCGGTTTCCGTCCTTTATCCGCGCAACCGGCAACTGTCGCCAAGGGTCCGCCTGTTCATCGATTGGGCCGTGCAACAGTTCACGGCTCCAGACCGCGCCTAGTTGCACGGGCTGCAATCCCTTCCCACATCCGCTCGAAACCCGAGCGGGAGCTTAAGTTGGAACAATATCATGGCACCACCATCCTGGGGGTGAAGAAGGACGGCAAGACCGTCGTTGCGGGCGATGGCCAGGTCAGCCTGGGCAATACGGTGATCAAGCCCAATGCCAAGAAGGTGCGGCGGCTGGGCGACGGCAGCGTGATCGGCGGCTTCGCCGGCGCCACCGCCGACGCCTTCACCCTGTTCGAGCGGCTGGAGAAGAAGCTGGAGGCGCATCGCGGCCAGCTGCTCCGCGCCGCGGTCGAGCTGGCCAAGGATTGGCGGACCGACAAATATCTCCGCAACCTCGAAGCGATGATGATCGTCGCCGACAAGGACACGCTGCTGATCCTGACCGGCAACGGTGACGTGCTGGAGCCGGAAGGCGGCATCGCTGCGATCGGATCGGGCGGCAATTATGCGCTCGCCGCGGCGCGGGCACTGACCGAATATGAGCAGGACCCGGAGAAGCTGGCGCGCCGCGCGATGGCCATCGCCGCCGAGGTGTGCGTGTTCACCAACGACCAGTTGACCATCGAGAGCATCAGCGAATGAACGATGCCCTGACACCCAAGGCAATCGTCGCCGCCCTCGACGAGCATATCGTCGGGCAGCATGACGCGAAGAAAGCCGTGGCGGTCGCCTTGCGCAACCGCTGGCGGCGGCAGCGCCTGTCGCCCGAGCTGCGCGACGAGGTCACACCCAAGAATATCCTGATGATCGGGCCGACCGGGGTCGGCAAGACCGAGATCAGTCGCCGGCTGGCGAAGCTGGCCGATGCGCCGTTCGTCAAGGTCGAGGCGACCAAGTTCACCGAGGTCGGCTATGTCGGCCGCGACGTCGAGCAGATCGCCCGCGACCTGGTCGAGGAGGCGGTGAGGCTGGAGCGCGAGCGGCGCCGCGACAAGGTCCGCGAAACTTCGGAGAGTGCGGCGATGGACCGGCTGCTCGATGCGCTGACCGGCAAGGGCTCGTCGGAAGCGACCCGCGCCAGCTTCCGCGCACGTTTTGCCGACGGTAGCCTCGACAATGCCGAGGTTGAGATCGAAGTCGCCGAGGCGCCCGCCATGCCGTTCGAAATCCCAGGCAACGGCGGCGCCATGGCGTTCAACCTGTCCGAGATGATGTCCAAGGCGATGGGCGGCCCTCCGAAGAAGAAGCGCAAGCTCAAGGTCCGCGATGCCTTCACCAAGCTGGTCGAGGAGGAGGCCGACAAGCGCGTCGACCAGGACGACGTCACCCGCGTTGCGCTGACCGACGCCGAGGCCAACGGGATCGTCTTCCTCGACGAGATCGACAAGATCGCGGTCAGCGACGTGCGCGGCGGCTCGGTCAGCCGCGAAGGCGTGCAGCGCGACCTTCTGCCGCTGATCGAGGGCACCACGGTCGCGACCAAATATGGGCCGATCAAGACCGACCATATCTTGTTCATCGCCTCCGGCGCCTTCCACGTCGCCAAGCCCGCCGACCTGCTCCCCGAGCTTCAGGGCCGCCTGCCGATCCGGGTGGAATTGAGTGCGCTCAGCGAAGAGGATTTCGTCCGCATCCTGTCGGCCACGCGGGCCAGCCTGACCGAGCAGTATCGCGCCCTGCTGGCGACCGAGGAGGTCACCATCGACTTCACCGACGATGGCATCGCCGCGCTGGCGCGGATTGCCGCCGAAGTGAACGACGCACTCGAGAATATCGGCGCTCGCCGCCTACAAACGGTGATGGAGCGGCTGGTCGAGGACATCAGCTTCACCGCCGAGGATCGCAAGGGCGAGACGCTGGTCATCGACGCCGCCTTCGTCGAGCAGCAACTCGCCGGAATTGCGAAGAATGCCGACCTCAGCCGTTACGTCCTCTGATCGGCCGGCCGGTAGTAGGCGACCAATCCCTGGACGAACGGCGACCACAGCGGCGCCTTGACCCCGGCGAGGCGGAGGCGGCTGGCGGCCCATTGGTTGCAAGTGTGGAAGGCGTTGGCCTTGCCGTTGCCGTGGTAGAAGGCGTCACGCGGCCCATAACCGGGATGGTCGATCCGGACCGGCTTGCCGTTGGCATCGAAAATAAACCCCTCGCGGATCGCGGCCCACAGCCGGCGATATTGCTCGGGCGTCAGGCGGATGGCGCGGGCAGCGAACGTCGGGTCTTCGACCCACTCGACATGCATCACCTGCTCGCCGCCGGTCAGCGCGACCGCGGCGGTCCTAACGCTGAGATCGCCCCAGGTCGGGGTTTCGAGATAGACCCGGCGCTCGCCGGCGCCGAACGCAATCCATTGCGCATCGGCCGGGACATTGGCCATGTCGGATTTGGGCACCAATGGCCGCCAGTCGAGGCCCTGGACGCTGGCGGGCACGACCAGGTCGGCGTGGACGCCGTTGTCGGCGATATAGATGGTGATGCCACGGTCGGGTTCGCGCCAGCCGGAATTGACCGGGACCAGGGCGCCGACCAGCGCAGCGACGATATAAGTCAGTGGAACAGCCAGGATCGCCAGGGCGATGCGGGCGGTCCAGCGATATTTGCGGGAGCGGCGGCGGGTCATTTGATCTTCAAATATCGGCCATCCCCCGGATGGTCGATATTTGAAGATGGTCGGGGCGACTGGATTCGAACCAGCGACCCCCACACCCCCAGTGTGATGCGCTACCAGGCTGCGCTACGCCCCGACCGGCCGCGCCCCATGGGACGCGGGAGCGGCGCATCTAGGGCGATGAGCATCGCTTGGCAAGGCGGGCTCCCTTGGCAAGTCGGGCTGGGGCGTGATAGGCGGCGCGCCACTTCCTGCGCTTGGGGCACATCAAGCGCGCACCAGAAGAAGAGTTTCCCCGGCCAATGACCAATCCCATGCTTCTCGCTGCCGCCGCCGCGCCGTCAGGGACGGCATTCCTGTTTTCCAACATCGCGCCGCTGCTGCTCGTTTTCGTCATCTTCTGGTTCCTGCTGTTCCGTCCGCAGCAGAAGCGGATGAAGGAGCATCAGGCGAGGATCGCGGCGGTCAAGAAGGGCGACCGGGTGGTCACCGGCGGCGGGCTGATCGGCAGGGTCACCAAGGTCGGCGACACGGAAGTGGAAATCGAAATCGCCCAAAACGTCCGGGTCCAGGCCTTGAAGTCGACGTTGAGCCAGGTCGTCGATCCGACCGCCACGCCCGCCAACGACTAAGGGACCGATTCCAAAATGTTCGATTTCCCCCGTTGGAAGGTCTGGGCGGTCAGCCTCACCATTCTCGTCGGCATTTTGCTGGCGATCCCGAGCCTGCTCCCCAAGGAGCAGGTCGAGCGCTGGCCGGGCTGGGTACCGAGCGCGCGCATCAACCTTGGTCTCGACATCGCCGGCGGCAGCCAGTTGCTGCTCGAAGCGGATATCGCCGACGCGGCCAAATCGCGGCTGCAGGCCAAGGAAGAGGAAGTCACGACCGAGCTGCGCCGGGGCGAGCCGAAAATCGCCATCGGCGATGTCTCGACCTCGGGCGGCAAGCTGAGCTTCGTCGTCCGCGATCCGACCCAGCTGGACGCCGCATTCGAGCGCATGCGGACGCTGAGCCAGCCGCAGGGCCTGACCGGCACGCGCGACTGGGACGTCAGCACGATGGACGGCAACCGCATCGTCCTGACCCCGACCGCGTCCGGCTCCAAGCAGGCGCTGAAGGATTCGCTGACCGTGGCGCGCGACGTCGTCCGGCGCCGGATCGACCCGGGCGGAACCAAGGAAATCACCGTCATCAACCAGGGCGACCGGCGCATTTTCGTGCAGGTCCCGGGCGTCGAGGACCCCGAGGCGCTAAAGCAGCTGATCGGCCAGACCGCGCGGCTCGAGTTCAAGCTGGTCGCCGCACAGCAGCCCGATGCGTCAGGACGTCCCGCACGGGGCACGCAGGTCCTGCCAATGGCCGACGGCAGCGGCGCGGTCGCGGTTGAGCGCCGGGTGATCGTGTCGGGGGAGCAGCTGGTCCGGGCCAAGCAGGGCTTTGACCAGGACGGCCGCCCGGCGATCGATTTCACCTTCAATGCCGCCGGGGCACGCCGGTTCGGGCGCGTGACGCAAGAGAATATCGGCAAGCCCTTCGCCATCATCCTAGACAACAAGGTGCTGTCGGCGCCGACCATCCAGACGCCGATTCTCGGCGGCCAAGGCCAGATCACCGGCGGCAATTTCACGGTCCAGAGCGCCAACCAGCTGGCGATCAACCTGTCGTCGGGCAAGCTGCCAGTAACGCTGAACGTGGTCGAGGAGCGGACCGTCAGCGCCGAGCTTGGCCGGGATTCGATCCAGGCCGGCACCATCGCTTCGATCTTCGCCACGCTGGCGGTGATCGGGCTGATGGTCATCACCTATGGCCGGTTCGGCATCTATGCATCGTTGGCTCTGATCGTGAATGCATTCATGATCCTCGGCATCATGGCGGTGTTCAACGCCACGCTGACCCTGCCGGGCATCGCCGGCTTCGTGCTGACGATCGGCGCGGCGGTCGACGCCAACGTGCTGATCAACGAACGCATCCGCGAGGAATTGAGACGAGGCAGGCGGGTGCTCGACGCGCTGGAGACGGGCTACAAGGAAGCCTCGACCGCGATCTTCGACGCCAATATCACCAACACCATTGCCGCCGCCCTGATGATGTATTTCGGTTCCGGCCCGATCCGCGGATTCGCGGTCGTGCTGCTGATCGGCATCATCACCTCGGTGTTCACGGCGGTGAATTTCACCCGGATGCTGGTTTCGCTGTGGGTCAAGTCCAAGCGCCCGCGCGCGATCAACATCTAACGGGAATGAACCCATGAAACTGCTCAAGCTCGTTCCCGACAATACCAACATCGACTTCATGAAGTGGCGCAACTTCGCCCTCATCGTGTCGATCATCGCCACCGTCGGCAGCCTGGTGCTGGTCGGCGTGCGCGGCCTCAACCTCGGCATCGACTTCGTCGGCGGCCAGGTCGTGCGGGCGACCTTCGCCAAGCCGGTCAATATCGAGGACCTCCGCGGCAAGGTCGCCACCCTCAACGTCGGTGAGGCCAGCATCCAGGAATTCGGCGACAACAAGACCTACCAGATTCGCCTGCCCAAGCCGGAGGGACCGGAAGCAGCCGCCAACCAGGTGGTGACCAAGGTCCGCGCGGCGATCATCCAGGACTATCCCGGCGTTCAGATCACCGCGGGCGAATCGGTTTCCGGCAAGGTCAGTGGCGAACTGGCGTGGGACGGCGCGCTGGCGATTGCCTTCGCCATGTTGGGCATCGCCATCTACATCTGGTTCCGGTTCGAATGGCAGTTCGGCGTCGGGGCGCTGGTCACCCTGTTCCACGACGTGTCGATGGTGCTCGGCTTTTTTGCCGTCACCCAGTTGCAGGTCGACCTCAACATCGTCGCCGCGTTCCTCGCCATCGTCGGCTATTCGCTGAACGATACGGTCGTGATCTACGACCGCATCCGCGAGAATTTGCGCAAGTATCGCAAGATGGAAATCGTCGCGTTGCTCAACTTCTCGCTAAACGAAACGCTGTCGCGAACGATCGTTACATCGCTGTCGATCATGCTGGCGCTGGCGGTCTTGCTGGTGCTCGGCCCGGACATCTTGTTCGGCCTGACCATCGCCATCCTGCTCGGCACCTTCATCGGTACCTATTCGTCGATCTACATCTCCTCGCCGGCACTGGTCTGGATGGGCCTCAAGCCCGACAGCTTCCTCAGAACCGAAGAGGAAGAGGATAAAACGGTCGCGAAGCCGGCTTGAGCGTTCAGGGGAGCGAAAGGCCGCTTGGACTTGTGTGCAGCCCGCGCTAGGAAAGTTTCTATGGTGAACAAGACCCGTATCGCGGCGCTGTTGCTGCTGCCTGTAATCCTGCTTCCTGTCGCCGGCTGCGCCGGCAAGAAGGTCAAGGGCGACACCGCCTATGTCGCGCGGGACGTCAACACCCTCTACACGCTTGCCAAGCAGCGGTCCGACCAGGGACGCTATGAGGAATCGGCCAAGCTGTTCGACGAGGTCGAGCGCCAGCATCCCTATTCGGTGTGGGCACGCCGAGCCCAGCTGATGAGCGCCTTCAGTTACTATATGGCGCAGAAATATCCTGACGCGGTCAGTTCGGCGCAGCGCTTCCTGACCATCCATCCGGGCAACAAGGACGCGCCCTACGCCAACTACCTCATCGCGATGAGCTATTATCAGCAGATCGAGGATGTGACGCGCGACCAGAAGATCACCCAGCAGGCTTCGGACAGCTTCAACGAGCTGATCCGCCGCTACCCGCAAAGCCGCTATGCCAGCGACGCGCGGCTGAAGCTCGACCTGATCAACGATCACCTTGCTGGCAAGGAGATGGAGATCGGCCGCTTTTACCAGCGCCAGGGCAATTGGCTGAGCGCCACCTCCCGCTTCCGCATCGTGGTCGATAGATATCAGACGACCAGCCATACTCCCGAGGCGCTCGAGCGGCTGGTCGAAAGCTATTTGAACCTCGGCTTGCCCGATGAGGCCCACAAGGCTGCGGCCGTGCTCGGCCGCAACTATCCTGGCAGCAAGTGGTACAAGCGCAGCTACGATTTGATCGAGCGGCATGTGCCCTCGGCGCTGGCTGCCAAGTCCAATAGCTAGAGCGGGATATCGGCGGCATGCTTAGGCAGCTGTCGATCCGCGACGTGGTGCTGATTGACCGGCTCGAGCTGGAATTCGAGCCGGGCCTTGGCGTGCTGACCGGCGAAACCGGCGCCGGGAAATCGATCTTGCTGGATAGCCTCGGGCTGGCGCTCGGCGTCCGGGCCGACACCGGGCTGGTGCGCAGCGGCCAGCCGCAGGCCAGCGTCGCCGCCGAATTCGAGTTGCCCGCCGATCATCCCGTTTTCGCCCTGCTGTCCGAGCAGGGAATCGAGCCCGAGCCGGGCGAGCCGTTGCTGGTCCGGCGGACACTCAAGGCCGACGGCGGCAGCCGCGCCTTTGCCGGGCCGGTCGGGGTGCCGGCGTCGCTGCTGCGCGACATCGCCAACGGCCTGGTCGAAATCCACGGCCAGCATGACGACCGGGGACTGCTCAATCCGCGCGGCCATCGGGCTCTGCTCGATCTTTACGGGCGGGTCGACGCGAGCGCTGTTGCCGCCGGTTGGGCCGAGATCGAGCGGCTGTCGAGCGAGTTGGGGACGGCGCGGGAAGCCTCGGAGGCGGCGGAACGGGACCGGGAGTGGCTGGAGCATGCGGCGAAAGAGATTGCCGCGCTGGCGCCGGAAACCGGTGAGGAAACCACCCTGTCGGAGCAACGCGCTGCAATGCAGGCCGGCGCCAAGGCCGGTGAGACGCTGACCGGGCTCGACGAGCTGCTCGGCGGCTCCGAAGGCGCGCTGGCGCAATTGCGCGCGGCGGCTCGTAAGATCGAGCGTGGTGCCGCCGATCATCCCTTGCTGGCCGAAGCGCTAGCCAGCCTCGATCGGGCGCTGATCGAGGGCAGCGAGGCCGAAGACAGGATTGCTCGCGCCGCCGAAGCGCTGGCGTTCGATCCGGCCAGGCTGGAGGCGGTCGAGGCGCGGCTGTTCGATATTCGCGGATTGGCCCGCAAGCACCGGGTCGAACCCGATGCGCTGGCGGCGCTGGGCGAAGAACTGCAGGGCAAGCTGGCACTAATAGAGGCCGGCGGCGAGCGGATCGCCCAGTTGGAGAGCGAATTGGCCGATGCTCGCACCCGCTTTGACGAAGCGGTGGGCAAATTGCGCGAAGCGAGGACCATGGCGGCAACGCGCCTCGACGAGGCGGTGGCGGGAGAGCTTCACCCGCTGAAACTGGACGCAGCCCGGTTCCGAACCGCCATCACCGAAGCCGAGCCGGGCGCCTTCGGCATCGACCGGGTTGAATTTGAAGTTTCGACAAATCCGGGCGCGCCGTTCGGTCCGCTGACCAAGATCGCGTCGGGCGGCGAACTGTCGCGCTTCATCCTCGCGCTGAAGGTGGCGCTGGCCGAAGCGGGCACCGCCCAGACGATGATTTTCGACGAGATCGACCGCGGGGTCGGCGGATCGGTCGCCAGCGCGATCGGCGAGCGGCTGGCCCGGCTGGCTGAGAAGTCGCAATTGCTGGTGGTGACCCATTCGCCGCAGGTGGCGGCGCGCGCCGCCCATCATTATCGCATTGAAAAGGCGCATGAGGACGGTGTCACCCGCACTTTCGTGCGCAAGCTGGCCCCCGACGAGCGGCGCGAGGAAATCGCCAGGATGCTGTCGGGTGCGGCGATCACCGACGAGGCCCGCGCCCAGGCGGCGCGGCTATTGGAGGCAGCATGATAGCTGGCGCGTTGTTATTGCTTGCGGCTCAGCTCGGTCCAGCAGCGACCCAGGAAATGTTTGCGGCCACCGCCGAGGATCTGAGCAATCCATGCAACGCCAAGATCGAAGGCAAGCCGTCTGAAATGCCGCCGCAGTCTTGCGCAACTGCGATCGACACCGCGAAAGCTGCCAGACAGAAGGCGATTCTCTATTTCAGCTGGGCCTACAGCTTGAATGAGGCCGGAGCGGCGCTCCAGGCGCTGCCTAGTCTCGACAAGGCGGTGGCCCTGGCTCCCAACTTCATCAATGCGCTCCACGAGCGCAGCTACACGCTGGGCGAACTTGGCTATTATGATCGTGCCCTGATCGACAGCAGTCGCGTGATCGAACTCACTCCCAATAACGCCAGCGCTTACCAGGAACGCGCGTTCGTCCGGTACAATCTGGCCGATTTCGAAGGGAGCCCGGCCGATCGCCTGAAGCAGGCTGAGCTAGGTGGCTCGAACGACGGGATTGAGATCGAAATCGTCAAAGCCTTGATGTGGTTGGGCCGCTACGACGAAGCGGCGAAGCGTCTCAATCCCTTGCCTATGACGGACGGTGACAAGGCGATTCGGGCGGACTTAGAACGTCGACGACAGTTCAAGCCTGACGGTAACGAAGCCAAGCGTTGCGACTTCCAAGAGTCCGTCAGCGATCGCGCAGCCGCGCAGAAGTTGGTCGACGATTGCACCCGGGCGTTCGACCACGAACGAGAGCCAACCAAGCGGGCGTGGTATCTAACGGTGCGCGCGCCGATGAAGGTGGTCGCCTTGCAGGACCGGGACGTAAACGTCGAAGACTTGCGGATTGCCGTCGCACTAGACCCCCACAATCCGCAGCGGCACATCAACTACGGTAATGCCTTAGTCGGCGTTCGCCACAGTTGGGCTGCCCGCAATGAGTATGAGTTGGCGCTTGCTGCTCCCAATCTTAGCAAACGGGACAGAGCCTACGTATTAGCCGGTCGCGGCCGCGCAAGAGCAAACCTCGGCGACATTGCCGGCGGTAAGAGTGATGCGACGGCGTCCTTCGAAATCGAGCCTTCGGAAGCCAACATCTGGCTTGCGGGTGATCTCGCATTTGAAGACGGCGAAAGGGACACCGCCAGGAAGATGTGGATGCAAGTTTACCGCATGGGCGTTCGCGATGATTCGCTGTTCAAGAGCCTGAAATCCGTCGGCGTTGACGATCCCGAGAAGGAACCGAAATGAGCGAACAGCGATCGATCAAGCAGGATTATGGCGGCCAGACGCTCGACCATGTGCTGGTCCATGACGGCAGCGGCAATGCCCGGCCGACTGTCCTCATCATCCCGACGGTGATGGGCGTGCAGCCGCTGGAGCTTGGTTTCGCGGAGCGGTTGGCGGACCTCGGCTACAACAGCCTGGTCGCCGACCTGTTTGGCCACCGCTTCTCGCTTGGGACCGACAGGGAAGCCGCCTTCGCGGCGATGGGTGCGCTGAGGGCCGACCGCGCCGCGCTGCGCGACCGGCTGCTGGCGGTACTCGAAACCGCGCGCGGCCTGGCCGAAGTCGAGGCAAGCAAGATAGCGGTGATTGGCTATTGCTTCGGCGGGCAATGCGCGCTGGACGTGGCGCGGTCGGGCGCTGACGTCGCTGGCGTCGCCGCGTTCCACGGCCTGTTCGACCCGCCTGGCCTGCCGCCACAGCCGATCAAGGCCAAGGTCTCCGCCTATCATGGCTGGGACGACCCGATGGTCCCGCCGCAAGCGGTAGTCGCGCTGGGGCAGGAGCTGACGGCGGCCGGCGCCGACTGGCAGATCCACGCCTATGGCCATGTTGGCCATGGCTTCACCAACCCCAATGCCGGCCAGATGGGCATCGCCGGCGTTTTCTATCATGAGGCGGCGGAGCGGCGCAGCTGGCAGAGCCTGGTGGCGTTCCTCGGAGAGGTATTGGGGTGACCGCCTATGTCGCGCTGGTCCGCGCGGTGAATGTGTCGGGGACCGGCAAGCTGCCCAAGGAAGAATTGAAGGCGATGGGCGAGGCCTGCGGCTTTGAGCAGGTCCGGACCTTCATCAACAGCGGCAATCTGCTGTTCGCCAGCGAACTCGCGGAAAGCGTCGTCAAGGAACGGATCGAGGAGAAGCTCGCCGGCTTTTTCGGCAGGCCGGTTCCGGCATTTGTCCGCAACGCGAAGGAAATGGCAGAGGTCGGCGCCAAGAACCCCTTCGCCGATGACAAGCCAACCCAGGTGATGGCCCATTTTATCGATGAAAAGCCAAGCCAGGCGATGATCGACGAGGCGCGCGATGTGCAGGAAGAGCGGTTGGCGCTTGGCCCGCGGGTCATCTACATCAGCTATGGCGGCGGGATCGCGGATTCGAAACTGAAAATGCCCGCACTGAAGCAGGGGACGGCGCGGAACATGAACAGCGTGGCCAAGATCGCCGAGCTGCTGGCGGGGATGCAATGAACGAGGCAGACGCGGCCAACCGGTTGATGCGCCTGGCGAAGCTGATCGCGCACCATGACAAGCTGTATCACGACCAGGACGCGCCGGAGATTTCGGACGCCGACTATGACGCGCTGGTCCGCGAGAATCGCGAGCTGGAGGTCGAATTTCCGCATCTGGTGAGGGCGGATTCGCCGTCGAAACGCCTCGGCGCGGCGCCGACTTCGGCGCTGGCCAAGGTGACCCATGCCCGGCCGATGCTGAGCCTCGACAATGCGTTTAGCGCCGAGGAGGTCGAGGAATTCGTCGGGCAAGTGCGGCGGTTCCTCAAACTGCCCGAATCCGAACCGATTGCGCTCACCGCCGAGCCCAAGATCGACGGGCTCAGCTGCTCGCTCCGCTATGAGCAGAACCGGCTGGTGCTGGCCGCAACGCGCGGCGACGGCGCGGTCGGCGAGGACGTCACCGCCAATGTGCGAACGATTGCCGATGTCCCGCAGAATCTGTTCTCCCGCGAAGGCGGGAGCCTAGACCAGCGCGAAGCGCTGCCTGCGGCAGCGGACTGGGCCCCTGCCTTCGCAGGGGAACAGGTACCCGACATCCTCGAAGTGCGGGGTGAAGTTTACATGTCGAAGGCTGACTTCGCCGCGTTGAACGAGCGGCAGGAGGCGGCGGGTGGCAAGATTTTCGCCAATCCTCGCAACGCAGCGGCAGGGTCGCTGCGCCAGAAGGACGCCAGCATCACCGCAGCGCGGCCGCTGCGTTTTCTCGCTCATGGCTGGGGCGAGATCAGCGTGCCGTTCGGCGCGACGCAGAGCGAGGCGATGGCGAAGCTAGCCAGCTGGGGCTTCCCGGTCAGCAATTTGCTCAAGCGCTGTGAGAGCGTGGACGAGGCACTCGATCATTACGCCAAGATCGAGCAGGAGCGCGCCGACCTGCCGTTCGACATCGACGGGGTGGTCTACAAGGTCGACCGGCTCGACTGGCAGGACCGGCTCGGGTTTGTCGGCCGTGCGCCGCGCTGGGGCCTGGCGCACAAATTCCCGGCGGAAAAGGCCGAAACCACGCTGGAGGCGATCGACATCCAGGTCGGCCGCACCGGCAAGCTCACCCCGGTCGGGCGGCTGAAGCCGGTCGGCGTCGGCGGGGTGATCGTGCAAAACGTCACGCTTCACAACCGCGACGAGATTTCCCGATTGGGCCTCAGGGTTGGCGACCGGGTACGCATCCAGCGCGCCGGCGATGTCATCCCGCAGGTGGTCGAGAACCTCACGCGTGACGAGAAGCGCAAAGCCTATATCTTCCCCGACCATTGCCCGGAGTGCCATTCGGAGGCGGTCGCCGAGGAAGGCGAGGTCGACGTCCGTTGCACCGGCGGGCTGATCTGCCCCGCCCAGCGGATCGAGCGGCTGCGCCATTTCGTCTCGCGCGGCGCGATGGACATCGACGGCCTCGGCGAAAAGAGCATCGTCGAATTCTTCGAGCTGGGCTGGCTGCACGGGCCGGCCGATGTCTTCCGGCTCAAGGACCGCCGCGGCGAGCTGATCGGCCGCGAGGGCTGGCAGGAAAAATCGGTCGACAACCTCCTCGCCGCGATCGAGGCGCGGATCGGCTTCGACCCGGCGCGCTTTCTGTTCGGGCTTGGCATCCGCCACGTCGGCATCGTCACCGCCAAGGATTTGATGAAGGCGTTCGGCTCGATCGAGGGGCTGGAGGCGGCGGCGCGCGGACCCGACGCCGAGGTAGAGCTGTCGGCGGTCGAGGGCATCGGCCCGGTGGTGGCTGAGGCGCTGGTCGATTTCTTCCACGAGTCGCACAATCGCGAGCAGCTCGCGGAGCTGCTGGCGCTGGCGCGGCCTGCCGCCTTCGTCTCGACCGCGCGCGAAACAGCATGGACCGGCAAGACAATCGTCTTCACCGGCAGCCTCGAAACGATGAGCCGCGACGAGGCCAAGGCCCAGGCCGAGCGGCTGGGCGCGCGTGCCGCCGGCTCGGTCAGCGCCAAAACCGACCTGGTCGTTGCCGGGCCGGGCGCGGGCTCGAAGCTCAAAAAAGCCGAGGAACTCGGCATCCGCGTGATCGGCGAGGGTGAATGGGCGGAGATTGTGGCGGGGGCTTAGGGAAGCAGGCTTTTCAAGCCAGGCCTACCAGCCATCTCCATCATTTTGGCCGCGACCGCTAGCTGCGATCGGCCAAGCGTGCATTGGGCGTTGCCTTCGGAGTAGCTGTAATTAGTTGCTGTGCGGCGTTCGAGAATGATCATCATTCCATCGATACAAACCTCATCCTCGCGCATCACATAGAATTGCGGATAGATCGTCCAAAGCTCGGCTTCCTCCGCCAGGCGTTGCAGCTCGGCTAAATCGGCATCGCTCACTCGAAAGCGACGATCCTCGACTATTTTTTTGCCATCATGCTCGACAAAATACCCGAATGCCTTGCCCGAGTTGTTTTGGTCAATTCGAATGCCCCACGAATTGACTGTGTGGCCGCCAATAAACAGGCGAACGCGCTGACGATACTGATTGGTAGCTGATGATGGCCAGAACGCAGGCTCTTCAAGTCGTTCCGCAAAGCCCGCGCCGCCGCCAGCATCGATGACATCCTTTGGAAACAAATCGGGAGCTGCAATGGACGGCGATGCCACGGCGACAAGTGTGGCAACACAAACGAGTGCCCTTCGGTTCATCAGCAGATGTTGAACAAACTCGTCATTCCCGCGCAAGCGGGAATCCCGATTTTCTTGAAATCAGCGGGACCCCCGCTTTCGCGGGGGTGACGACTAGAGCAGGCCCCGCCCACTCTTGCATCTTCGTCCGCCGCCATTACTCCCGCGCAACATATGGCCGACATCCTCACTCTCATTGAAACGCTGGAAAACCGCTGGATGCGGGCGTGGATCGGCGGCGACGCCAAGACGCTCAAATCGCTCACCTCGCGCAATTTCCGGCTGGTGGTCGGGTCGAAACCGTCCGTGCTGCTCGATTACAAGAGCTGGATCGATGCGGCGGCGGAGCGGTTCCCCTGCCGGGCCTATCGCTTCGGCGAAATCTATGTGCGCAACCTCGGCTCGGTAACGATTTTCGCGACGCAGCTGGAAATCGAGGCGAGCATCGACGGCCATGACTGGTCGGGCAGGATGTGGGTCACGGACCTGTGGAAGAAGGGCGGGGTCCGGCGCAGCTGGAGGATGGTCGAGCGGGTCATGTCGAGGCCAGAGGACGACAAGGACGTGCCCGCCGCGATTCGCTCGCTGCAGTTGTGGCGCAGGCCGAAGCGCTAGGCGGCCTCCAGCACTAATACCCGCCACTGGTCTGTGCCGCCTTCGACCAGCTTCATCCCCTCGGCTTCGTAAGCAGCGATAACCGCATCGGCCTGGGTATCGAGCAGGCCGGCCAGCACGACACTGGCGCCCGGCGCGACCGCCTTGGCGAAGGCCGGGGCAAGCTCGATCAATGGCCCGGCGAGGATGTTGGCGATCAGCAAATCATAGGGCGCCCGCGCCTGGATCAGCGGATGCTCCATCCCATCCGCGACCGCGAGCAACAGCTGGCCCGCGCCATGACCGAGCTTCACCCCGTTGATCGCGGCATTCTCCTCGGTCACGCGGACCGCAATCTCGTCAATGTCGGTGGCGATGGCGCGCGCCTCCGGCCACAGCGCCATGCCCGCGAAGGCTAGCAGGCCGGTGCCGGTGCCGATGTCGGCGATATTCTCAAACCGCTTCCCCACCACCTCAAGTCGGTCGAGCGCGGCGAGGCAGCCGGCGGTGGTGTCATGCTGGCCGGTGCCGAAGGCGAGGCCGGCGTCGATCTCGAAATTGACCGTGTCGGCCGGACGGTCGGCATAGTGCATCGGCGTGTGGACGAAGAAGCGGCCGGCGCGGATCGGGCCGAGGCCTGACTGGCTCATCGTCACCCAGTCGGTGGTATCCTCGAGATGCTCGATCTCGGGGTCGGGGTCCGCGGTCAGGCGGCGGAGCAGTACCAGTTCCTGCGTCGTCGGCTGTTCTGCGAAATAGGCGTGGATCCGCCAGTCGTCGGGCTGGTCGGGATCCGGCTCGTCGGCGACAATCACCGGTGGCTGGTCGGCCAGCGCGAACAGGTCGGCAGCTTCGGGGAGCGCCTCCGCTTCTTCCCGGGTGCACTTCAGCGTCACCCGCCAGCTCATAATTCCTCCCCAAGCTCGCTTGGGGAGGGGAACCAGCGCAGCTGGTGGAGGGGTAGAAAGCACATCACTTTACCCCTCCACCATCCTCCGGATGGTTCCCCTCCCCATCACCCTGCGATGGGGAGGAACCTGCTTCCTTGGCCAGCCGTTCGTCCAATTGCTTGGTCCGTTCCGCTGCATAATTCTTGCACCCATCGAGATCGAACAGCGGCAGCTTGCCGGTCATCCGTTCCTTCATGTTGCTGGCCGAGGGGTGCGGAGTCAGCAAAATCTCGCAGCGGCTGTCGGCGATCTTGGCGATCGAGGCGCGATAGGCGGCGAGATATTCGGGATGGTCGCTGAACTTGTAATCGTCGCGGCTGATCGGCGTCAGGCTGTCGGCGTAGACCATCGTCCTGCAGACGCCGCCGTCGCAGCTCTCCCAGCGCCAGCTGGTCGCGCCCGACGTGTGGCCCGGCGTCAGCATCGCGGTCAGCAGCAGATTGCCGAAGCGAACCTCGCTGCCGTCGCCGACCGTGCGGCCGACATTGGCGGCGGGGAAGGGCTTGTGCATCCCGGCCTGGGGGTCGTCGGCGCTGGCGCCGCCGCTGTTGAGGACGCGCTCGGCGGCTTGCGATGTGACCAGCGTTGCGCCGGTCAGCTGCTGCATCCGCGCTGCGCCGCCGACATGGTCGAGATGCTCATGGCTGATCAGCAGATATTTGATATCGCGGAGCTTGAAGCCGAGCTCCTTGATGTTGTTGGCGATGAGGTCGGCACCCTTCTCGGTACCGGCATCGATCAGCACATGGCCCTCGTCGCCGGTGACCAGGATCGACGAAATGCCGCAGGTCCCGACCAGATAGGTGTTGCCGTGGATCCGGACGGGCGGGGCGGGCTTGTCCCAGTCGGTCGAATCGCCGCACGCCTCGGCCCAATGCGGACCCCATTCCTCGATCGGGTGGATCGGCCGCTCGATCTGAGGTGGCTTCTTGCCAAGCGGGATGGAAATCTGCGCCGCGGCAACGCTGGCCAACAGGATCGAGGCAAGCGCGGCCCTAGCGAACATAGCTGGCGCCGTTCAAATCGATCACCGAGCCGGTCGACGCGGCGGGAGCCTCCGTCGCCAGCCAGCGGATCGCTTCGGCTACCTCGTCGGTGCTGGTCACCCGGCCGAGCGGAATGTCGGCGACGATCGCCGCACCGCCGCGGCCGGCGAGATATTCCTCGGTCATTTCCGACACGGTGAAGCCCGGCGCGACCGCGAAGGCGAGGATATTCTGGGCGGCGTAGCCGCGTGCGATGGTCTTGGTCATGCCGATGATCGCTGATTTGGATGCGGCGTAGTGCCAGTGCTGCGATGAATCGCCCCTGAAGGCCGCGCGGCTGGCAACGTTGACGATCCGCCCGCCACCGTTAGCCCGGAAATGGCCGACGGCGAGGCGGCAGAGGTCGGCCGTTGCCTCCAGATTGATCCTGAGCGTGCGGTCCCAGGCAGCGTGCCATTCATCGTCCGAAGCATCGTCGGCAACCCCTTCGTAAATGCCCGCGTTGTTGACCAGCGCGTCGATCCGCCCGCCCAACCGGTCGAGCGCGGCGTTCCAGATGGCGCGGGGCGCGGCGGGGTCGGCGAGGTCGCCGGCAATCAAACCATTGCCGCCACGCGTCGAATGGCCGGCGACATGGTGGCCGGCCGAGGTGAGCGCCTCAAGGGTGGCGGCGCCGATGCCGCGGCTGGCGCCGGTCAGGAGGATGTTCATGTGTTGGCAGTAGCGAGCCACCCTTCATTCGTCATCCCCGCGGAAGCGGGGACCCAGCAAAAGAAGAAAAACTAGGTTCCCGCTTTCGCGGGAATGACGACCCTTTGTTACGCCGCCAAGTGGGCGACGAATTCCTTGGTCTTGCGGGTGAAGTCGGCAATCTGGTCGGTGAACGTGCCAAAGCCCTGTTCGACCTGGTCGATATCCTTGGCGACTTGTTCGGTGTCGGAGCGGATCGCGGCGATGGTCGAGCTCATCGAATCGGCGGCGAGCGCGGTCTCGTCGACCGCTGCAGTGATCATCGTCACCGTCTGGGCCTGCAGCTCCATCGCCGCGCGGATGCGGTTGGCGGAGGCTTCGACCTCTTCGACCGTCGAGCTGATCGAGCCATTGGCCTCGACCGTCTGCCTGGTCGCCTGCTGGATGGCGGTGATCTTGTTGGTGATATCGTCGGTCGCCCGCGCGGTCTGGGCGGCAAGCGACTTCACTTCCTGGGCGACGACCGCGAAGCCGCGGCCGGCATCGCCGGCGCGGGCGGCTTCGATCGTCGCGTTGAGGGCGAGCAAATTGGTCTGCCCGGCAATGTCGCGGATCAGGCCGAGGATCGATTCGATCGCTTCGACGTGGTTCGACAGGGCCTTGCTGACTTCAACGGCCTTGTCAGCCTGGTCGCCGGCCTTGGTCGCGACGCCGGCGGCGACTTCGACCTCGGTCCTGGCATCCTCGATCGCGCGGATGAGGCCGGCCGCGGTCTGCGCCGCCTCGCGCATCGCCACCGCCGACTGCTCGGCCGCCGCGGCAACCTCGCTGGTCTTGCCCAGCATGCCGCGCGCCGCCGTGGCGGTCGAACGGGTGCGGTCGGTCAGGGCGCCGGCCTGGCTCCCCGTATGCTGGACAAGGGTCGCCACATGCTGCTCGAACAACAGGCCCTCTTCGCCCCGGCTGTTGGCCGCCTCATTGGCCTCCAGCAGCGCGACCTGGGCGAGGATGATGTCCGTTTCATAGGCAGTCAGTTGCTGCAGTGACGTGACGCATTGCTTGAGCACATCCTGGTCGTCGGCGAATTTGTCAAACAGCCTGGCGATGATCCCGCTGACCAGCCGGTCGCGCTTGGCGATGTAGGCCGGGACGGAGATTTTCTCGGCGTAGATGTGGCGGCCATATTCGGCGACCGACTGCATCCATTTGGCGTCGACCGGCGAGGTATAATGGGTGCGGACGCGTGTCGCGGCCTCGTCGTCGTACATCGCCCGGACTTCGCCCTCGACGATATCGCCGGCATGATCCCACAGACCACGGATGCTGCGCTCGAGCGCGCCGCCCTTGTTATAGGCTTCCAGCCGGTTGGTCACTTGATGGTCCGTCAATGGCTGCAGGGCGGTCATGGTCTTGGGCCTTCCGGTCAGGCGGCGAAGGTCGACACAAACTCACTGGTGGCGGAACGGAAATCGGCGATGCGGGTCGAGAAGCGCCCAAAGCCCTGTTCGACCTGGTCGATATCCTTGGCGACTTGTTCGGTGTCGGAGCGGATCGCGGCGATGGTCGAGCTCATCGAATCGGCGGCGAGCGCGGTCTCGTCGACCGCTGCAGTGATCATCGTCACCGTCTGGGCCTGCAGCTCCATCGCCGCGCGGATGCGGTTGGCGGAGGCTTCGACCTCTTCGACCGTCGAGCTGATCGAGCCATTGGCCTCGACCGTCTGCCTGGTCGCCTGCTGGATGGCGGTGATCTTGTTGGTGATATCGTCGGTCGCCCGCGCGGTCTGGGCGGCAAGCGACTTCACTTCCTGGGCGACGACCGCGAAGCCGCGGCCGGCATCGCCGGCGCGGGCGGCTTCGATCGTCGCGTTGAGGGCGAGCAAATTGGTCTGCCCGGCAATGTCGCGGATCAGGCCGAGGATCGATTCGATCGCTTCGACGTGGTTCGACAGGGCCTTGCTGACTTCAACGGCCTTGTCAGCCTGGTCGCCGGCCTTGGTCGCGACGCCGGCGGCGACTTCGACCTCGGTCCTGGCATCCTCGATCGCGCGGATGAGGCCGGCCGCGGTCTGCGCCGCCTCGCGCATCGCCACCGCCGACTGCTCGGCCGCCGCGGCAACCTCGCTGGTCTTGCCCAGCATGCCGCGAGCGGCGGTGGCGGAATGGCCGGCCTGTGCGCGCAGCTCGTCGCTCTCGCGGGTACAGTCCTGGACCACGCCCATCACCTTGCTGTTGAAGCTGCCGGCCTGACGCGACTGGTCCTGCTCGCTTTCCCTGCGGGTGATGGTGATGCCGTGGTGGATGAAGCAGTCGATTTCGATCGCCTGCACTTCCGACAGGGTGCGGGCGAAGCGGACCTGGCCTTCCTCATCCTCGACCCGCCTGCGCATCGCCGCATAGGCAGCCTCGGTCTCGGCGTTGATCCCGGCGAGCAGGGTCGACAGGCTGAGCCCGCCGCCGAGCGCCTTGGCGACATAGCCCTGGGCTTCATGGGTCCATTTGGGGTGGTCCAAATGCTCGAATTTGGCCTGGATGAAGGGCACGATCCTGTCGGCCAGCTGGTCGAGCCGCTGGTCGTCGAAGGTTTCCTTCACCTCGGGCGAGATGGCGTAGCGGCGCCAGAATTCGCGAGCGAAGCTCCTGGCGTCGTCCTTGATCAGCTGCCACAGCTCGCGGGCCCGGCCCGGCAAGTCGCCGCTCGTGTCGTAAAGATGCAGGCTCCGCGCCAGATCATATTCGCCGTTGGACGTTCCCTGAACCACATTCGCCATTTTAACCGGAATCCCCGCTGGAGCTGAGTTGTGGAGCCGCTATGCGGGGACAATGGTTAAAGGCGGGTTAGCTCTCGCTGAAACTTGCCAGTTGAGCGGTTGCTGCCTAGGGGTTCGGTGCCCTTCCATTCAGCGGTTCGAGGACCCATGAACAGCAAAGCCGAGCGACCCCTTTCGCCGCACCTTGGCGTCTACAGGTGGGGAGCGCACATGACCGTATCGATCCTGCACCGCGTTACCGGTGGCGCCATTACCGTCGCCGGCCTGGCCGTGCTGGCCTGGTGGCTGGTGTCGATCGCCGGCGGCGAGGAGGCCTATGCCGGCTTCGCCAAGATTGCGCAGAGCCCGGCCGGGATGATCGTCCTGGCGGGCCTGACCTGGGCCTTCTTCCAGCATCTCTTCTCGGGCCTCCGCCACCTCGTGCTCGATACCGGCGCCGGCTATGAGCTCAAGGTCAACCGCTTCTGGGCGATCATGACGCTGGTCGGGTCGCTGAGCGCGACCGCGCTGACCTGGTACATTTTGATGGGAGTGGGCAAATGAGCCTGGGCGAAAGCGCGACCCCGCTGGGCAAGGTCAAGGGACTGGGCTCGGCCCGCGAAGGCGGCGGCCACTGGCTGGAGGAGCGGTTCACCAGCGTGGCGCTGGTGCTGCTGTCCTTCTGGCTGCTTTTCTCGCTCGTCATGCTGCCGAAATTCGAGCTGGCGACGCTCAAGGAGTGGCTGAGCTCGGCCTGGACCGCGATCCCGATGGCGCTGTTCGTCGTCGCTGCATTCAAGCATGGCCTCGACGGCCTCAAGGTCGCCGTCGATGATTATGTCCATGACGAGGGCAACCGCATCGCGCTGCATTATCTGCTGACCATGTCAGCGATCGCTGGCGCCTCGGTCGCGCTGTTCGCGCTGGCCCGGATCGTGTTCGCACCGGTTGCAGCATGACCGCCTACAAGATCATCGACCATGTCTATGACGTCGTCGTGGTCGGCGCGGGCGGCTCGGGCCTCCGCGCCACCATGGGCGCCGCCGAAAAGGGTCTGAAAACCGCCTGCGTCACCAAGGTGTTCCCGACCCGCAGCCATACCGTGGCGGCACAAGGCGGCATCGCCGCCTCGCTCGGCAATATGGGGCCGGATCACTGGACCTGGCACATGTACGACACCGTCAAGGGGTCCGATTGGTTGGGCGACCAGGACGCGATCGAATATATGGTCCGCGAGGCACCGGCGGCGGTCTATGAACTGGAACATGCCGGCATGCCGTTCAGCCGGACCGGCGAAGGCAAGATCTACCAGCGCGCTTTCGGCGGCATGATGCAGAATATGGGCGAAGGCCCGCCGGCTCAGCGGACTTGCGCCGCGGCCGACCGCACCGGCCATGCCATGCTTCACACGCTCTACCAGCAGAGCCTGAAGTATGACGCCGACTTCTATATCGAATATTTCGCGCTCGACCTGATCATGGAGGATGGGGTCTGCCGCGGCCTCGTCGCGCTGTGCCTCGACGACGGGTCGATCCACCGCTTCCGGGCCCAGGCCGTGGTGCTGGCTACGGGCGGCTATGGCCGCACCTATTTCTCCTGCACCGGCGCCCACACCTGCACCGGCGACGGCAATGCCATGGTGCTGCGCGCCGGCCTGCCGCTGCAGGACATGGAATTCGTCCAGTTCCACCCGACCGGTATCTACGGCGTCGGCGTGCTGATTACCGAGGGCGCGCGGGGCGAGGGAGGCTACCTCACCAACAGCGAGGGCGAGCGCTTCATGGAGCGCTACGCGCCGTCGGCCAAGGACCTCGCCAGCCGTGACGTAGTGTCACGCTCGATGGCAATGGAAATCCGCGAAGGACGCGGGGTCGGCGAGAGGAAGGATCATATCTTCCTCCACTTGGACCATATCGATCCCAAGATCCTGCACGAGCGGCTGCCCGGCATCACCGAGACCGGCAAGATCTTCGCGGGTGTCGACCTGACCCGTCAGCCGCTACCGGTCACCCCGACGGTCCACTATAATATGGGCGGCATTCCAACCAATTATCATGGCGAGGTGGTGACGCTGAAGGACGGCGAGCCGGACAGTGTCGTCCCCGGCCTGTTCGCGGTCGGCGAAGCGGCCTGCGTCTCGGTGCATGGCGCCAACCGCCTGGGGTCCAACAGCCTGATCGACCTGGTGGTATTCGGCCGGGCCGCGGGCCTCCGTCTGGCCGAAGTGATCAAGCCCGGTGCCGCCCAGCCGCTGCTCAAGGATGGTGCGTCCGAGATGGCGCTGTCGCGGCTCGACAAGTTCCGCCACGCCGAGGGCTCACTGCCGACCGCCATGATCCGTGAGGAAATGCAGCACACGATGCAGGCCGACTGCGCCGTGTTCCGCACCGAACGGACGCTGGCGGAGGGCCAGGCCAAGATCGACGCCGTCTACAAGAAAATGGCCGACGTCCGCGTTTCCGACCGCAGCTTGATCTGGAACAGCGATCTTGTCGAAACGCTCGAGCTCGACAATCTCCTCTCACAAGCAGTGGTCACGATGCATTGCGCCGCCAACCGCAAGGAAAGCCGCGGCGCGCACATGCATGAGGATTTCCCCGAGCGCGACGACAAGAATTGGATGAAGCACACCGTCGCCTGGTTCGACGGCTGGGGCGGCCAGGGTGGCGGAGTAAAGATCGATTACCGCCCGGTCCACGCCTACACGCTCACCGACGAGATCGACTACATCAAGCCCAAGAAGCGGGTGTATTAAGCGAGGCGCCGGCGCACTTCGTCGAACGGCACTTCCATGGCAGCTAACTTCGCCTAGCCTCCGCGGAAAAGGGGAGGCGGCGATGCGGCGTTCAATCTTTCTGCTGGTGGCGATAGCCGGGCTGTTGACCGGTGCCGCGGCGCCCAAGGTCAAGCTGGTCGAGCCGAGCTACACGCTGATTCCGGGCTCGGTGCCACTCGACAAGGGGCCGGACGGCAACAGCATCTTCCTCGACGCGCCGCAGGGGCTGATCGTGGTCGATACCGGACGGCACCCGGAGCATGCCGAGCTGCTGCTGGCCTACGCCAAGCAACGCGGCAAGCCGATCGCGGCGATCGTCAACACCCACTGGCACCTCGATCACACGACCGGCAATTACGACATCCGCGCCGCCTATCCCAAGGCGCAGGTCTATGCGACCAACGCCATCGACGGGGCGCTGAAGGACTTTCTCCAGCGCGGGCGCGAGCGGGCCGACAAGCTGTTGGCCGATCCGAAGACGCCGGCCGACATTAAGGCGCAGCTGACCCGCGCGCGCTACCGGCTCGATCATCCCGAGACGCTGAAACCCACCGTGCCGGTCACCAAATCGGCCAGGATGAAGATCGCCGGGCGCAAGCTGGAGGTCCATGTCGCGCCGTTCGCCGCGACCGAGGCCGACCTCTGGCTCTATGTGCCGAACGAAGGGCTGGCGATCGTCGGCGACCTGGTGGTCGACATCGTGCCGTTCATGGATACCGCCTGCGCCGACGGCTGGAAGAAGGCGCTGGTCGAGGTGGCGGCCACACCGTTCACGACGCTGATCCCCGGCCATGGCGCGCCGATGAACCGCGCCCAGTTCCTGCAATGGAAGACCGCGTTCGATAATTTCGTCGATTGCGGCCGCTCGACCCGGGTCAAGGAAGAATGCGTCGCGGCCTGGAAGCGCGATGCGGCGCTGTTCATCGACGCCGAACATAGCGACTATGTCACTGAAGCGGCGACCTATTATCTCGACACGCGGCTGCGCAGCTCACCCGAAGAGCAGCAGAAATATTGCAAAGCGTTGAACCCTTAGCTTTTCGAGGACGCGGTTGGCCGCTAAGCCGCTCCCCCGACATGACTGATCCCAAACCTCCCAAGCGGATTTTCCCGCAGGCCTCGACCGATGCGCGGGCCGCCAAGCACGTTCCATCGTCCCCGCAAACCGAGAGCGAAGCCTATAAGCTTGCGTTCCAGGACACCGATTTCCTGCTGCGCGAGGATTTGCGGCCGGTGCGCTTCCAGCTCGAGCTGTTGAAGCCCGAATTGCTGATGAACGAGGCCAACATCGCCTCGACCTTCGTCTTCTATGGCTCGGCGCGCGTGCCCGAACCGTCAAAGGCCAAGGCGCTGCTCGAGGCTGCGCGGACCGACTGGGACAAGCAGGTCGCCGAGAAGCTCGTCGCCAAATCCCATTATTATGACGAGGCGCGCAAGCTCGCCGCACGCGTCAGCCAGCATCCGGTCGACGAGGACGGCAAGCGGCATTTCGTGGTCTGCTCGGGCGGCGGACCGTCGTTCATGGAGGCCGCCAACCGCGGCGCGCAGGATGTCGGCGTCGATTCAATCGGGCTCAACATCGTGCTGCCGCACGAGCAATTGCCCAACCATTATGTGACGCCGGATTTGAGCTTCCAGTTCCATTATTTCGCGCTGAGGAAGATGCACTTCCTGCTCCGCGCCCGGGCGGTAGCAGTATTTCCCGGCGGGTTCGGCACGTTCGACGAGATGTTCGAGCTGTTGACGCTGATCCAGACCGGCAAGGTCCGGCCGCTGCCGATCCTGCTGTTTGGCCGGGAGTTCTGGGAGCGGGTGGTCGATTTCCAGGGACTGGCCGAGGAAGGTGTGATTTCACCCCACGACCTCGACCTCATCACCTGGGTCGAGACCGCCGGAGAGGCGTGGGACGCCGTCTGCAAACATTACGAAGTCTGCTGACTTCTTACCTAGATGATACAAAAAGGGCGGCTCGAGGCCGCCCTTTTCATTGGACAGTCATGCCGGCTTATTTGGCGGCAGGCTTGGCCGGTGCGGCCTCGTTGCCTTCCGCCGCGGGCGTCTCGCCCTTTTCGTCCTTGGCGGCGGTCTCAACCGGAGCGGCGGGGAGCGGCTTGGGCGCATTGCTGTGCGCATTGAGGAACGCGATGACGTTGGCGCGGTCCTCGGGATTGCCGAGGCCGGCGAAGGTCATCTTGGTGCCGGGTGCGAACTTCTTCGGGTTCGATAGCCATTCGTTGAGGCTACTGAAGTCCCAGTTGCCGCCCTTGCCGGACAGCGCCTCGGAGAAGGCAAAGCCATTGGCGCCCTTGCCGACCGGCTCGCCCAGCACGCCCCACAGGTTCGGGCCGAGCGCGTTGGCGCCGCCATTGTCGGCGTTGTGGCAAGCAGTGCACTTCTTGAACACCTGCTCGCCCTTGGTCGGCTCGGCCGAGGCCAGGTAGAATTCGATCGGCTTGGCCGCTTCGGCAGCGCCGCCGCCTTCGACTTCGACACCCTCGATCGGATAGCCCATCGTCTCGGGACGGTGGGTGTTGAACACTTCCGAAGAGACGATCGACGAGCCCAGCGCGACGATACCGGCGAACAGGACCCAGCCGGCGATGGTGTTGTTGCGATCGTTCATGAAACCCCTGCGGCCGAGCCGAATGGAAAGAGAAACCGTGCCAGCGCCTTTAAGGCCCGATATGGCTTACTTCAAGCCGTCGACCCAATGGTCAAGCAGCGTCCGGGCAATCGCCCATTTGGGCGGCGGCTGGAACGGCGCCGCGGGTCCGCCCGCCAATGCGGCAAGCACCTCGCCGCGGCTGAACCAGCGCGCATCGTCGAGCTCGTTCTTGTCGATGATGAGCTGGTCACTTGCCGCGGTGGCATGGGCGCCGATCATCAGCGACGAGGGGAAGGGCCAGGGCTGACTGCACCAATAGTGCACGTCGTAAACCTCGATCCCGGCCTCTTCCTTGAGCTCGCGAGCGACCGCATCTTCAATCGATTCGCCGGGTTCGACGAACCCCGCCAGCGCCGAATAGCGGCCTTCGGGATATTGCGGCTGGCGGCCCAGCAGCAGGCGGCCCTCATGCTCGGCCAGCATGATCACCACCGGATCGGAGCGCGGGTAATGTTCGGCACTGCAATTGGGGCAGGCGCGCGACCAGCCGCCGCGGTTGGGTTCGGTCATCCTGCCACAGACCGAGCAATGGCCGTGGCGGCGATGCCAGTTGGCGAGGCTCAGCGCCGCGGAGAAGGTCGGTGCATCCCTGACGTCGAGCAGCGCCAGCAAATGGATGTGGGCGTAAGCGTTGGCCGGCGTGCTGCCGTCGGGCAGGGCCGAAAAGCGCGGCGCGCCCTGGTCGAAGCCGAGAAATAGCGGCGGCTCGCCCGAAATATCCTGCCACTTAAGCTTGCCCCGTTCGTCGAGAGAGGGCGCGCCATTGTCCCACACCAGCTGAAGCGCGTCGCCATGCCCAAGCAGCGCGGCGATTGCGGCCGGATCGGCGCGCAGATGGTCGGCGCGGTCGAGCCCTTCGCCGGCGAAGAATGGATCAGGCGGCAAGGACTTCCTTTCTGGCGAGGACAGCTTCGACTGCCTTCCTATAGAGGGTCGGGAGGCCGGCTTCGGCAATCCTATCGACTGGCTGCCACCAGCCGTCGCCGATCGTTTCGGCGCGGGCAGCAATGTGCAGGTCGAGCGTGAAATGGGTGAAGCCATGCGAGACGCTGGCGATCGCCGGCATTGTGGTCGGCTCATCGCCCCATTCCGGCCCCGGCAAAGCCGCCATCCCGCCGAGCATGCCCTTGGCCGGACGGCGGACCAGCCAGATCGCGCCATTGCGCTCGATCCACCAGGCTAGGCCATGGCGGTGCGGCCGCACGCGCTTCACCTTCGGCGCAGGAAATGCCCCGGGGTCGCCGCTGGCAAATGCCCTGCAGTCGCCCGCCAGCGGGCATGCCGAACATTCGGGGCTCTTCGGGCGGCAGATGGTCGCGCCCAAATCCATCATCGCCTGGGCAAAGTCGCCCGGCCGGTCCGCGGGCGTCATCCCTTTGGCAAGTTTCCGGATTTCGTCGCGGACCTGCTCCAGCGATTGTTCGAGGCCATGGTAACGAGCGACCACTCGCGCGACATTGGTGTCGATCACCACCGCCCGTTCGCCAAACGCGATCGCGGCAATGGCCGCGGCGGTATAGGCGCCAAGCCCGGGCAATTTGCGCAATTCGGCTTCAGTGCGGGGGAAGCCGCCGATCGCCGCGACCTGCCTGGCACAGGCGATCAGATTGCGGGCGCGGGCATAATAGCCGAGGCCCGCCCACTCCCGCAGCACCTCCACATCCGGCGCCGCGGCCAGCGCCTCGACGGTCGGCCAGCGCTCGATAAAGCGGCGAAAGCGCGGGCGCACCGTTGCGACCGTCGTCTGCTGCAGCATCACTTCGCTCAGCCACACCAGATATGGGTCTTGCGGCGCGCTCCCCGGCGGGCTGCGCCACGGCAGCGCCCTGGCATGCCGGTCATAATGAGTCAGGAGCCGTTCAGCAGCACTGGCGAGCATGAAAACGCTATGGCATGGTCATTCCCGATGGCGAAGTCCCCACGTCCCGAATCCAACGATAATGACGCGCGCCGCGGCCATGCCCGGCGTTGCGGCGAGCTCGTTGGCGACATCGCCGGAGCGACCTTCAAGCGATTCGGCTTCGTCCAGGGCGCGGTGGTCAGCCGCTGGACCGAAATCGTTGGCGAACGCTACGCCAAGGTTTCGACCCCGGAATCGATCCGCTTCCCGGGCGGCAAAAAGTCCGGCGGAACGCTGACGTTGAGCGTCGAAGGCGCTCATGCTCCGCTGATGCAGCATCTGGCGCCCTTGATCATCGAGCGGGTCAACCGCTTCTTCGGCTATGAGGCGGTCAACAAGGTCGCCTTCAGCCAGGGGCGCGCCCCAAGGCCGAAAGCCAATGTGCAGCGGCCCGCCGCCGTGCCGGTCCCGGCCGAGCTGGGCGAGGGCCTCCGCCAGATTGCCGATCCCGAACTTCGCACCGTGCTCGAATCGCTGGCCGGCAAGCTCGCCGGATCGCGCGGCACACCGGCCGTCGACAAGCTGCCAACCTCAACCATTCCCATCATCCGGAGCAAATGACCCCCATGAGAATCTCAGTCCTGTTCCTCGCCTCGGCGGCGCTGCTCGCCACTGCCTGCAACGCCGAGAAGGGTGCGGCCACCGCCAACGGCGCGGTCGAAGTCACCGCCAAGCCGGTCCCGGCGCCCAACAACGGCGACTGGTCGACGGTCGTGTCCAAGACGCCCGAAGGCGGGTTCGTCATGGGCAACCCCAACGCCAAGGTTAAGCTGGTCGAATTCGGCTCGCTGACCTGCCCGCACTGCGCCGCGTTTGAGGAAGAGGGAGGCAACTCCCTCGTCGAAAATTACGTCAAAAAGGGCCTGGTCAGCTGGGAATTCCGCAATTTCGTGCGCGATCCGTTCGACATGACGGCGACCCTGCTGGCCCGCTGCGGCGGCGAAGCGAGTTTCTTCGGCCTGACCCGCAACCTGTTCAAGGATCAGCGCGAGTGGGTCGGCAAGATCCAGGCGACCGATCCGGCCAAGATGCAGTCGCTGCAGGGGATGGCGCCCGCCCAGCAATTCTCGACCATTGCCGACCTTGGTGGCTTGAAGGCCTATGCGTCGATGCGCGGCGTGCCGCGTGCCAAGGGCGAGCAGTGCCTGGCCAATGAGACCGAGATCAACAAGCTGGTCCAGATGAACAGCGACGCGGTCTCGACCTACAGCATCCCGGGCACGCCGACTTTCCTGATCAACGGCGAAGTGGTCGAACAGACCGCGACATGGGAATTGCTTGAGCCCAAGATCAAGGAAGCGCTGAATAGCTGATCATGACGCTTATGGGGGTACAGCGTTGCGCTTTCGCCGGCTGAAACTCAGCGGCTTCAAGAGCTTTGTCGAGCCGGCCGAGCTGAGGATCGAGCCGGGGCTGACCGGAGTGGTCGGCCCCAACGGCTGCGGCAAGTCGAATCTGCTTGAAGCAATCCGCTGGGTGATGGGCGAAGGCTCGCCCAAGTCATTGCGCGGCGGCGGCATGGAAGACGTTATCTTTGCCGGCACGGCGACCCGCCCGGCGCGCGACTTCGCCGAAGTCTCGTTGCTGATCGAGCGCGACGCGGGCGAAGCCGACAATGACGAGCGCAGCGAGAGCGAGGTCACGCGGCGGATCGAGCGCGGTGCCGGTTCCGCCTATCGGGTCGACGGGCGCGACGTCCGTCAGAAAGATGTCTCACTGCTGTTCGCTGACGCCGCCACCGGCGCTCATTCGCCGGCGCTGGTCAGCCAGGGCCGGATCGGCGCGGTGATCGCCGCCAAGCCGGTCGAGCGGCGGATGATGCTGGAGGAAGCGGCCGGGATTTCCGGCCTCCACGCCCGCCGCAAGGACGCCGAGCAGAAATTGAGGGCGACCGAAGCCAATCTGCAGCGGCTCGATGAACTGCTGACCGAGCAGGAGGCGAGGGCCTCGGCGCTCAGACGGCAGGCGCGGGCGGCGGAACGTTATCGGGCGCTGACCGACAAGATCCGGATGGCAGAGGGCAAGCTGCTCTATTCGCGCTGGGCCGATGCCGATCGCGCCGCGGCCGAGGCGGCGGAGGAAGCCAAGGCAGCGGAAGGCGAGGTCGCGCGCCTTCAACAGGCGGTTTATGCCGCGCAGGCGCTCCAGGAACAGGCGGCCGCGGCGCTGGCCGAGCGGCGCAATGCGGCGGTGGCGGCGCGCGATGCCGGCCGCACCCTGGCGCATGAGCTGGCCACAGCCCGGGCCAAGCGCGACACGGTGGTGCGGCGGCTGGCCGAGCTGGAACGGTTGTCGCAAGCGCTGTCGGCCGAAACCGCCCGCGAGGTGGCGCTAAAGGCCGACGCGTCGAAGGCGATCGAAACGCTCGACCAGGAGCGGCGCGCGATCGAGGAACGGCTGGCCGATGCCGAGACCATCTCGGCCCGCATTGCCACCGAGCTAACCCAGGCAGAGGCGGAATCGCGCGAGGCCGAGGCGGCTTTGGCAGGCGTGCTGGCGCGCGAAGCGGCAATGCGCGCCGAACGCCGGGTCGCCGAAGCCGCGCTGGAGGCAGCCCGGACCCAGGCTGGCCGTTTTGCCGCCGATACCGAGCGGCTGAGCCAGCAACTGGCGGGGATTGGCGACGGGTCGGCCGAACGCGCATCCATCAAAGATTCTCAAAAGTGGGTCGAGGCAGCGGCCGGCCAGCTGGCTGCGGCTGAAACCGCGCTCACCAAGGCTGAGGAGCAGCGTGCCGAAGCCGCAACAGCCCGCGACGAAGCCGAAAGTGGCCTCGCCGCCGCGCGCGCGGCGCTGAGCGCGGCCAAGGCCGAACGCGATGCGCTGGCCCGCGCGCTCGACCATGGCGGCGGCGCCGCGCTGACCGAATTGAAGGCTGCGCCCGGATATGAGCGGGCACTGGCGGCAGCACTTGGCGAAGATATTGAGGCGGTATTGGGCAATGAGGGCCCGCGCCGCTGGCAAGGCAGCGAGTCCGAGGCAGGCGATCCGCCGCTTGCAAACGGTCTCGATCGGTTGCTCGACCATATCGAGGCGCCTGCGGCGCTGCGGCGCCGCCTGGCCCAGGTCGGCGTGGCCAACAGCGATACCGGACAGAAATTGGCTGTCGGGCAGCGTTTGGTGACCCGCGAAGGAGTAATGCGGCGCTGGGACGGGTTCGTCAGCGTCGGCGGCGGTGCCGCCGCGGCCGAGCGTCTGCTCCGCGCCAACCGCCTGACCGAGATCGACCGGCAGCTGCCTGGGCTGGAGCAGGCGGTTGCCGACGCGGAAGGCGCTCGCAATGCCGCAGCCCAGGCGGTCGAAACGCACCGGTCCGAAGCCGAAGCGGCCCGCAGGTCGGCATCCGAGGCCGAGCGCGCCGGCCGCGACGCGACCCGCGCTGGCGACATCGCTACCGCTGCGCTCGAACGGCTCGACGCCCAGCGCTCGGGGATCGAGGAACGCCGCGCCGACCTGGTGCCGCTGGCCGAGGCCGCGAAAGGCGCGGTCGACGTCGCCACTCGCAACCTCGCCACGCTGCCCGATCCGGACACGCTCCAGGCCGAGGTCGAGGCCGCGCGCGGCAAGGCCTCGGTGACCGGCGAAGCGGTCGCGGATTGCCGCGCCCGTTCTGCTACCCGCGCCCGTGAAACCGCGGCCGACCGCGAACGCCACGCCGCCGCCGGGCGCGAGTCGGGCGAGTGGCGGACCCGCTCGCTCCAGGCCGAGAAACGGCTGGCCGAAACCGCCGCCCGGGCGATGGCGATGGAGGAGGAACAGGAGGAGCTGGCCGATGAGCCGGCCCGCCACGCCGCCGACATCGAACGGATCGAGCGCGATGCTTCGACCAGCGAGGCCGAGATCGCCAGGACCGCCGAAGCCGAGCGCGACGCGCAGGAAGCGGTCGCGGTTGTTGCCCGGGCGCTGGCCGAAGCCGGTGAAGCATCCGCCGCGGCCCGCGAAGCCCGCGCCGGCGCCGCTGCCCGCGCAGATGCCCATGTCGAGCGGCGGATGGAGTTTGCGCGGGTATGTGGCGAGCGGTTCGAATGTCCGCCGCCGTTGCTACCTGAAAAGCTTGGTTTCGATCCCACCAATCTCGGCGACCCGGACATCGAGCGGGATACGCTCGATCGCTTGACCGCCGAGCGCGAGCGGATCGGTCCGGTCAACCTCGTCGCCGAGCAGGAACTGGCCGAGCTCGACACCAGCCGCGAGGCCAATGTCGCCGAAAAGGACGAGCTGGCCCAGGCGATCCTGCGCCTGCGCGGCTCGATCGGTAG
>NZ_JAHFPY010000081.1 GCF_023266535.1 Sphingomonas sp. | reverse complement strand
AGGACATTTTTGACCAGGGGCGGAAATATCGCGATGAGCACCGCGCCAATCGACCAGAATAGGCTGATCGCCAGGATCGCCAGGAACAGTCTCGGCACATGCATGGTCTCGCTGACGAGGCGCGCCGAGGCACGGAAAATATTCCAGTCGGGCTTGACCCGTTCGGCAGCCGGCGGGGCGGGGGGCACCTGGCGCCCGGTCAGCAGGCCCAGCACAGCGATGCCGATCGTTGCGACCACCGCCAGCACAGCTTTGTCCGCCAAAATGCCGGCCAGGATCGTGCCGAGCAGGATAGCGATATAGGTGCCGGCCTCGACCAGCCCGGTTCCGCCCAGCACCTCGTCCTTCTGCAGATGCTGCGGCAGGATGGCGTATTTGATCGGGCCAAAGAAAGTCGAATGGACGCCCATCCCGAACACCGCCGCCAGCATCAGCGGGATATTTTCGAGCAACAGCCCGGCACCGCCGACGACCATGATCAAGATCTCGGCCATCTTGATGATGCGGATCAGCCGCGACTTGTCATGGTCGTCGGCCAATTGGCCGGCGAGGGCGGACAGCAGGAAGAAGGGCAAGATGAACAGGCCTTGCGCGATGGCGTTGAACTGCGCCTCGCGGGCCGCATCCGAATAGAGCTGGTAGGTGACGAACAGCACGACGCCCTGCTTGAACAGGCTGTCGTTGAAGGCGCCGAGGAATTGGGTTGCAAACAGCGGCGCAAACCGGCGCGCGCGAAGCAAATGGGTCACGTTCTGCAGCAAGGCGGCGGTACTCTAGCGGACTTCGCCGGTTGCATAGCCAGCTTTGCGCGGACGGCCAAACGCTATAACGAACGGCCTGATGCTGACGCTGCCCAATCTGCTGACCCTGTCGCGCATTCTGGCGGTGCCGATCCTGGTGTTCCTGCTGTGGAAGCCGGCACCCTATGATTATTTGATTACATTCGTGCTGTACTGCGTGGTCGGCATTACCGATTATTTCGACGGCTACCTCGCCCGGGCGCAGGCCAAGATTTCCCGGCTCGGCCAGTTCCTCGACCCGATCGCCGACAAGATCATGGTGGCGGCGGTGCTGGTGATGCTGATGGCCAGCCGCAAGGCCGACGGCGATCCGCCGATCATCGAGAATTGGGCCGTCATCCCGGCGCTGATCATCTTGCTCCGGGAGATCATCGTATCGGGCCTGCGCGAATTCCTGGCGCCGCTCAACGTATCGGTTCCGGTCAGCGCGCTGGCGAAGTGGAAGACGACCCTGCAGCTGGTCGCACTCGGCGCCCTGATCCTCAGCGGCGGTTTCCCGCACGAGGCGTGGATGCACATGGTCGGCCTCGCCAGCCTGTGGGCCGCGGCGGCCCTGACGCTGGTCACCGGCTACGACTATCTGCGGATCGGCCTCAAACACATGGACTGAAGCGCGCGGGCTGTCCGGGGGACAGCGGAACACTGGAAGCCGTCACGAAGTAAATTCGTGACGTCAGTCGGGTTCGGCTTACGCCGACCCGCTGGCCGGCCATCGCGCTCTCTTCGACATAAGCTCCCGATTGCTGCGCAATCGCTCACTTATGCTCGGGCGCTCGGCACTTATCGATTTTCCAACTCTCTCTGACGAACTTAACTCGTTTCCTCCCGTTCAAGTCGAAGCCTAGCGTGGTTTCAACTTTCGGACAGGAGCTTGAAACATGGATGCCAAGACCGGTGAAGTGGGCGGAGGCTGCCCCGTGCATCGCCCGGGCAATGAGCGATCGCTGCTCGGCCGCACCAACCGGGACTGGTGGCCGGACACGTTGCCGATCGACATTCTCCATCAGGGCAATGTCTCACCGGATCCGACGGACGATGACTTCGACTATGCCGAAGCGTTTCAGAAGCTCGATTATCAGGCGCTCAAGAACGACCTTACCGCGCTGATGACCGACAGCCAGCCCTGGTGGCCGGCCGATTACGGGCACTATGGCCCGTTCATGATCCGCATGGCCTGGCATGCCGCCGGCACCTATCGTACCGCCGACGGGCGCGGCGGCGCCAACAGCGGGCAGCAGCGCTTTGCCCCGCTCAATTCATGGCCGGACAATGGCAATCTCGACAAGGCGCGCCGGCTGCTGTGGCCGATCAAGCGCAAGTACGGAAAGCATATCAGCTGGGCCGACCTGTTCATCCTCGCCGGCAACGTCGCCATCGAGTCGATGGGTGGACCCGTCTTCGGCTTTGGCGGCGGCCGCCCGGATGTGTTCGAGCCGGAGCGCGACATTTATTGGGGCGCAGAAGAAAAGTGGGTCAGCGAAGGCGTGCAGACGCGCATCCTCGACGACCGGGAGAGCGAGTTCGAATTCCCGCTGGCGGCGGTCCAGATGGGCCTGATTTACGTCAATCCGGAAGGCCCGGGCGGCAATCCCGATCTGCTGCTGTCGGCGCGCGACATCAAGATCACGTTCGAACGCATGGCAATGAATCATGAGGAGACGGTCGCTCTGACCGCCGGCGGCCACACCTTCGGCAAGGCGCATGGCGCGGGCGATGCCAGCCTGGTCGGCGCGGCGCCCGAAGCTTCCGACATCGCCCTTCAGGATCTCGGTTGGTCGAACAGCTTCGAAACCGGCATCGGTGAACATACCATCACCAGCGGCATCGAAGGATCGTGGGTCAATACGCCGACCCAATGGTCGGAAAATTATTTCCGCCTGCTGCTCGACTATGATTACGAGCTCGTGAAATCGCCGGCGGGTGCCCAGCAGTGGCAGCCGATCAACCAACGCGAAGAGGACATGGCGCCGGCGGCGCACGATCCCTCCAAGCTGGTGCCGACGATGATGACTACCGCCGACATGGCGCTCAAAATTGATCCGGAATTCCGGGTGATTTCGGAGAAGTTCCGCACCGATCATGAAGCATTCAAGGATGCCTTCGCCCGCGCCTGGTTCAAGCTGACCCACCGCGATATGGGTCCGAAGATCCGTTATCTCGGGCCGGAAGTCCCGTCGGAAGATTTGATCTGGCAGGACCCGGTCCCGGCCGGCTCCAGGCCGTTGGACAGCGACGTCGCGGCGTTCAAGGACAAGATCCTCGGCGCGGGCTTTAGCATTGGGCAGCTGGTCAAGGCGGCCTGGGCGTCGGCCTCGACCTATCGCAAGACCGACTATCGCGGCGGCGCCAACGGGGCTCGAATTCGCCTTGCCCCGCAAAAGGACTGGGCCGTCAACGAGCCCGACGAATTGGCCAAGGTGCTGGCCAAGATCGACGAATTGCGCGGGTCCCTGTCGATCGCCGACGCGATCGTCCTTGCCGGCACAGCGGCGGTCGAGAAGGCGGCCAGGGATGCCGGCTTCAATGTCGCCGTGCCGTTCACCGGCGGTCGCGGCGATGCGACGCAGGAGTGGACCGATGCTGCCAGCTTCGACGTGATGGAGCCCGCTGCCGATGGCTTCCGCAACTATCTGAGGGTCAAGCAGGCGGTAAAGACCGAGGAATTGCTAATCGACCGCGCCTCGCTGCTCGGCCTGACGGGCCCGGAAATGACCGTGCTGCTGGGCGGGCTGCGCGTGCTGGGGGCCAACTACCAGGACCGGCCGGAAGGCGTTTTCACCAACCGAAAGGGCCAATTGACCAACGACTTCTTCGTCAACCTGCTCGACAACGACACCTTCTGGGAAGCAGTTGATGACGGCGGCGAAGAAGATTTCGTCGGCTACGATCGCGGCGGCAAGCAAGAGAAGTGGCGCGCGACGCGGACCGACCTGATTTTCGGATCGAACAGTCAATTGCGTGCAATAGCCGAGGTCTATGCCGAGCGCGGTAACGAAGAGAAATTCGTCCGCGACTTCATCAAGGTTTGGACCAAGGTGATGAATGCCGACCGCTTCGACCTGGCCCGACACGGGTCAGCGTCGGGTGCGGCCGCACGTGAGCCGGCGTTGGCCAAATAGCCGGCATTGGAGTCCGCGGCGCCCCACTTCCCCTCCCCGGGCGCCGCGGACTCTGAGTATCGACGGAAAGACTAGTCGGCGACCTGGAGGATGAGCGGGTCCACGGGCTTATCGATTGCCGCCAGCCCCGGCGCGATCGAAGTGGCGATTAGCCGAAGCGCTTCTGCCAACAACTGGAACTCTTCTTCACGCGGACTCGACCGCCGCCACACCAGCGCGATCCGGCGGAATCCGTGGGTGGACTGCAGTTGCCTTGCGTCGACATTGGTACCTTCGAGGATTCCAGCCTCGATCGCCATTTGCGGCACAAAGGTCAGGCCGAGGCCATTATCGACCATCTGCACGAGCGTGTGCAGCGACGTTCCCATCATGGTCGCTTCGGCGCGAAGCTCGGGCCGATTGCAGGCGGCCAGCGCATGGTCCTTAAGGCAATGCCCGTCTTCGAGCAGCAGCATGCGCGCCTCGTCGATGGTCTCGGCTGCGACCAACAGCTCGACCGGCGCCTCGCCGCGCGGATAGGCGATATAAAGCTGATCGTCGAACAGCATCGCCGTGTCGACCTCACCGCACGCAAACGGTATCGCCAGCAGCACGCAGTCGAGGTGCCCGCGATGGAGCGCGTCGCACGCCGCCTGGCTGGTCTCCTCGCGCAGGTAAAGCTTGAGCTTGGGCCATTGGCTCCTGAGCCGCGGCAGCATCGTCGGCAACAGGAAGGGAGCGATGGTCGGGATGACCCCCATCCTGAGCTCGCCGTGCAGCGGCTGACCCTCGATCCGGGCGATGTCGGTCAGCTCCTCGCTCTCGCGGATGACGCGGATCGCCTTGTCGCTGACTTTCTGCCCGAGCGGGGTGAAGCGCACTACGCGGCGGGTCCGCTCGACCAGCGTCACGCCGAGTAGCGTCTCAAGCTCGCGGAGGCCCGCCGACAATGTCGACTGGGTGACGAAACAAGCGTCCGCCGCCTTGCCGAAATGGCCGTGCTGGCGGAGCGCGACCAGGTATTGCAGCTGCTTGATCGTCGGCAGATAGGCTGTCATCGATAAATCCAATCAATCCGATTGATATAATCAGTTTGAACGATTGAAGCTAGCCTTCTACGTCATGATTAGAAACCACTACTGTGTTCGCGATGCGGGGGCAGCAGCGGCGGCGGGGGCGTTCTCCCCTTATAGAGCCCTCGCCGCCACCTCTCCCTTTTTCAGGCCAGGGCGCGGTAGAGGCCGTAGCCGCTGGTGAGGGTGAGTACGGCGCCGACAAAGGTCAGCAGTAGGTCAGGATTGACCTTTTTGGCGATCCAGGCGCCGAACGGTGCGGCCAGCACGCCGCCGATCACCAACCCGACTACCGCCTTGAATAGCAGCTCCTGGTGCTCCGCGGTCCCAGCCAGGGTCAGCGTGGCAAGGAAAGTGGCGGAGATCGAGACAGTCAGGAAAAATTCGGCGGTGTTGACCGTGCCAATAGTCTTTCGCGGGTTGCTGCCCTGAACCAGCAGGTTCGAGGTGACGATCGCGCCCCAACCGCCGCCACCTGCCGCGTCGAGAAACCCGCCGACCGCGCCGAGCGGTTCGACGATCTTGGGCCGGCGCTCGGTATGCCGGTGCATCACGCCCCGATAAAACAGGTAGAGGCCGAGCGACGTCAGATAGGCGAGGACGAAGGGCTTGGCGGTCGTCGCATCGACCTGCGTCAGCACATAGGCGCCAATGATTCCGGCGAGGATGCCGGGGATGGCGATGCGGAAGAACAGCCGCCAGTCAACGTTGCGATGGGCGACGTGGCTGATCCCGGATACGGCTGTCGTGAAGGTCTCGGCAGTATGGACTCCAGCGGACGAAACGGCGGGAGGAATACCGATACTGAGCAGGATGGTGCTCGAAATCTGGCCGAACGCCATGCCCAGGGCGCCATCGATCATCTGTGCCACAAAGCCGATCATGACGAATGGCAGCAGAGCGGCCGGATCAGCCAGTAGGTCCGCGAAAATTGTCGTCTCCACCCTGTTTATCGACGCAAACTGCCGCAGATGTTGCGTCGCGGCAATGCGTTATGGCGCTCAAAAAAGGCCGTCCGGCTTTTCATTACGCCTCTGACACCTTAAATTGGGAACGAGACTGCAGAAGGAATTGTGGCTTGGCGTCGACGCTGATTGAGTATCTGGACTCCGTCAAAGCCCGCGATCCCGCGGCGCGATCGCGGTGGGAGATTTTGCTATATCCGGGCGTCTGGGCGCTGGCATTTCACCGTGTCGCGCACTGGCTTTACGGCGGCGAGCTCTATTTCCTCGCCCGGTTCGTCAATCATTTCGCGCGGATGGTGACGGCGATCGACATCCATCCCGGTGCCAGGATCGGCGAACATTTCTTCATCGACCACGGCTTCACCGTGATCGGCGAGACCGCCGATATCGGCGACAATGTCACCATCTACCAGAACGTCACCTTGGGCGGCACCAACCCGTCGACCGGCGTTGGCGGGAAGCGTCACCCGACGATCCGGTCCGGCGTGGTAATTGGCTCCGGTGCGCAGGTGCTCGGCCCGATCGAGGTCGGCGAAGGCGCGAAGATCGGTGCCAATTCGGTCGTCACCAAGGATGTCGAGCCGGGCGCGACGATGGTCGGCATCCCGGCCAGGCCGGTGCTGGTCGACGCGGTCCATTATAGCCCCGGCTTCCTGCCCTATGGCACCTTGTGTGGCGAGGACTGCGATCCGGGGCGGGCGCGCCAGACCGAATTGGACGACGAAATCGCGGCATTGCGCAAGGAAGTCGCCGAGCTTCGCGCGCTCAGCCAGCCCAAACCGAAAGTTAAGTCCGCTTGAGCTGGGACCCTCCCTCACCGGGCTGGAAGCCCCGTGACGGAGCCGAATTTGCAGTAGTGCAAGGAGTGATGAAGGAGCGATGGATATCCATCGTGACTGATGAACGACGCCGCAATGCTGGAAATGCGGCCCGCCGCTTTGCGGTCGCCCCTGAATTTGCTCTGGCGTCGTCGCGCCGCTTGCGCGGGCTGCCCGGCCCGCGCTGCGCGTCGCTTCTAGCCTGTGCTTCATCAGGGACGATCCCGGGGGATTCAGCCCGGTGAGGGAGGGTCTTGTCACGCCGTTTCCGCATCCGCGGGACCGGCGTCCGATCACGGCATTTGACCGCGCCGAACTGCAGCGCATCCTCGATCTTTACGGGCGGATGGTCGCGGCCGGGCACTGGCGCGACTATGGCCTGTGGTTCGACCCCGAGGTGGCGGTGTTCGCCGCCTTCCGCCGCACCGCCGAAAACCCCGAAGTGAGAATTGAAAAACGCCCCCAACTTCATTTGAAGCAGGGGGCGTTTGCATTGGTTTCAGAACATGGAACCGTACTGAAGCGGGGCCACGAACTTCATGGAGTCCTGGCCCCGCTCGAGCGCCGGCTTATGCGGCTGGTACGTGACTAGGGCTGCTGGCAGCCCGGTCCAGCAACGGCAGCTTCGACTGAAGCGCATCCGGCAAGCGGCGAACGACCAGCGAACGCGCCTGGTGCCAGAAGGCCGACAGCAGCAGCAGCGCAGAACCGATCACCAGCGCGGTCAGTGCAATATTGAGCTCGACCGCGCCGACCTGCTTGAACAGCTCGCTGAGCGCATAAAGCACATAGGCAAGCGCCGAGACGAGCAGTGCGCGCCGGTCGATCGCCAGGGCGGTGATGCCGAGCGCGACGTACAGGGCGATCACGACCAGGCCTTCGCCGATGGTCGCGGTGCCGTCATTCAGTCCGAGCAGCGTGAAAACCGGATGAACGATCATCGGCGCGGCCAGCAAGTGGAGCCAGAAGGCGACGTCGCTGCGGCGAGTAACGCGGGACGGATCCGACGAGTCCCAGCGCATGGCGAACAGGAACACGCCAATACCGAGCAGCAGGACCGCACCGAGGATGATGTCCTCGACTTCGTCCGGGCTGCGGCCCAGTGCCGCGATGACGATGCCGACGACGATCGCAGAGGCCGCGGCAGCGCCCGCCGCAACGGTGATCGGAACGCGGAACCGTTTCCAATGCAGCCAAGCCGCTGCCGCCGCAACGGCGCCGGAAATGGACGCGATAATGCCGCCAATCAGGGCCTCCTGATCGTTCGGCGGTTCGCCAACCCCGAGTACGACGCCGAACCCGACGGTCGCAAACACGCCGCCGACAAAGGCCAGCAGCAACAGGATCGAGGGCAGGGCCATACGGCGCCTGGCCGTAAAGAACAGCGCCAGGCCCCAGGCGGTGCCGGCGACGAACAACGGGGCAAGCGGCGAAGGACCGTCATGGTCGATGACCAGTCCCATCGACTGACCGATCGACTGGCCGATCCAGCCGACCGCGAACAACAGGATCGCGGCGGCGATCGACACGAAAATATCGTTGAAGCCTGTAATCAGGCGAAAGCTTTCTTCGTCGACCGCTGGCGAGGATCGCTGGGTGTCGACGAAGGCACGAAGCGAAGCGGCGGCATCAGCGCTGAGCGCGCCGGCAGCCACGGCCTCGTCGAGATCGTTCTGGCTGTACATGGACATTATCCTCCCTGATGCGCCTCACTCGCATAGGTGTGTTATTGTGTCAATACAGCATGGCGGAAAGAGGCCGTCACGGGAGTGAATCCCGTGACGTCGGTCGTGTCACGCTTCGCGTGCACGCCGTCCGAATCTCATTATCTCTTCGCACTGCTTCCCGATTGCTTCGCAATCGCTCAGCTGTGCTCGGTAATTCGAAAGAGGGGTGGCCGGCGCCGGATCAGGGGGTGGGCGTGCGGTTCAGCCTCACCTGGTAGATGAGGCTTCGGCCGCACGGGCGCCGGCCGAACTGGGAAACTCTAGTGGCAGCGATAACGGCCGCGGTCGATTGAGCGGCCGACAAGCGCACCGGCGGCAGCGCCGACGATGGTGCCGGTGGCTCGTTCGCCATGCGTGTCGATCGCGCGTCCGATCAGGGCACCACCGGCGGCACCAATGATCAGGCCGGTGGTGCCGTTGGAACGTTTGCAGCGCAGCCGGCCGTGCGAGTCCCGCCACACCCTGCCATGATAATAGCCGTCACCGGCGAGGGCAGCGCTGGGCATGGTCGGAACGGTCAAGGTTGCGGCGGCAAGGGCCAGCATCGTCTTCCGCATGAATACTCCTGTTGCTGTTGGCGTCGCTGCAAGAACGCCTGCGTTTGAAGCCTGTTTCACGGGGGATCTGGCCGATGCCAAGGGGCGTTAACGCCGTTCGGGCAGGTTAACGACGAACGGTTGGTCCGAGGGCGGCAGATAGTCGCGGCAGTATGCGGCAGCTTTACGAGGGGGGGCGCTTGCCTTGAGCCCCAGAGGGGCGATAGGTCGGCGCCATGGCTTCGCGAGGTCAGCATCTGGTTCGGTCCGGGCTGCGGTTCGCCAGCGGCAGCGGCCTGTTGGGGCGGCTCGTCGGGCCGGCGTTTGCCAGGCTGCTCGACCATCTTCATGATCGGCTGCGAGAGGGTGGGATCGAGGCGACGCTGCCCGATGGATCGCGGCGACGGATCGGCTTTCATCGGCCGGGACCCACGGCGATCGTCCATTTGCACAGCTGGCTGTCGCTGGTCCGACTGGCGACGTCGGGGTCGGTCGGCTGGTACCGTGCCTGGGAGAAAGGCGAATGGTCTTCGCCGGATCCGGTGCCGCTGTTCGACCTGTTCATGCGCAACGGTGCATCGCTGGGAGAGTTTGCCCGGGCCAAGGGCACGGCCCGTTGGCACAACCAGTTGCTCCATCGGCGTCGAGACAACGGCCGGCGCATGGCCCGGCGCAACATCGCCGCTCACTATGACCTCGGCAATGATTTCTACGCGGTATGGCTGGACCCAAGCATGACCTACTCGTCTGGCCGGTTTGAGCCGGGCGACGACCTGGAGGCGGCACAGCGGCGCAAGGTTGCCATGCTGCTCGACCGGCTCCAGTTGAAACCCGGCGACCGGCTGCTGGAGATCGGCTGCGGCTGGGGAACGATGGCAATCGAAGCGGCGAAACGCGGTGCAAAAGTGGTCGGATTGACTTTATCTGCGGAGCAGAAAAGTTGGGCAGATACAAAAATTGTAGAACTGAAATTAAGCGAATATGTTGAAATCCGTCTGCAGGATTATCGGGAGATTTCCGAGCAATTCGATGCCGTCGCCTCGGTCGAGATGGTCGAGGCGGTCGGCCAGCGCTGGTGGCCTTCCTACCTCGAATCCATCGCCCGCAATCTCAAGCCGGGCGGGAGGGCAGCGATCCAGCTGATCTCGATCGATCATCGCATCTTCCGCGGATATTCGCGTAATCCGGACTTCATCCAGGCCTATATCTTCCCCGGAGGAATGTTGATCGATGAACCGCGGTTTGAGCAACTGGCGCATGAGCAGGGGCTGAGTTGGCAGGACCGCGAAGGGTTTGCCCTCGATTATGCCGAAACGCTCAAGCAGTGGCGGCACCGTTTTGATACAGCGGTAGCCCAAGGCAGGCTCAAGGGCTTCAGTGGGCGCTTTCACCGGCTGTGGCGCTATTATCTGATGTATTGCGAAGGCGGCTTCCGCGGCGGCGGAATCGACGTCGCCCAGGTAACGATGGTGAAGAGCTAGGCGTCGACCTTTGAGCGGCTGCCCGTTTCGGCATCGCTCTGAAGCCGCTCGAGAATCGCAGCGGCGACGACTTCGGGACCTTTGAGGCTGTCGGGTTCCTCCCCCGGAAAGGCGAGCTGGCGCATTCGGGTGCGGGTGGCGCCGGGATCGACGATCTGGACGCGGAGACGCCCGGCATGGGCGGTTTCGTCGGCATAGGCGCCGAGCAGCGTATCGAAGGCGGCCTTGGACGCGCCATAGCCGCCCCAGAAGGCGCGCGGCTCTTCGCCGACCGATGAGGTGATGCCGATGACGTCGGCCTTGTCGGCGCGACGCAGCAGCGGGTCGAAGGCGGCGATCATCGCCTGGCTGGCGAAGACGTTGAGCTTGAACACCCGCTCCAACTCTTTCGGATCGAGATGCTCGACCGGCGACAGGCTACCCAGCATCGCGGCATTGAGAATGAGCATGTCGAGGCTGCCCCAGCGCTCGGCAACGGCCTGGGCGAGCTTCTGGATGTTGTCGCCGTCGGTCAAGTCCATCGGCGCAATCGTCGCCGAGCCGCCGGCCTCATGGATCCGCTGCTCGACCTGTTCGAGCGACTGGGCGGTGCGGGCGGTCAAGATGACATGCGCGCCGGCGGCAGCCAGCGCCTCGGCGGTGGCTGCGCCGATGCCGCGGCTGGCCCCGGTGACAAGCGCAAGCTTGCCGTCAAACGGCTTGGACGATTCGGTCATGCCGCTCCCTTAGCGGCTTGCGACCAGACTTAAAGGCTTGAGCTTGCCGTCCTTGTC
>NZ_JAHFPY010000080.1 GCF_023266535.1 Sphingomonas sp. | reverse complement strand
ATGGCGACGTCCAGCTGGTGTTCAACACCACCGAGGGCTGGCAGTCGCTGAAGGACAGCCAGACGATCCGCGAGGCGGCACTCAAGAACAAGGTGCCCTATTACACCACGGCCCCTGCCAGCCTGGCGACCGCACGGGCGATCGAGGCGCTGCGCGGGCACGCGCTTGAAGTAAAATCGCTCCAATCCTATTATTCCGCCTCGAAGAACTGATTTTCCCCTTAATCCGCTCATCGATGCGCTGCCCTGCTGGAGCGGCGCCGGGGCGGGTTTTGGCAAGAGAGACAAAGGGTAAGTGATCATGGCGAGCGACAAGGTGCCGATGCTGGCCGAGGGCTATCAGCAGCTGACCGAGGACGTGAAGCGCCTCAAGCTGGAGCGGCCCGAAGTGATCGACGCAATCGAGGAAGCGCGCGCTCACGGCGACCTTTCCGAGAATGCCGAATATCATGCCGCCAAGGAGCGGCAGGGGCAGATCGAGGCGATGATTGCCGACATCGAGGACCGGCTCAGCCGGGCGCTGGTGATCGATCCATTGACCCTTAGCGGCGACAAGGTGGTTTTCGGTGCGACCGTCACCCTGCTCGACGAGGACGACAAGAAGGTCCGCTACCAGCTGGTCGGACAGACCGAGGCCGACGCCAAGGTCGGCCGGATCAGCTATAATTCGCCGCTCGGCCGCGCCCTGATCGGCCGCCAAAAGGGCGACGAGGTCGACGTGTCGACTCCCGCAGGTGACCGCTCCTACGAGATCGCCAAGATCGAGTTCATCTAAGTCCGTGCTGAAGCTGAAAAGCGCCACCGCGATCATTGCCATCATCACGGTGGCGGTATCGGCCATTGCCATCATGTTCGCCGGGGTTGATTTCTCGGCCCAATATGGCGGTTTCATTCCCGCTCGCCTGACCGGGCAGATGGCCTTGCCGGGCGCGGTTCCCGCCGTGCTGACCCTCTTGACCTCCGCGCTGCTGCATGGCGGCTGGCTTCATCTCACCATCAACATGCTGATGCTGCTGTTCATCGGCAGCCAGGTCGAGCGGGTGATTGGCGCCGGCGGACTGGTCTTCGCTTATCTGGTTGGCGCGCTGGTGTCGGCCGCCGCGCAATTCGCGGTCGATCCCGCCAGCACCATGCCGCTGGTCGGCGCCAGCGGTGCGATCAGCGCGCTGTTCGGCCTCTATGCCCTGTTCTTCGGACGGCCCAGGCAGGTCGTCAGGAATCAGAAGCTCAATCGCTGGATTCACGCCGCCTGGCTGCTCGCGACCTGGATCGTCCTGCAGTGGATGACCGGCTATCTGGCGGGAGGGGAGGGGGTCCTGCTGGCGACCCCGGCGCATATTGGCGGGTTCATCGCCGGGATGCTGCTGCAGCGCCCGTTGCTGCTGTGGCGCTACCGCAAAGCCTAGGCGTCAGCCCTTCGGCCGCGAAATGCCTTCCATGCCCGGCTCGAGCAGCCGGTGGAGGTGGACCACGACATATTTCATCTCGGCATCGTCGACGCTGCGCTGGGCAGCGCCGCGCCAGGCCTCTTCAGCCTCTGCGTAGCTGTCGTAGAGCCCGACCAGGTCGATATGCTCTAGATCGGTGAATTCGAGGCCCTGCGGGTCCTTGACCCGCCCGCCGAAGACGAGGTGAAGTTTGCTCATGGGCGGGCCGCTAGCACCAAAAGCATCGCTGCTTCAATCAGCCCTTGGTGCGCACCGCATCGACCGCTGCCTGGCCGCTAGATCGCGCTGCCTCGCCGATGCCGTCGATCAGGGACTGGACTGCACTCGCCCCGGCATCGCGGGTGATGTTGAGCTCGGACAGCTTTTCGCGGCCGGCCTCCTTGGCGGCGTCGAACGCGTCGCGGGCGCTGGTCGTGATCCGGCTGCCGGCCTTGCCCATCAGCCGCTGCTCGGCCCTGGTCCTGGGCAGCAAGGCCCCGACCAGCGCGCCCAGCGCCAACCCGCCGCCAAGCGCCAGCAAGGGCGACCCATCGACCTGCTCTTGGGTGCGTTCACGGGCGCTGTCATAGGCGTCAATCGCCCGTTCGCGGGCGCTGGGGGATTCTTTCGTGTTCTGCTGCCGGGCCATCATGCCTTCTCCGTTTTCTTGGGCGGTGCGCGCCGCGGGGTCCGGGCAGACCGCTTGGCCGGTGCCTTGGCTGGTACCTTGGCTGATTTGGCGGCTGCCTTCCGCTTCAACGCAGCCGGCTTCTTTCTGGGTTCAAACAATGGCGTCATGACGTCATAAAATTTGATCGTCGCCTTTTTTAGCGGGTCACGAGCGAGGAACATCGCCAATGCGGCGACGACGCTCCCCACCGCGACGGGCCGCTTGGCGACTGCATCGACGGCGTCCTCGGCGAGGTCGGCGCCCTTGTTCTTGGCCTTTTCCCACGCCTCGCCGGCCAGGGTCTTGGGCTGCAGCCGCTGCTGCAGTTCGCGGGCCGTGTCGAGCATCGCCGCCTTGGTCTTCTCAACCTCGATCCGCGCCGCCGAGATTTTTGGGCTGTCGCTCATTTGAGCTTCGCTATTTCCCGCTTGGCCAGCAGGAACAGCCCATAGGCTACGCCGAACGTGACCAAAGCCGCGACTAGTCCGCCAGCCAGCGGTCCGATCAAGGTGGCCAGCGCCATGACCAGCGTCATGCACAGCACCACGACTCCGGCAATCAGGAACAGCAGCGATGCCGCACCATAGATTGCCGGCTTCTTGGCCAGCTCGGCCTTTGCCTCGGCCTTGGCCTTGGCCAGCCCCAGCTCGGCCTTGGCATAGGCCTTGCCCTCATCGATCAGCTGACCGAACAGCGCGCCAATCGGCGCTTCCTCCTCGTCGACGCCCCCGCTCGCCATCGATCAGTCTTCTGCGTCGTCGCCACGGGCCTGGTCGAGGCCGGATTTGACCAGCCGGACCAGCGCGAAGCCGATGATTGCCGCTCCGGCCAGCGCCACGCCGGGGCTCTTGCGGACGAATTCGCGGGTGTCCTCGATCAATTCGTCAGGGTCCTTGGCGCTGAGCTTGCCGGCCGCTTCCTCGAGGGCGGTGGCAGCCTTGCGGGCATAGTCGCCATATTCCTCGCCTAGCCGCTCATCGAGCCCGGCGGCGGTGTCGCCAACCAGCTTGGACACATTGGCGAGCGCATCGCCGCCTCGTTCCAGCCCCTGGCCAACCAGTCCGCGCGCTTTGTCCGCCGCCTGGCCGGACAATTTGTCGGTGCCGGTCTTGATCTTCTCGATCGCCTTGTCGCGAGCAGTGGGTTCCCGCACGATCAGTGCCTCCTCATTTTCGGTCGATGCGCCGGATGCGATGGAGTCGTTGCCTTTCGGCAATTCACCTTCTTTGGGTTCAGGCATTGGTGGTCCTCCTTTTGCCTTTCAACCCGGCACGCCCGCTCATCGTTCCGGTCAGATAATTATCCCGTCGCCAAGTTGCACCCTTTGCCGTGCGCCGTATAGGGGCCGCAACGAACTCCACCGTGAATTTTATCGGAAAAGGGACCCGCATGACCGCGATCGTCGACATCCACGCCCGGCAGATCCTCGACAGCCGGGGCAATCCGACGGTCGAGGTTGATGTCACGTTGGAAGACGGGTCGATGGGCCGCGCCGCCGTCCCCTCGGGCGCCTCGACCGGCGCCCATGAGGCGGTCGAGAAACGCGACGGCGACAAGTCGCGCTGGGGCGGCAAGGGCGTCAGCGAAGCGGTCCAGGCGGTCAACGGCGCGATCGCCCAAGCGATCGTCGGTTTCGAGGCGGAAGACCAGACCGAAGTCGACGCGGCAATGATCGATCTCGACGGCACACCCAACAAGAGCCGGCTTGGCGCCAATGCGATCCTCGGCGTCAGCCTGGCCACCGCTCGCGCTGCGGCCGAGGCGCGCGGCATGCCGCTCTACCGCTATGTCGGCGGGACCGGCGCAACCCTGCTGCCGGTGCCGATGATGAACATTTTGAACGGTGGCGCCCACGCCGACAATCCGATCGATTTCCAGGAATTCATGGTGATGCCGGTCGGCGCGCCCAATTTCTCCGAAGCCCTGCGCTGCGGGGCGGAAATCTTCCACGCGCTGAAGTCGGCGTTGCATGCCAAAGGGCTCAGCACGGCGGTCGGCGACGAAGGCGGGTTCGCGCCCAATATCGCTTCGGCCCGGGCCGCCCTCGATTTTATCGGTGAGGCGACCGGCGCAGCGGGTTACAGGCTCGGCAGCGACGTGCTGATCGCGCTCGACTGCGCATCGACCGAATTCTTCAAGGACGGCGCCTACGTCATGGAAGGCGAGGGGCGCAGCCTGTCGCCCGAGGAAATGGCTGCTTACTTGACGGAGCTGGCCGACGCCTATCCGATCGCGTCGATCGAGGACGGCATGGGCGAGGACGACATGGCCGGGTGGAAGGCGCTGAGCGACAAGCTTGGCAGCCGAGTCCAGCTGGTCGGGGACGATCTGTTCGTCACCAACGAAAAGCGCCTCGCCGACGGCATCCGCGACGGCATCGCCAACTCGATCCTGGTCAAGGTCAACCAGATCGGCACGCTGACTGAGACCGCCAATGCCGTCCGGCTTGCCCAATCCTCCGGCTATACCGCGGTGATGTCGCACCGATCGGGCGAGACCGAGGATTCGACCATTGCCGACCTTGCGGTTGCCTTGAGCTGCGGCCAGATCAAGACAGGTAGCCTTGCTCGGTCGGACCGCACCGCCAAGTACAATCAGTTGCTACGGATCGAAGAGGAACTGGGCGATACCGCCAGCTATCCGGGGGTTGCGGCGATCAAGGCCTATCGGCCCAACTGAGTCTCTAGAGTCACACCTTCCTGCCACGGGGAAAATTTCTGTGAATCAATGGCATGAAAGCGCTTGCCTTCATGGCGTCTTTCTGATTCTTCTAAGCAAATGAGTGGGAACCGTCCCAAGAGCATTGGATTGATCCGCCGTTCGGCCTTGCCGGCGCTGGCCTTGCTCGTCGTAGGGACCTTCGCCGGGCACGCGATTGCGGGGCCCAATGGCCTCTTCGCGTGGCGCGGCTATGCCCAGCAGCTCGACGTCCGCAAATCGGAGCTGGCGACGCTGCAGGCCGAACGCGCCGAGTTGAAGCATAAGTCGGCGCTGCTTGATCCGCGCCGGGCCGATCCCGACCTTGCCGACGAGATGGTGCGCAAGGATCTTGGACTGGTCCGCTCCGACGAAGTCGTCGTTCCACTCGAAGACTAAACCCGTAAAGCTGACGCTACGGCATTGCCCTTTCGGGCCTGCCGCTCCTATAGCGCGCCGAAACAATAGTGAGTGGAGAGCTTCGTGGCGAAAACCGCCCGCAAAACCGCGAGCCATGTGGCCGCGCCCAGCCTGTCGAACCGGGAGCGACCGGCCGAGCCCAAGCGCTACAAGGCGTCGAAAGACGAGCTGCTCGATTTCTACAAGCAGATGCTGCTGATCCGCCGCTTCGAGGAGCGTGCCGGACAGCTGTACGGTCTCGGCCTGATCGGTGGCTTCTGCCACCTGTACATTGGCCAGGAGGCGGTTGCCGTCGGGCTGCAGTCAGCGATGAAGGTCGGGCGCGACAGCGTCATCACCGGCTACCGCGATCATGGCCACATGCTGGCCTATGGCATCGACCCCAAGGTGATCATGGCCGAATTGACCGGCCGCGAAGCCGGTATTTCCAAGGGCAAGGGCGGCTCGATGCACATGTTCAGCGTCGAACATGGCTTCTACGGCGGCCACGGCATTGTCGGTGCGCAGGTCGCGCTCGGGACGGGCCTCGCCTTCAAGCATCAATATTCGAAGGATGGCGGCACCTGCCTGGCTTATTTCGGCGACGGCGCGGCCAACCAGGGCCAGGTCTATGAAAGCTTCAACATGGCGAAGCTGTGGGACCTGCCGGTGATCTACGCGATCGAAAATAACCGCTACGCTATGGGGACGGCGGTTGAGCGCTCGGCGTCCGAGCCCGATTTCTACAAGCGCGGCGAAAGCTTCCGCATTCCCGGGATCCAGGTCGACGGGATGGATGTGCTGGCTGTGCGTGGTGCGGCTGAAGAGGCGATGGCCTGGACCCAGGCGGGGAAGGGTCCAATCATCCTCGAACTACTGACCTACCGCTATCGCGGCCACTCCATGTCCGATCCGGCGAAGTACCGGACGCGCGAGGAAGTGCAGGATTATCGCGAGCATCGCGACCCGATCGACCATGCCGCCAAGGAGCTGGAAAAGCTCGGTATTAAGGAAGAGGAACTCAAGGCAATCGACAAGGAAATCAAGGATATCGTTGTCGAAGCTGCCAAGTTTGCTGAAGAGGCGCCAGAGCCGGCACCGGCCGAATTATACACCGACGTACTGGTGGAGAGCTACTAATGTCGGTTGGCCTAGCCTTGTTTCTGGCCGCCGCGGGAATGAAATCCCTTCCAGGTTTGCCGCAATCACTTCATGAAGGCGAACTGTCCGCTTGTGGACCAACTTCGCTTGAAGCAGCTGAAAGTTGTTTGATCGATGCGCTCTCCAAAGAAGATTTGGAGAAATTGCTCGATCAAAGGACTGCAGCATTTCGTGGCGCCTTGGACTGCGCACTCGAAATTGAATGGCGACTTGCTGATCCAAACGCTCCGATGGCGAAGGTCATGAAAGAAAAAATTGGCGTGGAGCATCCTACAATGGCTGCCGGATCGATCATTCAGGATATTCAGCTTCGTGCAGCAGGTTCAGCGATGAACTGGGAGAGGGCGCAGCAGGCTGCAGCCTCAATACCATTGAACGAACATCCTACAACTTGCCCTTCATCAATCAAATCGGAGCGCGGAAATGGGAATTGAGCTGAAAATGCCCGCGCTCTCGCCGACCATGGAAGAGGGCACGCTCGCCAAATGGCTGGTCAAGGAAGGCGACAACGTCTCCTCTGGCGACATTCTCGCCGAGATTGAGACCGACAAGGCGACGATGGAGTTTGAAGCGGTCGACGAGGGGACGATCAGCAAGATATTGATCCCTGAGGGAACCGACGGGGTAAAGGTCGGCACCGTCATCGCGCTGATGGGCGGCGAGGGCGACGTTGCGGCTCCCAGGGCCGACGAGGCCAAATCGTCTGCTCCCGAACCCCAGACCGCGCCCATTCCTGAGCCGGAGTCGGTCACGCCGACGCCGCACCAGATGGAAACCGCCGCCCGCGAGCTGGTGGCTGATGTCGCCGCCACACGTGACGAGCCCGATGTTCCCGAAGGCACGCCGCTCAAGGAAATGACGGTCCGGGAGGCGCTGCGCGATGCCATGGCCGAGGAAATGCGCGCCGACGACCGCGTCTTTGTGATGGGCGAGGAAGTCGCGCAGTACCAGGGCGCCTACAAGGTCACGCAAGGGCTGCTCGACGAGTTCGGGCCGCGCCGTGTGGTCGATACGCCGATCACCGAATATGGCTTCGCCGGTCTCGGATCGGGCGCCGCGATGGGCGGCCTGAAGCCGATCGTCGAGTTCATGACCTTCAATTTCGCCATGCAGGCGATCGACCACATCATCAATTCGGCGGCCAAGACCAATTATATGTCGGGGGGCCAGATGCGCTGCCCGATCGTGTTCCGCGGGCCGAACGGCGCCGCGGCGCGGGTCGGCGCCCAGCACAGCCAGAATTACGGGCCGTGGTACGCCTCGGTACCGGGATTGATCGTGATCGCGCCCTATTGCGCGGCCGATGCCAAGGGATTGCTCAAGGCCGCGATTCGCAGCGAGGACCCGGTGGTGTTCCTCGAAAATGAGCTACTCTACGGCCAGAGCTTCGACGTTCCCGACGTCGAGGATTATGTCCTGCCGATCGGCAAGGCCAAGGTCGTTCGCCCGGGCAAGGACGTCACGCTGGTCAGCTACTCGATCGGCGTCGGCGTCGCGCTGCAGGCTGCCGAGCAGTTGATGCACGACGGGATCAGCGCCGAGGTCATCGACCTTCGCACGCTGCGCCCGCTCGACAAGGCGACCGTGCTGACTTCGCTGGCCAAGACCAACCGCCTGGTGGTGGTCGAGGAAGGCTGGCCGACCTGCTCCATCGCCAGCGAGATTATGGCGATCTGCATGGAAGAAGGGTTCGACGATCTCGACGCGCCGGTCACGCGCGTGACCAACGTCGACGTCCCGCTGCCCTATGCCGCCAATCTCGAGAAGCTTGCGCTGATCAAGGCGGATGACGTCGTGGCGGCAGCCAAGGCGGTCTCCTATCGCTGACCCAGGATCGGGGTCCGGGGCAGGCCTGAACGACCGCGACCTCGTCCGGCTCTATTGGCCGGCCGAGTTGCGGCCAGCCTTCGACGCCTTGTTCGCGATCGACGATGCCCTTGCCGAGGTAGTGACGTCGTCGACCCAACCGGCGCTGGGCGCGATCCGCCTGGCATGGTGGCGCGAGACGCTGGAGCGGCTCGATCACAACCCTCCGCCGCCAGAACCGCGCCTGCAGGCGGTCGCAGCCGAACTGCTGCCACGCGGCATCAGCGGCAAGGATTTGGCGGGCCTTGAGAACGGCTGGGCAACCCTGCTGGATGAGCAGCCGGACCAAGAGCGGGTCGGCAGGCGTGGCTCAATCCTGTTTGCGATGGCGGCGGCGCTGCTTGGTGGTGTCGATAATCGGCTCGATGCGGCCGGACGGTTTTACGCAACCCAGCAGGTCAGGCGTCTGCGGTTGGTCGCGTTCGAACTGTCAACAGAACAAGCAAACTCGGTAATCGGCCATCGTTTTCCCCGCGCGCTGCGCCCGCTGACTGCGCTGGCCCGCCTAGCCGCGCGCGATTTCAGGCAAGCGCCAACCATCGAGCCGGAGACAACGCCTGGCAGGGCATTGGCGTTGCTGTCTCACCGCCTATTCGGGACCATTGCCTAGGCGGATTGAACTTCGTCCGCTTTCGCCATAACCAATCATTGCCGGATCGCCCTTTGTTGGGAGGGCCTATGACCCGTTGGATCGCCGGCATCGCCGCAATATTGCTTCTCGTCACCGGCGCCGTCCTGGCGCTGCAAAGTCGTGCCGAGGCACCCGAATTACCGCCCGCGCCGGAGCCGCGGCTGGCTGCCGTTTCGACCCGCCTCTCGCCAATCCCCAATGCGCCGGAGGCCGATGCCAAAAGCAAGGAGGAGAAGCGCTTCGCCCGCGCGGACAAGGATGAAAATGGACGGATATCACTCGCTGAGCTGATCGAGCCTCGCCGCAATGCATTCGCCAAGCTCGACCTCGACCATGACGGTAAACTGAGCTTCGAGGAGTGGGCGGTGCGGACGATCGACAAATTCGCCGAGGCGGATGCCGACAAGAACAGGGCGCTGACCCCGGCCGAATATGCCACCACCGCGCCCAAGCCGAAGCCGAAGAAGCCGGCCTGCGCCTGCGGCTGAATTTCCTCCCCATCGCAAGATGGGGAGGGGAACCATCGAAGATGGTGGAGGGGTAAATGACGCCTCGTCGTGAAAAGAACGAAACCGTACTGCGGGCGCGAGCACTGAGACGCGACATGACCTTGCCCGAGGGTTTGCTTTGGCAGGAGCTTCGCAGACGGCCTGGTGGGTTCAAGTTCCGGCGGCAACCCCCGATTGGCCGCTGTGTCGTCGATTTCTACTGTCCAGCTGTGCGCCTAGTCGTGGAAGTGGATGGAATAGGCCATGAAATGGGCTCCAACCCAGAACGGGACGCTCGTCGCGACCTGTGGATGAGCGGTCAGGGTTTGCGCGTGATCCGATTCAGTGCTGTGGATGTCTTGCGAGACCTGAACTCGGTGGTGATTGCGATCGAGGAGGCTGCAAGGGAGTTACCCCTCCACCATGCTCTGCATGGTTCCCTTCCCCACGACTTCGTCGCGGGGAGGAACTGATTCCAACCACTCCTTCAAAGCCGATCTCGCCCGGTCGGTGTAGAGCCGCTTGCGGTCGGCCTTCTTGGCTTTCGGCCCTTCGATCGGGGGCATCAGGCCGAAGTTGATATTCATCGGCTGGTAGGTCTCGGCGTCGGCGCCGCCGGTAATGTGATTTAGCAGCGCGCCCATAGCCGTCTGCGGTGGCGGGGAGGGCATGGCGCGCCCTCGCACCTCGGCCGCAGTGAACCGCGCCGCCAGCAGGCCGATTGCGGCGCTCTCGACATAGCCTTCGCATCCGGTGATCTGCCCGGCGAAGCGAACGTGCGGCATTGCTTTCAAGCGCAGCTCGCCATCGAGCAACACCGGCGAGCGGATGAAGCTGTTGCGATGGATGCCGCCCAGCCGCGCGAATTCGGCATTCTCCAATCCCGGTATGGTGCGGAAGATGCGTACCTGCTCGCCGTGCTTCAGCTTGGTTTGGAAACCAACCATGTTCCACAGCGTACCAAGCGCATTGTCCTGCCGGAGCTGGACGCAAGCATAGGGCCAGCGCCCCGTACGTGGATCGTCGAGCCCGACGCCCTTCATCGGACCGTAACGCAACGTCTCGACCCCGCGCGCCGCCATCACTTCGATCGGCATGCAGCCTTCGAAATAGGGCGTGTCCTTCTCCCATTCCTTGAACTCGGTCTTCTCGCCCTCGTTCAGCGCGGCGACAAAGGCTTCATACTGCTCCCTGGTCATCGGGCAGTTGATGTAGTCCTTGCCGCCCTTGTCCCATCGGGCCGCCATCCAGCAGACGTCCATGTCGATGCTGTCGCGATGGACGATCGGGGCGATGGCATCGAAGAAGGCGAGGGCGTCGCTGCCGGTCACCTTGGCAATTGCTTTGGCAAGACCGGGCGCAGTCAGGGGACCGGTGGCGATGATGGTCAGGCCGGATTTCGGAAGCTCATCGATCCGTTCGCGCACCACTTCAATATTGACGTGGGCGGCAATGCGCGACGTTACTTCGGCCGCGAAGCCCTCGCGGTCAACCGCCAGCGCCGAACCGGCCGGCACCCGATGCAGGTAGGCCGCCGCCATGATCAGCGAATCCAGCGATCGCATTTCCTGATGGAGCAGTCCGACGGCATTATTTTCGGCATCGTCCGAGCGGAAGCTGTTGGAGCAGACCATCTCCGCCAGCCGGTCGCTCTCATGCGCCGGGGTCATGTCGCCGCCCCCGCGCATCTCGCTCAGGCGCACTTTCAGGCCCGCCTCGGCCAGCTGCCAGGCAGCCTCGGATCCGGCCAGCCCGCCACCGATGATATGCACGTCATAGGACATGGCGCTCCCCTAGGCCTTCGCCTAAAATGCGTCCATGCGCATCTTCACCATCGGCTATGAAGCGACGACGATGGGGGAATTCCTCACCGCGCTCCAACAAGCCGGGGTCAATCGGGTGATCGATATCAGGGCGGTGCCCAATTCACGCCGGCCGGACTTCTCCAAGGAT
>NZ_JAHFPY010000008.1:16921-47684 GCF_023266535.1 Sphingomonas sp. | reverse complement strand
CAGCGGCTGGGTAAAGCTCGGCTCGTCGCCCTCGTTGTGGCCAAAGCGGCGGTAGCACCACATGTCGATGACGATGTCGCGGTTGAATGCTTGGCGGAACTCGATCGCCATCTTGCAGGCGAAGGTCACCGCTTCCGGATCGTCGCCGTTGACGTGGAAAATCGGCGCCTGGACCGCCTTGGCCACGTCCGACGGATAGGGCGACGACCGCGCGTACTGCGGGCTGGTGGTGAAGCCGACCTGGTTGTTGATGACGAAGTGAATCGTGCCGCCGGTCTCGTAACCCGGGAGGCCGGAAAAACCGAAACATTCGGCGACGATGCCCTGGCCCGCAAAAGCCGCGTCGCCGTGCAGCAGCAGCGGCAGGACGGTGTCGCCCTCGACATCGCCCTTGCAGGTCTGTGACGCCCGCGCCTTCCCCAGCACCACCGGGTCGACCGCTTCCAAATGCGACGGGTTAGGCAGCAGCGACAAATGGACCTTGTTGCCGTCGAACTCGCGGTCTGACGAAGTGCCGAGGTGGTACTTGACGTCGCCCGAGCCGCCGACATCGGCCGGGTTGGTCGCGCCGCCGGCGAATTCGTGGAAAATGGCGCGATAGGGCTTGCCCATCACGTTGGAGAGGACATTGAGGCGCCCGCGATGGGACATGCCGACGTCGATCTCCTCGACCCCGCTGGCGCCGCCATATTTGATCACGGCCTCGAGCGCGGGAATGGCGCTTTCGCCACCGTCGAGCCCGAACCGCTTGGTCCCGACATATTTTTTGGCGAGGAACTTTTCCCACTGCTCGCCCTGGATCACCTTCTCCAGGATCGAGCGCTTGCCTTCCGGGGTGAAGCTGATCGCGGCGTCCTTGCCCTCCATCCGGTCCTGCAGGAAGCGGCGCTCCTCCAGGTCGTTGATGTGCATATATTCAAGGCCGACCGCGCCGCAGTAATTGGCCTGCAGCACCGGCAGGATTTGGTGGACCGAGGCATATTCGAAACCGAGCATGCCGCCGAGGTAGATTTTCCGGTCTAGGTCGGCGTCGGTGAATCCATGATAGGCCGGCGTGAGGTCGGCCGGCAGCTTGCGCTTGGTGAGGCCGAGCGGGTCAAGGTTAGCCGCCAGATGCCCGCGCACCCGATAGGTGCGGATCAGCATCATCGCGCGGATGCTGTCGTCGGCGGCGCGGCGGATCGCGGCTTCGTCGGTGACACCGGTCGCGGCAACTGCCGCCTTGACCTGCTCGGTCGCCTTTTCGATCGTCGCTTCGGTCGGATCGAGGCCGAGATTGACCGCATCCAGCTCGGCCAGCGGCCAATTCGTCCGCGCCCAGCTCGGTCCCTGTTCGATCTCCCGCAACTCGTTCATCGCTTCCTCTTGTTCCCCTGGCTGCGCAGGGGAGCTATGCTGTCGCCAGCAATTCCCGCAACGTCGTTCCCAACTCAGATGGGCTTGGTGAGACGCGGATTCCAGCCGCCTCCATCGCCGCGATCTTGGATTCCGCATCGCCCTTGCCGCCCGAGACGATCGCGCCGGCATGGCCCATGCGCCGCCCCGGAGGAGCCGTGCGCCCGGCGATAAAGCCGACCATCGGCTTACGGCGCCCGCGCTTGGCCTCGTCGGCAATGAACTGCGCGGCTTGCTCCTCGGCGTCGCCGCCGATCTCGCCGATCATGATGATCGACCTGGTCTCGTCGTCGGCCATGAACAGCTCCAACACGTCGATGAAGTTGGTGCCGTTGACCGGATCGCCGCCAATGCCGACCGCGGTGGTCTGGCCAAGGCCCTCGTTGGTCGTCTGGAACACCGCCTCGTAGGTCAAGGTGCCGGAGCGCGAGACCACGCCGACGCTACCCTTCTTGAAGATATTGCCCGGCATGATGCCGATCTTGCACTCGTCGGGGGTCAGCACGCCCGGGCAGTTGGGCCCGATCAGCCGCGACTTGCTGCCCTGCAGCGCGCGCTTCACCCGCACCATGTCGAGCACCGGGATGCCCTCAGTGATGGCGACGATCAGCGGCACCTCGGCGTCGATCGCCTCACAGATCGAGTCCGCGGCGAAGGGCGGCGGGACGTAGATGACGCTGGCGGTGGCGCCGGTCGCCTCGACCGCTTCATCGACCGTGTTGAACACCGGCAGGCCGATATGGGTCGTGCCGCCCTTCCCCGGCGTCACGCCACCGACCATCTGCGTTCCATAAGCCAGCGCCTGCTGTGTATGGAACGTCCCGGTCTCGCCTGTCATCCCCTGGGTGATGACCTTGGTGTTCCTGTTGACGAGAATCGACATCAATTCAAACCTTTATACCGACGTCTTTGATGTGCGGCGCGATCTTCCAAAAAGATAGACAGCAATGCCCGCTACAAGCTGCACAATTCCAACCGTGCCGAAATGACGGAGAAGGATAGATGTGCTCTGCGCCATAAAATCGCTTGGCATCCGAGAATAGGAGATCAACGCCAAAATTGCAGGAAGGCTGACAAGCAATACCAGCCACCACCATCCCTTTCGGCCTGCGACGTAAACGATGCCGAAATAGATTACAGCGCCAACGAGCGCGAAAATTATCGAGACGATTCCGAAGATCGTCACGCCAGCGATCCATCAATCTCTTTGCAGGCCACCAGCAGTTCCTTCACCGCATCGACACTGACCTGAAAATTGCCTTTGGCTTCGTCGTCGAGCGCGATTTCGATCACTTCCTCGACGCCATTGGCGCCAATCACGGTCGGAACGCCGACGTAGAGGCCGTCGAGCCCATATTTGCCGTCGACATAGACGGCGCAGGGCAGGATGCGCTTCTGGTCACCCAGATAGGCTTCGGCCATGGCGATCGCGGATGTAGCCGGGGCATAATAAGCCGATCCGGTCTTCAACAGGCCAACGATCTCGCCGCCGCCGCCCCGGGTGCGCTTGACGATCTCGTCGATGCGCTCCTTCGACGACTTGCCCATCTTGACCAAATCGTCGACCGGGATGCCGCTAATGGTGGTGTAGCTGGTGACCGGGACCATCGTGTCGCCATGGCCGCCGAGGACGAAGGCGTTCACGTCCTTCACCGACACGCCGAATTCCCACGCCAGGAAGGTCGCGAAACGCGCGCTGTCGAGCACGCCGGCCATGCCGACCACCTTGTTATGCGGCAGGCCGGAAAATTCGCGCAGCGCCCAGACCATCGCATCGAGCGGATTGGTGATGCAGATGACGAAGGCATTGGGGCAATGTTGCTTGATGCCCGCGCCGACCGCCTTCATCACACTGAGGTTGATGCCGAGCAAATCGTCGCGGCTCATGCCCGGCTTGCGCGGCACGCCGGCGGTGACGATCACCACATCGGCGTCGGCGATGTCGGCATAATCATTGGTGCCCTTGATGCTGGCGTCGAAGCCCTCGATCGGGCCGCACTGACTGAGGTCGAGCGCCTTGCCCTGTGGAATGCCCTCGGCGATGTCGAACAGGACGATGTCGCCCATTTCTTTCTTCGCCGCGAGATGCGCCAACGTGCCACCGATCATTCCCGCGCCGATCAGCGCAATCTTCTTGCGAGCCATGGGCCTTTTGCTTCCCTTTTTCCAAAGCGTGCGAACGCCGCGCGGGCATAGCGGCGGCGAATTGGCAGCCCCCTAGACCGGCAGGACCAGAGGTTCAACCGCCTAGGGGAAAAACGCCGGTCATGGATCGTTCAGTCCGGTTGATGCATTGTGCCGGCCATGAAACATCTGTTCATCCTCGCGGGCGCAGCGGCGCTCGCCTCGACCGCTCCGGCTCTGGCCAGCCCCGGCAACGGGCACGGCAATGGCAACAAGGGCCACGGCAATTCTCACAGTTACGGCGCCAACGGCCCGGTCGGCTATGGCGTCGGCGGCTGCCCGCCGGGCCTCGCCAAGAAGAACAATGGCTGCCTGCCGCCGGGCCAGGCCAAGAAGCTGTACAACATTGGCCAGCGCTGGCCGCGCGACTATGGCAATCGCTGGAACTACAGCCAGATTCCCGAAGACCTTCGCGACCGCTATGACTTCGACGACGACCATCGCTATTATTACGGCGACGGCTACCTCTACCAGGTCGACCCGGCGACCATGCTGATCTCGCAGGTCGTCAGCGCTATCCTGCGGTAATCCTCCCCGTGCCGGGGAGGAGCTACTTACTCGTCAGGTCGCGGAGGACGCTCTCCCAGTGGAGCACATCGTCGTACATCGCCCGCACCGGGATGCGCTCGTCGAGCCCGTGCGCGCGCTCGTCGTCGGGCGAAAGTCCCCAGCTGCCGTCGACATCGTAGACCGGGATGCCCTTGGCGCGGAAGAAGCTGCCGTCGCTCGCTCCCGCCGCCATCAGCGGGAAGACATGCATCTCGGGGCCGTGGAGCCGCTGGATCGACGCCGTCACCGCCTTCAGCACATCCGGCCGGAGCGGCGATGCAGGCGTCGGCGTGCCGATGTAATTGGGGTCCGGCTTCACCTCGACCTTGGGCCCGGCCAGCTGCTGCAGCTCTGCCTGGACGTCGGCCGGCTGAACGCCGGGCATGATCCGGCAGTTGACCGTCGCCTTGGCACTCTGCGGCAGCGCATTGTCGGCGTGGCCGCCCTCCAGCATGGTCGCGACGCAGCGGGTGCGGGTGAGGCCGACCTCCAGCGGATTGGCCTCGATTTCGTCCGCCGCCTGCCCGTCACTGGGATTGGCCAGCCAGCGGCGCATCGCCTGGCCGAGCGGGCTGTTCCCCTCCTGCCGCGCCCGTTCCTCGAAATAGCCGCGGTTGGCCGGGTTCTGCATCGGCTGGAAGCGGTGGTCGCGCAGTTTCTCCAGCGCGTCGGCCAGATCGTAAATCGCATTGTCCGGGCGCGGGCGCGAGCTGTGTCCACCGGGGTTGTGGGTCGTCAGGAAATAGGTTTGGAAGGTCTTCTCGGCGACCGAAATGCCGCAGCCCAATGGCCGGAACTGGCGGTCGTACGAGCCGCAGCCGCCGTCGGCGTTGAGTCCGAATTCGGACTCGGTCAAATTGCGCCAATCCGAGGCGCCGAGCGTCGCGCCGCGGCCCATCGTTTCCTCGTCGCCGCTGTAGAACAGGATGATGTCGCGGTTGGGCTTGTAGCCGGCGGCCTTCAATTTCAGCACCGCCATGGTCGTCGCGACGATACCGTTCTTCATGTCCGACGCGCCGCGGCCGAGGAAATAGCCGTCCTGTTCGCGGAACACGAACGGATCGAAGGTCCAGTCGGCCCGCTTGGCTTCGACCACATCCATATGGCCGAGGATCATCATCGGCTTCTGGGTCGCCTTGGCCGCCCGCCAGCGCACGATCAGCGCCGCGGTCTTGTCGCCCGGGATGCCTTCATAGGGCATGATGTGGATGTCGCTGTCGGGGATGCCGGCGGCGCGAAACTGGTCGGCCAGCAAGTTGGCCATGCGCGGGACTTCTCCACGGTTATGAACCGTTGGGATCTCGATCACCTGTTGGAACAGCGCCCTCGTCTTGGCTTGCCAGGCCGGATCGAGCCTTGACGGAATTGTCCGCGGATCGGTCGCCGCGAAAGCTACGGTCGACAGGGTGACCAACAGGGCCGCGGCAAGCACTCGCTTCATGTCATCAACTCCTATTTGCCCGCCAGATCGCGCAGCATCATCTGCCAATGGACGACATTGTCGTAGAGCGATTCGACCGGCAGGCGCTCGTCCTTGCCGTGCGCCCTGAAATCGACTGGGACCACGACCCAGCCGCCGTTGGTCCCGTAAATCGGAATGCCGGCAACGCGGAACGGCCGACCATCGGTCGCGCCGGTCGACATTTCGGGGAATACCGGCATGCCCGGGTGCAGGGTCTGGACCGCCTTGGTGTAGGCGCCAGTGATGTCGGGCCGAAGCGGCGAGGACAATGACGCGACCTGGTCGTCGTTGCGGGTTACCGCCACCGCGGGATTGGCGACGATCCTTTCCAGCTCGGCCTTGATCTCGTTGGGATCGCTGCCCGGGAAGATGCGGCAGTTGACCATCGCGGTGGCGAGTTGCGGCAATGCGTTGTCGGCATGGCCGGCGAACAGCCGCGTCGGGACACAGCGCGTCCGGGTCAGCCCGACCTCGCTCTCGCTGGCTTCGATGAAGTCGGCTGCTTCCCGATCATCAATATTGGCCAGCCAGCGCCGCATGGCGTCGCCGAGCGGCCCCTTTTCCTGCTTCTCCCGCCCCTGGAAATAAGCGCGGGTGGTTGGGCCCATCTGTGGCTTGAACTGATAGGCCTCCAGCCTTTCCAGCGCATGCATCAAATCGTAAATCGCATTGTCCTTGCGCGGCTTGGACGAATGGCCGCCGCGGTTGCGAACCGTCAGCGTGTAGCCGGCATAGGTCTTCTCGGCGCTCTGCATGGTGAAGCCGGCCGGCGACCCGTCGGGGTTGACGCCGCCGCCGCCGCCATCGGCGTTGAGGCCATATTCGGGGTGGCCGAGCAGGTCGAGCCATTCGCTCGCGCCCTTTTTCGCGCCGATCCCGTTGGTTTCCTCGTCGCCGGTGAACAGCACGACAATGTCGCGCTTGGGCTTGAACCCGGCAGCCTTCAAATTGATCAGCGCCTGGGTGATGCCGACAATCCCGTCCTTCATGTCGATCGCGCCGCGGCCGTAATAATAGCCGTCGCGCTCGGTCATCATGAACGGATCGGTGGTCGAATCCTCGCGCTTGGCCTCGACTACGTCCATGTGGCCCATCAGCATGATCGGCTTGGCCTTGGGTGTGCCCGCCGCCCGCCAGCGGACGATCAGTGCCGCCGTCTCATCCGCTCCAGTGCTAGCGCTTTCGCTGTGATAGGTCATCACGTGAATGTCGACTTCGGGGAAGCCAGCAGCCTTGAACTGGTCGGCGAGATAGTGCGCCATCTCCGGCACCTTGTGGCGCCCGATCACCGTCGGCGTGTTGATGACATGCTCGAACATGTCGTGCGTCGCAGTTCGTTGGGCCGGGGTCAGGCTCGGCTTGGCGGGTGCGCCGAATGCTGCGGTGGAAAGCGCGATCAACGAAGCGGCGATAATGTAGCGCATTGAGATCCTCCCGAGATTTGGGCGAACGCTAGGCCGGCCGTCGGGGCCGTCAAGGCCGTTGGCCATCCGTTCGTCGAAGAGTAACGTGGCCACCATGCGGCGACTCCTCCTCGCGCCGGCCTGCGCCATGCTAATGCTGCCAGCGCCGGCTCATGCAGACGAGCACGACTGGGCGACCGCCAGCGACATTGGCCGCGATGTGCTGGTGGTCACCGCGCTGGGCCTGCCGGCGGTCCAGGGCGACTGGCAGGGCACCAAGCAGGCCGCATATTCCCTCGGCGCCAGCTTTGTCGTCACCACCGGGCTCAAGCTGGTGATCGAGGAGGAGCGGCCCGACGGGAGCAACGACGAGAGCTTCCCCTCGGGCCACACCTCGGCCAGCTTCGCCGCCGCGGCAACGCTGCACAAGCGCTACGGCTGGAAGGTTGGCGTGCCAGCGCACATTGTCGCCAGCTTCGTTGGCGTTGCCCGGGTCAAGGCCGACAAACATTTCGCACATGACGTGATTGCCGGCGCAGCAATCGGTGAGGTGTCAGGCTGGCTGCTGACATCGCGGAAGAACGACAAGGTCCAGTGGCTGCCCTGGGGTGATGCTCATGGCGGCGGGGTGACGGTGGCGATGAAATTCTAGGCTGCTTCGTGAAGCCCGTGACCCTCCTCGAGGTAGTTCGCGCTCTGCATTTCCTCGAGCCGGCTCGCCGTCCTGTCGAATTCGAACCGGCCGTCGCCCGCCGGATATAGGTCCGCCGGCTCGGCGTCCGCCGCGGCCAGCAGTTTCACCCGATGCTCGTAGAGTGCGTCGATCAGGGTCACGAACCGCGCCGCCTCGTTGCGCATTTCCTTCCCCATCACCGGGATGCCGACGATGATCACCGTGTGGAACCGCTGGGCGATGGCGAGATAATCGGCCGCGCCGCGCGGCTCTCCGCACAGCCGCTTGAACGAAAAGACCGCCACGCCCTTCAGGCTCTTGGGCACGTGCAGCGTGCGCCCGCCACCGACATCGAGCTCCTCGACCGGCACCTTGGCGCGATCCTCGACCGGATAGTCGGTCATCTGGAAGAAAGCCCGGCTGAGCTTGGCGGTCGCCTCCGGTCCGTTGGGCACCAGCCAGGTATCCAGCCCCTGCATGCGATCGAGCCGGTAATCGGTCGGACCGTTCAGCGGCAGCACCTCCATCCGTTGCTCGATCAAGTCGATGAAGGGCAGGAACAGCTCGCGGTTGAGGCCGTCCTTGTAGAGGTCGCGGGGTGGCCGGTTGGAGGTGGTGACGATCGCCACCTCCTCATCGATCAACGCCGTGAACAGCCGCGACATGATCATCGCGTCGGCGCTGTTGGTGACCATCATCTCATCAAAGGCGAGGAATTTGACCTCATTGGCTATGTCCTCGGCGACGCGGATCACCGGATCGCCTTCCTTGGTCCTGCGCGCCTCGCGCAGGCGCTGATGCACCTCGAGCATGAAGGCATGGAAGTGGGCCCGGCGCTTGGGGGTCACGTCGATCTGGTCGAACGCCAGGTCCATCAGCATCGATTTGCCGCGGCCAACCCCGCCCCACAGATAGACCCCGCGGCGCCGCTCCTTCTTGCCGAACAGTCTGCCGAGGAGACTGCCATTATGCTGGAGACGCGCCGCGAACCGGCCGAGCGCCTGGACCGCCCTGGCCTGGTCCGCGTCGGGTTTCAGTTCGCCCGCCGCGACCAGTGCGGCATAGGCCTTACCGACGGACCTGGTCGTCATCGGCCGCCGGGGCGTTGGGCCGCGTCACCCGCTTGAGCGTGCCGGTGAAGGCGTAGCAGACCTCGCCGTCCTGCTCGCAATGGCCGTCGAAGAACACCAGTCCGCCCCTGGTCTGCTTGAGCAGCCGGACATGCGCGTCGAGCGGAATGCCGACCTGGCCGCGCGCGACGAACCGCGTATGGCAGTCCAGCGTCACATAATGGCCCTCGGCCATGCCTGCGCATCGGCCGCCGGCAAACAGCGCCATGTCGATGAAGCTCATCACCGCGCCGCCATGGATCGAGCCGCCCATATTCATATGCGCCTCGGTTGGAATCATCCGGCACAGCGCCTGTCCCTCACCATTGGGCTTGAACAGCAGCCGCCCGGTCTGCGCCGCGAAGCTGCTGCGCGGGAAATCACCCCAGCTGTACCAGCCGGGATGGTCCGGGTCTTCGCGTGCGCAGTTGGGCAGCTTTGGGGCCATTTCCATGCGCTACTCGCGTAATGGGGTGCGTTTCGTCGCGCAACTGGCATCGATCGTGCCGCTTTGTTATGAAATTCAGGCTCGGTCCTGAAGGTCAGGAGTGTAGGGATGTTGCTTGCGCTAGCAGCTGCAATGCTGATGCAGTCAAACGTTCCAGGTAACTGGCAAATGGGCGGAGGCCGCGCCTGGATGAATCCGCCGGCTCCCACGGCCGCAAATCCTGCCTCATTTGAAGGACAGTCGCCCGCTACCGCCGAACGAACAGAGCCGCCGCCAGAAGCACAGGCGCAGGCCGTCAGTGGGCGGACTTGGCTCCTGCCACCCAAATTGCCGCCGTGCCTGCCAAATGGCTATTGCTTCACCAGACAGGATTTGCGCGAAACCAGGGCCTCCCTTGAAGCAGCACGCAAAGCACGAGAAGAAATTCTGAACAAAGCGAAACACGGTGATGTTCGCGCAATGTGGCAGACGGGATTCATGCTTTTGAATCGTCTGGCGGGGCCGAAAGACGAAGCAGGGGCCATGGGCTGGTTCTACGAGGCAGCCAACCGCGGCCATGCGAATTCAATGTATGGTCTGGCCTGCGGCTTCGAACAGGGCGTTGGCGTTACGGCCGATCCCAAGCTCGCCGCTTATTGGCACGAGCGTGCGACTAAACAGGGCGCTCCGAAAACCTGCAATAAGTAGATGTAGATTAGGCCGCCCGCTCCGCGATCAGCTTCTTGGTTTCGGCGATCGCCTTGGCCGGATTGAGTCCCTTGGGGCAGGCATTGGCGCAGTTCATGATGGTGTGGCAGCGGTACAGCCGGAACGGATCTTCGAGGCTGTCGAGCCGCTCGCCGGTCGCTTCGTCACGGCTATCGGCCAGCCAGCGATAGGCCTGCAGCAGGATCGCCGGCCCCAGGAACTTGTCGGCGTTCCACCAATAGCTCGGGCAACTGGTCGAGCAGCAGGCGCACAGGATGCACTCGTAGAGGCCGTCGAGCTTGTTGCGGTCGTCGGGCGACTGCAGCCTTTCCTTGCCTGACGGCACGGGCGTCGAGCTCTTCAGCCATGGCTGGATCGACGCATATTGCGCGTAGAAATGGGTCATGTCCGGGACCAGGTCCTTGACCACTTCCATGTGCGGCAACGGCGTGATCTGGACCTCACCGCGCAAATCCTCGATCGCGGTGGTGCAGGCGAGGCCGTTCTTGCCGCCCATGTTCATCGCGCACGATCCGCAAATCCCTTCGCGGCAGGAGCGGCGGAAGGTCAGCGTCGGATCGATCTCATTCTTGATCTTGATGATCGCGTCGAGAACCATCGGCCCGCATTTGTCGAGGTCGATAGTGTATTTGTCGTAGCGCGGGTTCTGGCCGCTGTCGGGGTCGTAGCGGTAGATTTTGAACGTCTTGAGCCGCTTGCCTTGCTCGGCCGCATGGGCCCGGCCCTTCATGATCTTGCTGTTCCTGGGCAGGGTGAATTCGGCCACCTGGCTTCCTCGCATGAAACGGGTTTCACCGGGCCGCTAGCATCTAGGGCGCGCGGACCGCAAGCAAAGAGGGGAAGCGGCGAAAACAGCTCTACGCAAATTTGCGGAGCCCAGAAATGGTAAAGCCCGCCGGTTTGACCCGGCAGGCTTCCCATGTTTCGGATCCGAAGACCCGATCCACATCTCCAAGCTAGCGGCCCCGCCCGACTCCGCAAGCCTTTTTTGCAGCCGACTCGGCCCAATTTGAAATTAGCTGTGGATAAGTTTGTGGATCGTAGATGCGTCCACCGAGGATTTGCTTGCCCGGCGACTGATCGGCCGGGTGGCAGCGGCCTAGGCGGCCTGCCGGATGATCTTGACCAAATCGGAACGGATCTTCCGGCCCATCAGATGGGCGTCGACGGACGAATAGCCTTCTTTCCTCAGCTGCGACCTGATCTCGTCGACCGTCGTCAATTGCTGCGCGAGCTGGAAGGCGCGCTCGATGATGCCTGCGGCGTGAACCGTCATCGGATGGCTGCCAGTGTACCGTTGACTTTCGCGTCCGCGATCCGGGCCGCATAGCCCTCGGCCAGCTTGCGATGGGCGATGCGAGAGTTGCTGCATGCGGCGTTATCGGACATTCGCAGGGAAATAAAATATCGCTGATAGATATAATTGAGATCCATAATTGGCTCCGGTTCGGTAAGCGGGAGCACGATTTAGTCTCTCAGTCGCGCAATGCCTACGCAGGATTAGCGCACGATTTTTCTGATGTAACACATGGGCCCGACTATGGCGAACTGGCTCGATATTTTTGCAGTCGGCTTACAATTTGCCAGAATTTCATCTATGTAGGGTGGGCTACCAGTCGCAAATTGACGGTTTTTGGCGCTTTGCGGCTCCTCTTTCCTTCTATCTCGCAGCTCTTAGCGCCCGGAATCCGACGTTCGGCTTCCGCAACAGAAGGAATGGTGAAATGCCAATCGGCACCGTAAAATTTTTCAACGAAACCAAGGGTTTTGGCTTCATCCAGCCCGACAACGGCGAAAGCGATGCGTTCGTTCACATCACCGCCGTCGAGCGCGCCGGCTTGCAAACCCTCCGTCAGGACCAGCGGGTCTCTTATGACATGGAGCAGGACCGTCGCGGCAAGATGAGTGCCGTGAACCTCAAGCTTGAAGATCAAGCCGCGCCGCAAGCGCAGTAAGCCCTTCCGGCATGGCAATTTCCAACACGCTTAAGTTCTACCTCGATCGAGCAGAACAGGCGCGCGAAGATGCCGAGGCGGCAACGTTGTCCAATGTCGTGGACCGTTGCCGCCGTTCGGAAGCGGCCTGGACGATATTGGCCGAGCGGGCCGCCCTGGCGGAGCGCAACCGGCAAAAGCTAGAAATGATGAAGGCAGCCGAGCTGCCACCAGAGTAACAATGAAGACAATCAAGAAACCCAAAATTCGCAGGATAGCCGAGCAGCTGGCGCTACGGCCTATGACGGTCTCCTCGCGTGACCCCGTGGCCCATGCCGCGGCGATCAAGGTCCTCGGCTAAGCGCCCAGCCCGTTCAAATCAAACCAGATTTCCCGGAAATGCAGCGTTTCGCCGTCAAGTGCGTCTTGCTGCAGCGGCCTCAAGCCGCCGTGGCCACCTTCAGCACTTCTTCGGCATGGCCCGGCACCTTGACCTTGCGCCAAACTTTGAGCACGCGCCCGTCACCGTCGATCAGGTAAGTGGCCCGCTCCATTCCCATATATTTGCGGCCGTATATCGACTTCTCGACCCAGGTGCCGAAGGCATCGCTAAATGCCCCGTCCTCGTCGGAAGCCAGCGGCACCTTGAGGTCATATTTGGCGATGAATTTGTCGTGCTTCTTCATTGGATCTCGCGACAGGCCGACCACGTTGACGCCCGCCTTGGTGAAATCCTCGACCAACAGGGTGAAATCCTGCGCCTCCTTGGTGCAGCCCGACGTATCGTCCTTGGGGTAGAAATAGAGCACCAACGGCCGGCCCGGCGACGCAAGGTTGAGCTCGGTCCCGTCGGACAATCTGGTCTTCAATGCGGGAACCCTATCGCCTTCACCGATCATCGCTCACTCCTCCAACCTTGGCCCAGCGGGCCGCGACCCTGTGCCGTGCCGCGTCGACCGCCGCAAGCAGCGACAGCCAGTCTTCGAACCCGCATAGGGTCGCAACCAGGTCCCGGCTCTGCTCGGCCGGCTCCATCGCCTTGCCACTGACCAGCCGCAGCACGACCAGCATGCGCGACAGAAGGCGGAGATCGGGGTCGGCGCCGTCATCAATTTCTCCGGCTTCAACCAGCGCCTCAAGTGCCACTTCCAGCCGCGAGTCGAGCCCGACATGGGTGGTGAGCTGGAGCGTATGGACCGCGAACTCCAGGTCGACCAGTCCGCCCGGCCCCAGCTTGATGTCGAGCGGCCCGGCCGGCGCCTTGTGCCGGGACATTTCCTCCCGCATGGCCACCGCGTCGGCGCGGATCTTGGCCGGGTCGACGGGCGAGCGCAGTATATCGCACATCAGGCTACGCACGTTGGCTCGCGCCACGTCGGACCCGGTCAGCGGCCGCGCCCGGCACAGGGCCATATGCTCCCAGGTCCAGGCCTCGTGCCGCTGATATTGTTCGAACGAGTCCAGGCTGACCGCCAGCATGCCCTTCGCGCCCTGCGGCCTCAGGCGTGTATCAATATCATAGAGCGGCCCGGCGGCGGTCGGCGTACCCAGTGCATTACCGATCCGGCTTGCCAGCCGGTTGTAATAATCGGTCGCCGACAGCGACTTCGCCCCGTCCGACTGGGCTCCCGCCGGCGCGTCGAACAAATGGATGAGATCAAGGTCGCTGGCGTGGGTCAGTGCCCGCCCGCCGAGCCGGCCAAGCCCCAGCACGACCAGCTCGCCGCCCGGCACGCGCCCATGGGTCTTCTCGAATTCCCGCGCCACCGCCTCCGACAGCGCGACGATTGCCGCTTCGGCGAGGTCACTATAGCCCTCGGCGATCAGGATCGGGTCGCGGTGCGCCGCCAGCAACTGCACGCCCAATGCGAAGCGCCGCTCGCCGACCATCCGCCGGATGCGGTCGAGCGCAAGGTCGAACGGCTCCTCGCGCACGACCTTCAGGAACCGCTCGGCCAGCACATCGGCATCGGGCGGCGGGGCGAAGCTGGATTCGTCGATCAGGCCGTCGAGCAGGGTCGGCCGGCGCCCCAGTTGCTCGGCCAATGGCGGCGCATGGGCCAGGATCAGCGCCAGCAGGTCGGCCAGCTTCGGCCTGGCTCCGAGCAACCGGTAGAGGTTCACGCCGCTCGACAGCTTGTCGATGATGTCGCCGAAGCGGTTGAGCGCGCGGATCGGTTCGGGGCCGGCTGCCACCGCCTTCATCAGCGTCGGCAGCATCGCCTCGAACGCCGAATGCGCCGCAGGCGAGCGCAGCGAGCGGGCCCGGCCGGAGCGCCAGTCACCGACCCGGCGGAAAGCCTCCTCGACTTCGACAAACCCCATCGCCGCCAGTTCCTGCCGCAAGATGTCGGGATCGTTGGACAGCCGCTCCTCGCGGTCCGACACCAGCCCGTCGAACTGCACCCCGACCGCTTCGACGTGCGGCGCCAGCGCGGCTAGCAACTCCTCCGCATTTGCCTTGCCATCCAGCAAGGCAATCGCTTCTAGGGCGGCCGGATCGGTCGGCAGCCGATGCTCCTGCCGGTCGTCGATCATCTGGATGCGGTGCTCGGCGGTGCGGAGCGCGCGGTAGGCGGCGCCGATCGCGTCCGCGACCTGCGTTTCCAGCCGACCGGTTTTGGCCAGCGCCCCCAATGCCTCTAGGGTCGCCGGCGCACGGAGCTCGGGTTCGCGGCCGCCATGGACCAGCTGCTGGACCTGGGTGAAGAACTCGGCCTCGCGGATGCCGCCCCGCCCGCGCTTCAGGTCGAAACCGGGTCCAAAAGCCTGGCCCTGCGCATAATGGTCGCGGATGCGTAAGGAGATGTCGCGGATTTCCTGGATCGCCCCGAAATCGAGCGCTCGGCGCCAGATAAACGGTCGGATCTCGGTCAGGAACCGCTCGCCGAGCTGATAGTCGCCGGCGGCCGCGCGGGCGCGGATGAATGCCGCCCGCTCCCACGGCAGGGCCGAGCTTTCATAGTAGCTGATGGCGGCATCGATCGGCAGCGCGATCGGCGTCACTTCAGGCGATGGCCTCAGGCGCATGTCGACCCGCGCGACATAACCATCATGGGTCCGCTGCTGCAGTAGCTCGATGAACCGCCGGCCATAACGCACCGCCGCTTCGCCCGGCTCGTCGCGCGGCCTTCGCGGCAGCGTTTCCGGATCGAACAGCATGACCAGGTCGACGTCGGACGAATAATTCAGTTCGCTGCTGCCAAGCTTGCCGAGCGCCAAAATCGCCAGCCCGCGCGGCTCCTCGTCGGGCATCCGCTCGAGAATTGCCGCCCGAATCGCATCGTCCATCGCTGCATCGGCGAAATCTGACAGCTTGCCAGTGACCCATTCGAGCGGCTGCTCGCCGCTCAAATCCGCCAGCGCTACTGCCAGTGCCAGGGCATGCCGCCGGCGCCTGAGCCTTTCGCCGACGGTTTCCCCGTCCAGCGACAATGCGAGCGCAACCGCCGCCTCGCTGCCTTCGTCCAGGAAGGCGCGCGCAATATCGGGAAACAGCTCGGCCATGGCACGCAGGAACGGCGCATGCGCCTCCGCCCGCCTCAGCGCGTCCGCCCGCACCGCCGAAATCAGTGTTGCTGCCACGCCCGGCTATTGGCCGATTTCGGCGAGTCGCGAAACTGCCGCGCACTTCGCGCATTGGTTGGCCGATGAAAATGGAGCGACGCTTCGGTGCGCCGCCGGACGAGATCAGCCGCGGTCGCGGCTAAGCGCGTCGACCTCGCTCATAATTTCCTGAAGGGCCGACTTGTCCGGATCGCTCTTGTGCTGCCGCCGTGACGGCAGCTTTCCGCCGCTCAGCAGCGCCTCCAGCGCGACCCGACCGCGGGCAACGCGGCTCTTGATCGTGCCGACCGCGCAACCGCAGATTTCCGCAGCTTCCTCATAGGCAAAGCCGCCGGCCCCAACCAGGATCAGCGCTTCGCGCTGCGGCTGCGGCAGGTGCAGCAATGCGCGTTGCATATCGCCCAATTCGACATGCTTGTCCTGGCTCGCTGGTGCGGCGAGGATTTTCGAGGCGGTGATGTCGTCCCACTCGCCCTTGAAGCGTGCACGGCGCATCTGGCTGAGGAACAGGTTGCGCAGGATGATGAAGGTCCAGGCGCGCATATTGGTCCCGGCCTGGAACCGCTTGCGCGCCGCCCAGGCCTTGAGCAGCGTTTCCTGGACCAGATCGTCGGCAAGATCGCGGCTGCCCGACAGCGAGCGGCCGAACGCCCTTAGATGCGGGATGACCTGGGCGAGCTCCTCCTTGAACTCGTCATCCGGTAGCGGCACCGGCTCGGGGCGCTCGACTTCCCTTTCCTGTTCGTCGTCGTCGATCAAAAGAACCCGCCCCATCTGGACTTTGGCGGATGTGTCCAAACCCGCCTGATGATACGCATCGTTGTTACACGTCGATGTATGGGTTTAGCGCGCGATGAACAATATCAGCGCGAACAAGCCAATAACCAGCAGCAGGCTGACCCCGAGCACGACCCGCGTGACATGCGGCGTTGCTCCGGCCCTGGCCTGGGTCGCTGCGAGATGTTCGGGCGTTCCGTCCGTCATCGATACCCCTGTCGTCAATTTGGTTTTGCAACCCCAACGATGCAGGGGGGCGGCCTGTTCCTTTTCATGCAACCTTAGGCTGCAGGAACCGTCGCGACGTCGAAGAACAACGCCTGGCTGATCGCCGCCTTCACCGTCGAACGCTGGAACGGCTTGGTGATGAGGAAGGTCGGCTCGGGCCGCGTCCCGGTCAGCAACCGTTCGGGGAAGGCGGTGATGAAAATCACCGGCACCGAAAATTCCAGGATGATGTCCTTCACGGCGTCGATTCCGCTGCTGTCATCGGCCAGCTGGATGTCGGCCAGCACCAGCCCCGGCGGGGCCTTGCGCGCCTGGGCAACCGCTTCGTCGCGGGTGACAGCGACGCCGGTGACATTATGGCCGAGGTCGCGAACGATCGATTCAATATCCATGGCGATGATCGGCTCATCCTCGATGATCAGCACGTCGGCATGGGTTTGCCGTTCGATCTCGGCCAGCGCTTCGGCGACTAGGCTGTCGACGTCGTCCGCCGAAGCGTCGATCAGATAGCCTGCATCATCCCGTGAAAAACCCTCGAGGCTGGTCAGCAGCAGCGCCTGGCGCGACAGCGGTGTGATCCGCGACAGCCGCGCCTGGGCAATTCCCTCGGCGCCGCCGATCTCGACCGACGGTTCCTCCCCTTCCTCGATATTGGCGGTCGACCAGATGGCGTGGAATGTTTTGTAGAGTCCCAGCCGGGGATCGACATCGCGGGGAAATTCATCGGGCCTGGCGACAATCGTTTCCAACGCCGCCCGAACGAAGGCGTCGCCATGCGCCTGGCTGCCGGTCAGGGCGCGCGCGTAGCGGCGAAGGAATGGAAGGTGCGGAGCAAGTTCCTGGCCCAGCGACATAGATGGTGACTCCCCTTGCAGCCTAGGATCATTTCGGCCCCGTTTTGGGCGGGACGCATCGTTGGTGCAAGCCTGTCGACCGCCGGACCGCGCCGTCGCGGCGGCGCAACACCCTTCGCCCCAAGTTTGCGTAAGGTGGAACAAAGGATAGGCGATTTGGTTTCCTCTCCCAATTCGGAACTGTCCCAAGCTGGCCGATTGACGAATAGCGCGGGCCGCCGATAGGTGCGTTTGCCTCTCCCAATTTCGACGGGGCGGCAGTTGGCTGGTGCGCCGTGTGACAATAGTAGAAGGAACCGGCGCAAATGCTTGCGCTCGAGGGGGACGAGAGTTTGAGTGGGAGCACAAAAGCCAGCGGTGGCCGAAGCTCGTCCGAGCCCGGAGACCCTGAGAAGAAATCCCGCAAGGACCGCACCGGCACGATCGGCCGGGCGCTTCGCACTGTCTATGACGACATGCTACGCGAAGAAGTGCCGCGGGATTTTCTCGATCTTTTGCGTAAGCTGGACTGACAAGGGCGCCTGGGCCGCCGCCTGATGGAACGCCGGTCCCTTTTCCATCGCTGGCCGACCGGCGCCATCCTCCTGCTCCTGCTGACCGCGGCGCTGCTGCCGCTGGGCCTGGTGCTGGCCTGGATCACGCAACAGAATATTCGCGAAACCAACGGCGCTCTGGTCGCCCGCGCCGACCAGCAGGGCCAGGCCGCCTTTCGGGCCGTGGAAAGCCTGGTGGCGCGCAATGCGCTGGCGCTGAGGGTTGCCGCGAATGGCGCGCTGGCGGCCAAGGCGCCCGATCCCTGCGTCGCGGCTTCGCAAACCCTGGCAATTGCGCCGGCGGTGGCGCGCCAGTTTCGCATTCGCGATCCCGACGGCCGGACGGTTTGCAGCAACGGCCATTACAAGTCGGAGCGCGACGATTTGCTGGTCGCACCCGGCGACATCAAGATGTGGGTCTCCCCGCAAAATCTGTTGGTCTATCGGGTCGGCCTGATCGGCGGCAATGCCACCGGTGTGCTGACTCCGGACGAGCTGCGCAAGGCGGCGGAAGACGCCACCGGCGGCCTCAAAGGACTGACCATCAGCGACAGCGCGAATATGATGACAATCGTAGCGCCGGTCACAAGTCCCGAGGCACGGGAGCTGGTTCGCGACCAGCGCTACGAAATCGGGCGCGGCCAGCTGCAGCTTCGCACCATCACGACGATGGAGCGAACCACGCTGCTCGATTTGATGGTCATGCTTCTCCCATTGCTGATGTGGGTCGCGGCGACCCTGCTCAGCTGGATGCTGGTCCGGCGGCTATTGCTCGCTCCGTTGGCCCGGCTGCAGCGGGCGGTGGTCGAATATGAACCGGGCGAAGGTGGCCTGGATCTGCCAGACAAGCATGGCATGGCGTCCGAGATCGAGGAGCTTTCAAACGCGTTCGAGCGGGCGGTCGGCCGGATCGAAGGCGCCGAACGCGGGGCGCTGGATGCGCTCGAAGGCCAGCGCCGGCTGGTTCGCGAGGTCCATCACCGCGTCAAGAATAACCTGCAGGTCGTCGCCTCGCTGCTCAGCATACACGGACGGAGCGCGACCAAGCCGGAGGCCAAGGCCGCTTATTCGGCCATCGGGCGGCGGGTCGACGCATTGTCGGTGGTCCATCGCCACCATTATGCCGAGCTGGAAGAAAATCGCGGGATAGCACTTCGCCCGCTGCTCACCGAACTGGCAGCGGATCTCCGTTCAAGCGCCCCGCCCGAGGCGCGTGGCCTTCGCATTGAACTGGAGCTCGATGCGCCGTCGACCACGCAGGATGTCGCGGTCGCCGCGGCGTTCCTGATCACCGAGATCGTCGAGTTCGCCATGTTGCGGCGCCCCGATGATGCGGTCGAGATTTCGCTGCGGCGCGAGGACGAGCTGACCGCGACGCTGGCGATCGCTTCGTCGGTACTGATCCCGGAGGGCGATCCCGATGACGTCGCCAAGAACCAGTTCGAGCGGATCGTCGAGGGCCTGGCCCGGCAATTGCGCTCGCCGCTGGACCGCAAACTCGGCCGTTACGCCGTCACCTTGCCGGTATTTCCGGGCGGCTGACCGGTAACCGGCCAAAGCATCCAAATAAATTTTCCCGGGGTGGGAACCGAGTCGGAAAAGCGGACGTTTAGGCCTCTGGATAGTGACCTTTTGCCCCCCCGCTCTCGCTATCCAACGAAATGGGCCCGGAATCGCCAACCCTCCCCCCCCCCGGTGGCGTTTTCGGGCCCACACTTTTGCCTGCGGAATCCGAAGCCGTCTGGGCCCGCCTCGCGGCGCGCCAGTGGGTTAGGCGAATGGCCAGGATGGCGAACTCGTACAGGGCGTAAAGTGGCACCAGCAGCAATAGCATCGAGACGACGTCAGGCGGGGTCAGCACCGCCGATACCGCCGCGGCAATCACGATCGCGTAGCGGCGCGACTTGGCCAGCTGCTCGCGGGTAACGATCCCGGCCCGCTCCAGCACCATCAGCAAGACCGGGGTCAGGAAAGCGACGCCGAAACCGAACAGGAAACGAGTGACGAAGTTCAGATAATTGCCGATCGCCGGCAGCGCTTCCTGGGTGACTCCGCCAACATTGCCAGTGAAGCCCAGTAGGAATTTCAGCGCCCAGGGCATGGCGACGAAATAGGCAAAGCTGGCGCCGCCGATGAAGAAGAAGGGCGTCATGACCAGGAACGGCAGGAAGGCCTTCTTTTCCTTGGCGTAGAGCCCCGGCGCAACGAATTTCCAGATCTGGGTAGCGAACACCGGGAAGCTAATCATCAGTGCCGCGAAGAAGGCGACCTTCACTTCGACGAAAAAGGCTTCGAAAATGTCGGTGTAGATGAGCTTGCCCTGCCCGGCCTTCAGTAGCGGCTGGACCAGGATCGCGAAGATCGGCTTGGCGAAATAAAGGCAGATGAAGAAGCCGCCGAGCAGCGTCGCGACGCACCATAGCAAGCGCCGGCGAAGCTCGATCAGATGGTCGAGCAGCGGGGCCTTGGTGTCGTCGATGTCGCTGATCATGGCAGCGGCCGATCCTTGGGCGGGGTCGGATCGTCATCGGGCGCGGCCGGCGCCTCCAGCGGCAGATCGGGCTGCGCGGCCTCGGGCGGCAATTCGGTCATCACCGGTTGGGGCTCGGGATAGTTTCCGTCGGCCGGATATTGGGCGAGGATCCGCTGGTTCTCCTCGCGCCACTTCTTCTCCATTTCCTCGAGCTCGGCCTCGCGGATGACATTCTCGATCCCGGCGGTGAAATGGCGGGCATAGCCGCGCACCTGGCCGACCCAGCGGCCGACCTTCAACATCACGCGCGGCAATTCCTTGGGCCCGATGAACAACAGGGCCACCACTGCCACGACCAGCAGTTCGGAAGTGTCGACGCCGAACATCGGCGGGCTCTAGCAGAAATCTACTGGCGCGTCTGATCGTCAGCCGGCGGCGTTGCAGTCGGCTCGGCGGGACGCGGCGTGATGTCGATCGGCTGCTGCGGCGGGATCTGCTTGGGCTCAGCCGGCTTGTCCTCGTCGCTGAGCCCCTGCTTAAAGCTCTTCAGGCCCTTGGCCACGTCGCCCATCATCGCCGAGAAGCGATTGCCGCCGAACAGCAGCAGGACGAGGACCGCCAAGATCAGGATATGCCAAATGCTGAAACCGCCCATGAGGGAACTCCGGTAAGGGATTTTGAAGCCTAGTTAGTCGTCTTCGCCGTCAGATTCTAGCTGAAGCTGAAACAGCGACTCTTCGAGCGGGTCGAGCAGGCCCGCCGCCTTCAGATCATCGATGCCCGGTAGGTCGCGCCGCGAGCCGAGGCCGAAGTGGCTGAGGAAGTCGGGCGTGGTCGCATAGAGCAACGGCCTTCCTGGCGCCTCGCGTCGCCCGGCGGTCTTGATCCAGCCCGCCTCCATCAACACGTCGAGCGTGCCTTTGCTGATCTGCACGCCGCGGATCGCCTCGATCTCGGCGCGGCTGACCGGCTCATGATAGGCGATGATCGCCAGCGTCTCGGTCGCCGCGCGCGACAGGCGCCGCGAATCCTCGCGCGTCCGCCGCAGGATGTGCGCCAGGTCCGGCGCCGTCTGGAAATGCCAGCGCTCGCCGCGCTCGACCAGCTCGACCCCATGCCCGGCATAGCGTTCCGCCAGGTCCCGTAGCGCCGCCTCGACATCGCCCTCGCCGGCATAGCCGGCAATATCCTCGATGGTCAGCGGTTCTTCGGAGGCGAATATCGCCGCTTCGACCGCCCGCAGAAAATCGTCCATCAGGCCGCCCGCCTCACGAGCAGCTCGCCGAACGTCTCTTCCTGCTCCAGCTCGAGCCGCCCCTGCCGGGCCAGCTCCAGCGCGGCGACGAAGCTGCTGGCCAGCGCCGACTTGCGATATTGCGGATCGGCGGTCGCCGGCAGGAAGGCCTCCAATGTGGTCCATTCGAGCGCCTGGCCGATCAGCGCCGCGACCCGCTGGATCGCATCCTCCAATGTCATCACCGCGCGGTGTGCGACGACATGCATTGCCGGCGCGGTGCGCGCCTTGACCCGGCCATAGGCGGCATAAAGGTCGAAGGCGGTCGCTTGCCAGGCCGACTTGCGCACCAGCTTCAGCCCTTCGGGCGCGCCGCGGGCGAACACGTCGCGGCCCAGCCGGTCGCGGCCCATCAGCCGGGCGCCGGCGTCGCGCATCGCATCCAGCCGCTGCAGCCGGAGCTGGAGCCTCAGCGCAAGCTCCTCCGGCGACGGATCGACCATCGGGTCCTTGGGCAGCAACAGGCAACTTTTGAGGTAGGCCAGCCAGGCCGCCATCACCAGATAATCGGCCGCGATCTCCAGCCGCAGGGTACGCGCGCCCTCGATGTAAGCTAGATATTGCTCGACCAGCGCCAGGATCGAGATTTGGTGGAGGTCGACCTTCTGCTGGCGAGCGAGGTTGAGCAGCAGGTCGAGCGGGCCTTCCCAGCCGTCGAGGCTGAGGTTCAGCGCCTCGTCGTCACGCACCGGCGCAATGAACAGCTCGTCATCTTCCCCCATGGACCGAACCTATGCCGCTTTTTACACCAGCGCCAGCAGCGCGTCGCGCTTGGCCACCGCCTCGGCGAAGTCCATTTCGTCGTCGGGCGTGAAGCGCATTGCCATCGCCCGCGCCAGCCGCGCCGCGCCCTCGGGCGAGATCTCGCCGACCGCATCGGCGACCAGCAGCATATTCTCCATCTTGCCGTCGCAGTGCAGCGCCACATCGCAGCCGGCCGCGACGCAAGCGGCAGCGCGCGTGCCATGGTCGCCGCCGAGCGCTTCCATGCCGATGTCGTCGCTCATCAGGAAACCGTCAAAGCCGATCCGTTGGCGGATGATCTCGCCAATCACATAGGGCGATTGCGACGCCGGCCGCTCCGCGTCCCACGCGGTATAAAGCAGGTGACTGGTCATCCCCATCGGCGCGTCGCGCAGCCGCTCGAACGGCTCGAGGTCGATCGCCAGCTCATCTTCGCTCGCCTCGACGATCGGCAGCTCGTGATGGCTGTCGACCAGCGCCCGGCCATGGCCCGGAATATGCTTGATGACCCCCAATGCTCCGGCAGAAGCGAGCCCATCGAGGATCGCCTTGCCTAGCGCCGCCACCTGCATCGGTTCGGAGCCCAGCGCGCGGTCGCCGACGATGTCGGTGGCGCCCGGCTGGCGGACGTCGAGCATCGGTAGGCAGTCGATATTGACGCCGACCTCGTTCAGCATCAGCCCCAGCGCCCGGGCGTTGACCCGCGCCGCCTCGATCGCGCTCGACGGCGCCAGCCGGTAAAGTTGGTCGAACGCCTCGCCGCTGGGGAAGGCGGGCCATTCCGGCGGACGCATCCGCGCCACCCGGCCGCCCTCCTGGTCGATCAGGACCGGTACTTCATCATGGCCTTCGAGGTCGCGAAGCGCGTTTGTTAGCGCCCGCAACTGTTCTCGCGTCTCAATATTTCGCCTGAACAAAATATAGCCGGCAGGCTTGGCGTCGCGGAAGAAATCCCGCTCTTCCGCCAAAATTTCCGTCCCGGTCAGGCCGTAAATCGCTGCCTGCATCAGTTCACCGGCAGGCAGCTTTCGCCCGCCGCCTTCAACGCCGTGCAGGCCGCCTTGGTCTGGTCCGAGGAGCCCGATGCGCGCAGCCGGTAAACCGACTTGCCGCCGACATTGGCGGTCATCACCGCCTTGCGCAGCGCCGCCACCTCGGGGAAGCGGCCCGACAGCAGCTTCCACGCCGTGTCGGCCTTGACCGTCGAGCCATAGGCCCCGAGCTGGATCGTCGGGCCGGTCGGCCCGGCCGGCGCCGCCTCGGCGGTTGCCGGCGCCTTGGTTTCTGCCGTGGGCGCGGGCTTCGGCTCTTCGGCGGTCTTGGCAGGCTCCGCGGCAATCGGCGTCATCTCCTCGGGCAGCTTGCGCACGTCGAGGCTGGAATCCGGGTCCTCGCCGGCGCTGGTCGAATAGGCCGTCTCGCTGTCCCCGGCGACATCGAGCCCGCCCGGATCGGTTGGCTTGACCTTATAGGGACCGGGTTCGGCGCGGATCAGTTCGGGGACGCCATTGATCGAGGGATTCTGCCGGCCGAGCCAGAACATGGTTCCGGCGACGATCGCCCCGGCGAGCAGCACCAGCACCAGCGCGACGAACATCTTGCGGGCGGAAATGGCACGCGGGCCGTCCTCATTCTCGACCGCCTCCAGCCAGGGCAATGACTGGTCGTCATAGGCCGGTGCGTCACTCATCGCCTCATCGTCTCCCCTCGGTGCGGCCGCATCCTAGAAGCCGTGCGGGCAAGATGGGAGGGGGTGCGAAAATTTTCAGCCGGTCGGGGAGTTCACGCCACCGTGCAGGCGCGACCGATTGACTTCAGATTGCTGCACAGCTGCTTGGCATGCTTCTTCGACGGCGTTCCGAGCTGCAGCCGATAGAAGCGCTTCGACCGGATCGAGATCGGCTCGATGCTCTTCGGCATGGTGACGAGGTAGGTATAGTCGCGGATCGTGCTCCGCCACGCCGCCTCGGCCTGCCAGGCACTCTTGTAGACGCCCAGCTGGACCGTCTTGCCGCGCACCACTTCGGCCGATGGGTTGACCGCCGGACGCGGCGGGTCGGGCGGCAGCGGCAGGGCCGCGATTGCCACCGCGGCATTGCTGGTCGCCGCATCCAGAGCAACTGAAGGCATCGGCTCGCCGGTCTGCTCGCTCACTACCTCGCGATAGGCCAGGTCGGTCGGCACCGCCTTGATCCGCCGCTGGGCCCTTGCCTTGGCGCGATGGATAACCGGGTCACGCGCTACCCAAGTCTGCTTAACGGTCGGCTGCTGTTGCTCGGCCAGCGGCGCCAGCTCGATCGGCGGTTGCAGATCCGCCGGGGCGGGCAGGACGACGCTCGCCTGCGGCGCAGCCGTTGTGCTTGACGGGAGCGGAATGACGTCGCGCGCAAGCAGCGTCACGACCGCCGCCAGGCCAATAGTGCCAATCGCCGCGGCCACTCCGGGCCGGCGGTTCGACTTTCTGGCCGGCGGGGCTCGATAAGGTTCGAGCCAGGGTAGTCTTCCTGGGTCCAATGCCCCCGCATCGGCCATCAGCGCATCTCCTCGGCGGCCTCCACTCCCATCAGGTCGAGGCCATTGCGGATAATCTGCCCAATTCCAATCGCCAATTCCAGCCTTGCGCGAGAAATTTGTGGATTATTTTCAAGGAGAAAGCGCCGCTCCGGATCGTCATTCCCGCGATTCCACAGCGCATGAAAAGCGGCCGCCAAGTCATAGAGATAAAAGGCGATCCGGTGCGGCTCATGCGCCATGGCCGCGCTCTCGACTGTCCGCGGATATTGGGCGGCGAGCTTGACCAGTGCCAATTCTTCACCGTCGAGCAGCGCCAGATCAGCCGGATCGTCGAGCGAAACGCCAGCGTCCGCCGCCTTGCGCTTTAGTGAACTGATCCGCGCATGGGCGTACTGAACGTAGAAAACCGGGTTGTCTTTCGACGCCTCTACCACCTTGGCGAAGTCGAAGTCGAGCGGCGTGTCGGCCCGCTTGGTCAGCATCATGAAGCGGACCACGTCCTTGCCCACCTCGCGCACCACATCCGCCAGCGTGACGAAATTGCCGGCCCGCTTGCTCATCTTGATCGGCTCGCCGGCCCGCAGCAGCTTGACCATCTGGATGATTTTGACGTCGAGGTCGACGCGGCCGTCGGTCAGTGCATTAACCGCTGCCTGGACGCGCTTGACCGTGCCGGCATGGTCGGCGCCCCAGATATTGACCAGATGATCGGCGCCCTCGGTCTTTTGCAGGTGATAGGCGGCGTCGGCGCCGAAATAGGTCCAGGACCCGTCCGACTTCTTCATCGGCCGGTCCTGGTCGTCGCCGAACTGGCTCGACTTGAACAGGGTCAGCTCGACCGGCTCCCACTCGTCATGCTCGTCGAGGCTCTTCGGCCGCTCCAGCTGGCCTTCGTAGACCAGCCCCTTGGCGCGGAGATTGTCCATCGCCTGTTCGACCTTGCCCGACGCCTGAAGCGCGGCCTCGGACGCGAAAATGTCGTGATGGATGCCGAGCAGGCCGAGGTCGTGCTTGATCAGCTCGATCATCGCCGCGACGGTCCTGGCCTTGAACAGCTCGAGCCATTCGCTTTCCGGCGCGCCGACGAACTTGTCGCCATATTCGGCGGCCAGCGCCTCGCCGACCGGCTTCAGATAGTCGCCGGGGTAAAGTCCCTCGGGAATCTCGCCGATATCTTCGCCCAGCGCTTCGCGGTAGCGGAGGTGCGCCGAGCGGGCGAGCGTATCGACTTGGCTACCGGCATCGTTGACATAATATTCCTTGGTGACACGAAAGCCCGCCGCCTCGAGCAGCCTTGCCAAAGCGTCGCCGACCACCGCGCCGCGGCAATGGCCCATATGCATCGGCCCGGTCGGGTTGGCCGAGACATATTCGACATTGACCCGTTCATTGGCACCAATCATCGACAAGCCATAGCGCTCGCCTTCGACCAGGATCGTCACCAGCTCGTCGCGCCAGCTTTCCTCGCCGAGCCGCAGGTTGATGAACCCCGGCCCGGCAACCTCGACCGAAATGACGTCCGGCAGCGCCTCCAGCTTCGGCTTGATCGCTTCGGCCAGTGCGCGCGGGTTGGTCCCGGCGCCCTTGGCTAGCACCATCGCCGCGTTGGTCGCCAGGTCGCCATGCGAGGGATCGCGCGGCGGCTCGACCGCCACCGCCCTGCGGGCAAGGCCGGGGGGTAGCTGGCCGGCGTCGGTCAGCTCATCGAGGATCGTATCGAGCAACGCGGAATAGCGGGCGTAAAGGGACAAAATGCTTCACCGGACAAAATGAGTGAGGCGCGCCTCTAGCGGTTCGCGACCGCTTCGCCAACTTTGCGAATTCGGCGCCTAGTTGCCGCCGCCCGATGACGGCGGCGCATAGACGATCCGCCACTCGGTTTTCTCGCCGAACCCGACCGAAACCATCTGCGCTTGCGACGTCGAATGATGCTTGGGCGGACCGAAGGCGAAATGGCTGTGGTCGCCTTCGTCGAGGGATTCGGCGAGCGAATAGCCAGCGGCGCGATAGGCTGCGGCGATCTGCCAATGGCTGACCCCCGGCCGGCGGGCGATGTCGATCGCCCGGCCGCGCAAATGATAGCTGTTGGGGACGCCGCCCACGGCGCGATTATGCTCGGGACTGCGGTAAGTGCTGGTCACCTGCCCCCAATGGGCGCCAAGCAGCCTGACGCTGCCCATGTCGACCGGACGGCCGCCGCTCGGCTGTTCCATCGCCCAGGTTCCGGCTGGCAGCGGTTCATCCGCGGCCGACTTGGTCGGCTTGCCCGCCTGAACAGGCCTGGCCGAGGGCACTGGCTTGCCAAGTTCGCGGATGCCCCAATTGGTGTCGGCTGCCGCTGCAGACGACCCCAATCCGAGCAAAAACAATGCGATCCCCGCTCGCATTAAGACCTGCCCCTTTTTTACGCTCGGCCGGGCTTATAACCCGAATTTAACAACAAATGGGAGTCTTGTGAGGCAAGGCGCCCATCCGCTGCGTTGACTCGAACCACCCCGCATTCACCAAAGCGACAGCTTGCGGGGCGCATCTCAATGGCCGAAAGGGATGGTGATGCGCCTGATCCAAGCCTGTTTCTGCGCCGCGGCCCTGATTTCTCCAACGATCGCCAGTGCGGCGGCGGACAAGGCGCCATTGCCGTCGGAAGTCCGCTTGTCCGATGCGGAGAAGGAGAAGATCCTGGAGGAGGCCGCGGCCAGCCGGCGCGAGCCTGCTGGATCCCGCATCGAAGTCGCCACCGATGACAATCTGCCGCCGCCGATCCATGGCGAAGTCGGCTTCACCATCGGCAGCGGCGGCTATCGTTCCGCCTATGGTACCGCCATCGTCCCCCTCAAGAATGACGGAGTCGCGATCATTTCGCTGGGGACGACCGATTTCGGCTCACAGGCGCGCTATCCGGCTCCCTGGGGCTGGTGAGCCAATTTTCCACGACCGCAGAGCCTAGAATCGGTCGGGCAAATTGACCGGCCCGATGAGCTCATGGTGCCGGGCGATTGCGAAGCGGTCGGTCATGCCGGCCAGATAGTCGCCGATCCCGCGCAGCCGCGCCTCCGCCCCTTCACCGCGCTGCCAACCTGCGGGAAGACTGGCGGGATTGTCGCGATAGAAGCGCGCTAGGTCGGCGACGATCCGCTGCGCCTCAATGCGGATCGGGCGTAGGGCATCGCTGTCGTAAAGGTGGGCGTAGAGATGGCGCTTCAGGCCCCGCTCCTCTTCCTGCAATTCGCTGGAAAAGCCGACCAGCGCCCGGCCGGCCCGGCGCACCTCGTCGATCGTCTCGACGCCAGCTTCGGTCACGCGCCGCCGGGTTTCATCGAGCACATCGCCGACCATCGTGCCGATGCCGTCACGGACCAGCGCTTTCAGCCTCTTGCCCCGGTCCAGCCCGGGGTGGCGCCGCTCGATGTCGGCCCAGTGCCGCGCCACGAACGGCTCCTCGAGCAACGCATCGAGTTCGAGCACTCCCGACCTGAGGCCGTCATCGATATCGTGATTGTCATAGGCAATGTCGTCGGCAATGGCCGCGACCTGCGCCTCCAGGCTGGGCCATGTATCCAGCTCCAGGTCGCGGATCCGGTTGGCCTCGGTCATCGCCCATTTGGGCTCGGCGACCGGACCGTTGTGCTTGGCGAGCCCTTCCAGAGCTTCCCAGCTGAGGTTGAGCCCGTCGAACCCCGGATAGGGATTCTCCAGGCAGGTCACGAGCCTCAGCGTGTGGCCGTTATGGTCGAAGCCGCCGGCGTCGCTGAGCGCCTCGTCGAGCGCCTCCTCCCCGCCATGGCCGAATGGCGGGTGGCCAAGGTCGTGGGCCAGGCACAGCGCCTCGGTCAGATCCTCGTTGAGGCCAAGCGCCCGTGCCATGGTCCGGCCAATCTGGGCGACCTCGATCGAATGCGTCAGTCGCACGCGGAAATGATCGCCGTCGGGCGCCACGAACACCTGCGTCTTGTGTCTCAGGCGGCGGAATGCAACCGAATGGACGATGCGGTCGCGATCGCGCTGGAACAGGTCGCGCGGCCCGCGCGGCGCCCGGTCTTCCTCGGGGAAGGCCCGGCCGCGCGATTGCGATGGCTGCGCGGCGAGGGCCTTCGGAAGCGTCATGGCTTGGAGAGTTTCTCGATCTTGATCTTGGGCGGAGTGCGCGTCCAGCTAAAGCCGTCGACGCCTTCCTTTTCAAGCTTGTTGACGAATGCCTGGGCTTCGCTCTTGCTGCCGAACGGCCCGACTAGCAGGCGGAAATAGTCCTTGCCGCCGGTGACATAGCCCGACCGCGACTTGAGCAATTTGCCGGCCTTGGCCGACAATTTCTTATACTCGGTGGCCATCCGCTTCTGGTTGGAGCCACCGGCCAGCTGCACCCAATAGGTTCCCTTGACGCCAAGCTTGGCTTCTTCCTCGCGGGCCTTCTTCTCCGCCGCCTTCTTGGCCGCGGCCGCCTTGGCAGCCTTGTCCTGGGCAGCCGGCTTCTTTGGGTCCAGCTTTGGCTCCGGCGGCGGCGGAGCTTCGGCCATCGTCGCCAGCAGCTTGTCGATCCCGTTCAAATTCCCCTCGGCCGCGGTTTCTTCGGTCGAGGCCGGAGCGGTTGTGGTTTCAACCGGCACCAGTTCACTCTCCGTGGGCGCGGCGCCACTCGCCGGCGGCATGCTAAAAGACGGAGAAGCGCTCGACGCCTTGTCCGACGGCAGGCTGAAGCTCGGCGCGGGCGGGTTCTGGGCGGTCTTGACCGGCGCCGCGACCGGCTGTGGTTTGCGCGGCGGCACGCGCCCGGCGATTTCCATGCTGGTCGGCTTGCGCGGTTCGGGCCTGCGCACGGACTGCTTGACGGGCGGCGTGACATTCATCGCCACCTTCGCCGGCGCCGCCGTATCCGGCTCGGGCGGCGTGATCTCGGCGGCGGCGACGCGGGTCGAGGCATCCTCGGGGAAGATGCCGAGGTGGACCGCGGCGGCTTTTTCGGCCGTGCTGAGGTTGGGCAGATAGCGGAAGAAGGGCGCAAACCGCGCTCCCGCACCAGGCATCACCGCGTCGATCGCTTGGGCCGCGGCAATCTGGTCGCCGACGAGCGCCAGCACGAAGGCACGCGTGCGCTGGGCAGCGGCGTCGTGCCGATTGAGCAAGGGCTGAATGGCCTCCATCGCCGCCTTGCGGTCGCGCCCGATCGCCAGGCTGAGTGCCAGCCGGCGCCGCGCCTCGTCCGAGCCAAGCGAGGCAATCGCCAGCCGGTAGTCGGCCTGCGCGCCCTTGAGGTCACCTTGCAGATCCTTGGCCATGCCGCGGTCGGTGGCCATCACCATCGGCTGCGCGCCGAGCTTGGCCGCCTGCTCAAAATAGAAGATCGCTCCGTCGGCGTCGCCCATGTGCGCCATCGCCGCGCCCAGCCCAACCTTGGCCGCGGGGGCGTTTGGATTGGCTTCCTCGGCCCGGCCGAAGAAGCCCGCCGCCGCCTGGACGTCACCCAGTTCCAGCGCCGCCCGCCCGGCGCCGATCAGTGCATTGAAGTCGCGCGGGGACGAAGCCAGCACGCGAATGTTGCGCGACAGCGCGTCCGCCGGAGTCTCGGCGGCGGATTGGGCCAATGCGGGGGACGCGGTCACGCAAGGTCCGGCAACCAGCAGCGCGGCCACCGAGGCTTTCAACCAACCCAATCTCAGCATGTTTCGCTCATGCCGAGACCAAGCTTGCCAGATGCTTTCATTGAAAGGCCGGAGCGCCAAAACGTGTCACCCCGGCGACGAGCCGGGGCGACCTTGATCCAGATTACTGATTATTCTGGCGATTGAGGAAGCGCGGGATGTCGAGCGGCTCGCGGCGGAAGCTCGGCATCGGCTCCTCATCGACCTTGGCCTGGGCCGCGCCGCGCGCGATGTTCGACATGCGCTCGAACAAGGTGCCCGAGGGTGCCGCCGGCTTG
>NZ_JAHFPY010000008.1:0-16911 GCF_023266535.1 Sphingomonas sp. | reverse complement strand
ACCTCAACCTCTTCCTCGTCGGCCGGAGGATCGATCGGCGTGCCGAGCACCGGATCGGCGAGGATATCCTCGCTATCGAGCAGCAGCTCGTCGGTCGCCTCATCGTCCTCGGTCAGGTCGAGCGGCTCTTCTTCCGCATCGATGGTCGGGGCCGGAGTTGGTATTGCGGCCGGCGTCGGCACGGCCGGCGCACGCGTCGCCGACGGGAAGGTGAACACCTTGCCCTGGTTGGTCGGCTGCATCGCGGCTTCGGCCTCGATGCCGGTAGCGACCACCGACACGCGGATCTTGCCGCCAAGGTCGTTGTTGAACGCCGAACCCCAGATGATGTTGGCGTCGGGGTCGACCAGTTCCTTGATGTGGCTGGCGGCCTCGTCGACCTCCATCAGGCGCATGTCCTCGCCGCCGGTGATCGAGATGATCACGCCCTTGGCGCCCTTCATGCTGACCCCGTCGAGCAGCGGGTTGGAGATTGCCTTTTCGGCCGCCTCGATCGCGCGATTGTCGCCCGAAGCCTCGCCGGTGCCCATCATCGCCTTGCCCATCTCGCCCATCACCGAGCGGACGTCGGCGAAGTCGAGGTTGATGAGGCCCGGCATGACCATCAGGTCGGTGATGCCGCGCACGCCCTGCTGCAGCACCTCGTCGGCCATTTCGAACGCTTCCTTGAAGGTCGTTTCCGAAGTGGCGAGGCGGAACAGATTCTGGTTGGGGATGACGATCAGCGTGTCGACATGCTTCTGCAGTTCTTCGATGCCGGAATCGGCCGAGCGGCTGCGGCGCGTGCCTTCGAATGCGAACGGCTTGGTCACCACGCCAACGGTCAGGATGCCCTTGTCGCGAGCGGCTTTGGCGATCACCGGCGCGGCGCCGGTGCCGGTGCCGCCACCCATGCCGGCGGCGATGAAGCACATGTGGGCGCCATCCAGCGCGCGCTCGATCTCGTCGAGCGTTTCTTCGGCGGCGGCCCGGCCGATTTCGGGCCGCGAGCCGGCGCCGAGGCCCTGGGTAATCTTGAGGCCGAGCTGGATGCGATGGTCGGCGGCCGATGCATTGAGCGCCTGCGCGTCGGTATTGGCGACCAGGAATTGGACTCCCTGGACGTCGGAGCGGATCATATTGGCGATGGCGTTGCCGCCCGCGCCGCCGACACCAATGACACTGATCCTCGGGCGAAGTTCGTCAACTTCCGGCCGGATGAAATCAATGCTCATGAACCAACCCCTCCCCTGCGCCGCTAGCGCGTTGAACCTTCAGAGAGAATCCATGAATCATTGCGAGTCCCGCGACAAGCCGAAAAGTTAACGCACAACGAAAATATCCGTGGATTGTGCCCCTGCAGACTCACCATGATTCAATATGGGACAGGCAAGGAAATCTCGGGTCGCCGTTAACGTTAATACTAATCGGCGATGACGCGGCGGATCGCGGGAACGCCGAATGCCCACCATAAAGCCGCCGCGGCACATACTCCGGCTGTAAGCAGGAAGGCGTTGTCATAGACGCCGGTTAAATCGATGATCAGGCCGGTGATGATCGGCATGACGATCCCCGGGATATTGCCGAAGCCGTTCTGGATGCCGATGAAGCTCCCGGACGCCCTGGGGCCGGCGAATATTTGGGCGATCGCGTAAAGGTTCACGCCGCCCGTCGCGCTGGCTATGCCAAAGATGACCAGGCAGGCGCCGATTTCCACCGCCGTGTCGGCACGCATCAACCCGATGATTACGGCTGCCATCACGGCATTGCCGCCAATCATCAGCCCGCGGCGCAGGGCCGCCTCGTTCCATCCCCCTTTGACCAACCGGTCGGAGATCCAGCCTTGGCCGACCGCGCTCAGCGCCTGGGCGACGAAGCCGAGGGTAGCGAGATAGGTCATGTCGGTGATCGAAAAACCGCGCATCTTGGTCAGGTACAAGGGCACCCAGATGATGATGAAGTAGAGCGGATAGGTGGCGCCGAAATGGCCAATTCCCATCGCCCAGACCTCCTTTGTCCGGGCAACTCTCGCCATTGGAACCGGCGGTTCGCGGCCGGCCGGAGCAAAGGTCGGTAGCTGCCGCGCGGTCAACAGCCAGGGGGCGATCCACAGCAAAGTGACAGCGCCGAAAACGACGAACATGGGGCGCCAGCCATAGGATGCGACCATCAAGCCGCCGGCGAATGTGCCAACCACCGGGCCCAGGGCGATCCCCGCCGCGACGACACTGTTGGCCAGCCCGCGGTTCTCTGGCGCGACATGCCGGGCGATGACCTTTGAAGCGCCGGGGAAGGTAATGCTTTCGCCGAGCCCAAGCATCAGACGGAAAATGACCAGCGACAGCAGGCCGCCAACCAATCCCATGGCCAGGGTGCTCAGCGCCCAGAGCGCGATTCCGGCGGCGATCAGCCGGTAGACACACCAGCGGTCGCAGGCCCAGCCGATGAAGAACTGGATCGGTACATAGGTCCAGAAGAAGGCCGACACCGCATAGCCATATTCGGTGTTGCTGAGGCCAAGTTCGGGCTTGAGAATCGGCGAGGCGATCGCAATCGCGCCGCGGTCGATATAGTTGAGCAGGACGGCGAGCCCGAGCAGGAGGACCAGCCCCAGCGTGGCCGGCCGTGTGGTCGAACTCGCGATTGTCGCCACGGCCACCCCCGATCCGAATGGCAATACTTATTGCGCAGCCGAAGTGCTATGGCGAGTCATGCCCCTGCGAATTGCCTGGCTTGCAGCGCTGACGCTGATGTCGGCGCCGGCCCTCGCCGGCCCGGCCGAAAACTCCGAGACCGGAAAGCGCGTGTTTCTGGAAAAGATGGGCCAGGGCCGCTTTGATCGCCTCGACGAAATCTACGGGCCGGGCTTTGTCGCGCACGGCGTCGATCGCAGTTACACCCTCGACGAGGATAATGCGTCCGGAAAGGAATGGCGCCGTGCTGTGCCGGACTTGAAGGTCGAGGTGCTTCGAACCGTCGCCGAAGGCGATTTCGTCGCGGTCTACTGGCACGCCAGCGGGACCAACAGCGTTGCCGCCGCCGGTCTGCCGGGCCTTGGCGGCAAAGCGGCGATGGACGGCATGACCTTCTTCCGCTTTGAAAATGGCCGGATCGTCGAGGAATGGTCGGTGATGGATATTGCAACGATGATGCGCCAGCTGGCGCCGCCGCCCAAGCCCTGAAGTCAATCCCGCGCCTTAGGCCGGGATCAGGCAATCCGTGTAAAGGCCATAGCCGGGCAGTGGCTCGTTGACCGTATTCAAATAGACCGGGTGGTCGGACAGGCCGGCCAGGAAGCGCTGGTTGTAGGGCATGGTCACAGCACGCAGCGAAACCTTGTTGGCTTCGAAGATCCAGGTGACGTTGAGCTTGCGGTAGGCGGTCAGGATCGGCAGCGGGAAGCCCATCGCCAGCACCGGCTGATATTCCTTCAAATCATAGAGTTGGGGCACGAAGCGGGTCCGCATCGGTCCCGCCAGCTCGGCGATCCGGCGCAGGCCATAGACATTGTCGGTCTTGAAGTCGGTGACGATCGAAATGTCCGGATTGCGGCGCAGGAAATCGAGCAGCTGGTCGAACGTCGTCGGCGACAGCTTGTCAGGGTCATGGCCAAGCGCGATGCCCTTATCGGTCCGCCAGAAATCGAGCTCGATCAGCTTGAAGCCGTGCTTCGCCGCCAGCTCCATCGCCTCCAGCCGGTTGGTGTAGATCGCCGTGGGCAATCCGCCGCCAGCGTGGGCGATCAGCGGCTGACTGACCGGCTCGTAACTTGTGCAGCGCTCGACTTCCTTGGGCTGGTCGATCAGGAAATAGCCGATCACGCCGATCGCCGCGATCAGCAGGCCGTTGGCGGCGATCCGGCCTGGGCCCATCCGCCTCAATAACCCTGCCGCAAGGCGTTCATCAGCCTACCGAACATGCCGCTCGCCGTCTTGCGTTCGCGGACGGCGCCCATCGCCAGGTCGCGAATATCGCCGCTCCCCGCGCCGGCCAGCATCGCCAGCCCGACCAGGGTCGAAAAGGCGGGGCCGCTATGCGCTTCGGGAAGGCCGGTGATGGTCCGCGGCCGCCCGACGCGGACTGCCCGGCCAAGCACGCCCTGCATATAGTCGGCGATATTCTTGAGCTCGGCGCCGCCGCCCGTCAGCACCACCTGGCGCCCGACCGGGCCGGAGAAGCCGAGGCCCTTCAGCGCCACTTCAATCTCGTTGGTGATCTGCTCGGTCCGCTGACGGATGACGGTGATCAGCTGGGCGTGGGTGATCCTCAGCGGCTCGCCGCCGTCCTCGCCGCCGATCGGCGCCGCCTCGACCATTTCATGATTGTCGCGGGGTGAGGTCATCGCCGATCCGAAGCGGCACTTCATCCGCTCCGCCTCGCGCCGCTGCACGCCAAAGGCACAGGCAATGTCGTCGGTGATGTCCTTGGCGCCGAGCGGGATCGAGCGCAGCCCCACCAACATGCCGCCGGCGTGGAGCGAGACATTAGTCACTTCCGCGCCCAATTCGACCAGCGCCACGCCCAGCTCCCGCTCTTCGGGCGTCAGGCAGGACATCGCCGCCGCCACCGGCGAGGCGACAATCGCCTTCACGCCGAGGTGCGCCGAGCGAATGACATAATCGATGTTGCGCAAGGGCGCCGGATCAGCGGCGACGACATGGATATCGACTCCCAGCCGGTCGGCGTGAAGCCCGATCGGATGGGAAACGCCTTCGACGCCGTCGATCGTGTAGAGCGCCGGATGGGCGTGCAATACAACCTGGCCGTTGCGGTCGATCGCGCCCCGGCCGACCGCCAGCAGCTCGTCGATGTCGGACTGCTCAACCTGGTGGCCGCCAAGCTCGACTTCGACATTGGCGATGTCGCTGACCAGCCCGCCGGCGGCGAAGCTTGCCCAGACATCGTCGATGGTGACGCCGCTGATCCGTTCGGCGATCTCGACCGCCTCGCGCACCGCCACTTCGCTCGCTTCCATGTCGGTGACATAGCCGCGCTTGACCCCCCGGCTTTCGCGCTGGCCCGTACCGAGCACACGCAGCCGCCCGTCGGGATCGAGCGTCACGATCAGCGCGCTGACCTTGGACGAGCCAATGTCAAGCGCGGCGATCAGGGGTTGGTCGGAAACGGCGGCCATTGCGCTTGTTACTTAACCTTCTGTCACGGGTTCGGGAACGATCGGATCGCCCGGCTTGCGCGGCAGGCGGACGGTCATGGTCTTGTCGGGCTTGCGAAGGTCGAAGCTGACGAAGCCGCGGCCCAACAGGCCGGCCGACTGATCCATCTTGGCGAAGCGGGTCAGCGCCTGCGTTGCCGCGGCCTGGCCCTCGGGCAGCATCAGCAATTCGCCGGACTGGAAGCTCAAATTCCAGCGCCGTTCGCCGATCCAGGTGGCCGATTCCAGCTGCGCCTTCAATGACGGGACCTTGTCCAGCAACTGCTGGAGCGGCAATGCTTGCGCATTGGCGCCCTTGCCGATCAGCAGCGGCAGGTCGGGCATTTGCGAGACCGGCACGCGGTCGAGCACCACTCCTTCCGCATCGATCAGCGTCAGCCGATCCTCGTCCTGCCACAGGGCCGCCGGCTTGCGCTCGACAATGTCGATCACCAGCGTGTCGGGGAAGCGGCGTGAGACGCGCGCGTCCTTGACCCAGCCGAATTCGAGCAGCCGCTTGCGGATGTCGGTGACGTCGACCAGCGGCATGGCGGTGGTCTTCTGGTCGAGGGCGATTTCATAGACCGGCCGCGGGTCCATCCGCTTGATGCCCTGGATGTCGACGCTCTTGACCCGGAAGCCGGCATTGCCGACCGCTTCGCCGGCCGCCCGGCCGAGCTTGGCGGGAACGTCGAGCGCGACCAGCGCGACCCCGACGATCGCCAGTACGAACAGGCCGAACACCCAGCCCAACACGCGGTTGGCCTGGGCCTGTTCGACCGGCAGCCTGGCCGCAATTTTCCTGGGAACGGAGACGCGCGCCGACTTCTTCGGTCGTGACCGGCCCGACGCCCCCCGCCGGACATGCGCCGCGCTCACGTCGCTACATCCTCCCTGGCCCTGGCGCCGAGCGCCTCGGCAATGATCCGCTCGACCAGTTCGCCATAGCTGATGCCGCGATATTTGGCCTGCTCGGGCACCAGGCTCAGCGGGGTCATGCCCGGCTGGGTGTTGACCTCGAGCAGATAGACGCCGGCCTCGCCCTGATTGTCGTCCCAGCGGAAATCGGATCGCGACGCGCCTTTGCAACCGAGCAGCCGGTGCGCGGCCAACGCCATGTCCATCATTTCCTTGGCGACATTGGCGGGTACGTCGGCCGGACAGACATGCTCGGTCAGCCCGTCGGTATATTTGGCGTCGAAGTCATAGAAGCCGGACTTGGGCTTCAGCTCGGTGACGCACATCGCCTCGTCGCCCAGCACCGCCACCGTCAGCTCGCGCCCGCGAATGAACGGTTCGGCCAGCAGCCGGTCGAAATGCAACCACGGCCCTTCCGCCTTGCTGCTGATCGGGTAGCCGTAATTGCCCTCGTCGGTGACGATCGCGACGCCGACCGAACTGCCCTCGTTGACCGGCTTCACCACGTAAGGCCGCGCCATCGGATCATGTTCGTAAAGGCTGCGGCTTTCGACCACCTTGCCCTTGGGCATGCGGATGCCATGCGGCACCAGCACCATCTTGGTCAGCTCCTTGTCGATGGCGATGACCGACGTCTCGAGCCCGCTGTGGGTGTAGGGGATCTGCATCAGGTCGAGGAGGCCCTGGATCGTTCCGTCCTCGCCCGGCGTCCCGTGCAGCGCGTTGAACACCACGTCTGGCCGGATGCCGGCCAGCACCTGGGCGACGTTGCGGTCCATGTCGACCGTCGTGACGTTGGTGAAGCCGCGCTCCTTGAGCGCATTGGCGACGCCCTCGCCGCTGGTCAGTGACACACTGCGTTCGGACGACCAGCCGCCCATCAGCACGACGATGTTCAAATTCCTGTCGAGCAACTCGCCCACGCTTACGCCACTCCGATCCGCTGGATTTCCCATTCAAGGGTGATGTTGGTCTTGTCCTGCACCCGGCGCCGGACTTCCTCGCCCAGCGCCTCGATCTCGGACGAGCTAGCGTTACCGAGATTGAGCAGGAAATTGCAATGCTTCTCCGACACTTGCGCGTCGCCGATCCGGAGGCCGCGGCAGCCGGCCGCATCGACCAGCGCCCACGCCTTGTGGCCCGGCGGATTCTTGAAGGTCGAGCCGCCGGTGCGGCTGCGTAGCGGCTGCGATTCCTCGCGCGCCTGGGCGATCCGGTCCATCTCCTGGCCGATGATCAGCGGGTCGCCCGTAATCCCGCGAAACACCGCTTCGACCACCACCGCGCCCTCGGGCAGCTCGCTGTGGCGATAGGTGTAGCCGAGCCGCTCTGCCGGCCATTCCTCGACGCTACCGTCGAGGAGAACCACGGTGCAGCTCACCAATATGTCCTGCACTTCGCGGCCATAGGCGCCGCCGTTCATGCGGACGAAGCCGCCAACCGTGCCGGGAATGCCGCGCAGGAACTCCAGCCCCGCAATGCCCGCATCACGCGCGGTCGAACTCACCAAAATCCCGCTCGCCCCGCCGCCGCATTTGAGCGTCACTTCGTCGAGCCGCTCGATCTTTGAAAAGGCCTTGCCCAGCCGCACCGTCACGCCCGGTACGCCACCGTCACGGACGATGAGGTTCGACCCTAGGCCGAGCACAAATACAGGATAACCGGGGGTAATGTCGGCCAGAAACCAAGACAGGTCCGTCACGTCAGCCGGCTCGAATAGCAACTCGGCCGCGCCGCCACTCTTGAACCAGACTAAGGGCGCGAGAGGCGCATTCTTCGTCAATCGCCCGCGCGGCGGCGTTGAGCGTGGGATACGATCCGCAGTCATTTCTTCGATGCCCGTGACTTGGCAATGCCGTCGGCCAGCCCCGCGGCCCACTTGGTGATGTCGCCCGCGCCCATGCAAATAACGATGTCGCCCTCGGCGGCGAGATCGCGCAGGTTCCGCGCCAGGTCGGCGGCATCGTCGACCGTCTTCACCAGCCGATGGCCGTGCGCGCGCAGCCCATCGGCCAGCGCATTGGCATCAATGCCCTCGATCGGCTCCTCGCCGGCCGGATAGACCGGCGCGACATAGACCACGTCGGCGTCGTTGAAGGCGTTCTGGAAGTCGTCCATCAGGTCGCGGAGCCGCGTGAAGCGATGCGGCTGGACAACCGCGATCACCCGCTCTTCGGCCGCCTCGCGCGCCGCCGCCAGCACCGATTTTATCTCGACCGGATGGTGGGCATAATCGTCGATGATCGTCGCGCCGCCGACCTCGCCGACCTTGGTGAAGCGCCGCTTGACCCCGGTGAAGTTCTTGAAGCCGTTCTTCAGCACCTCGTCGCCGAAGCCGAACTCCAGCCCGACCGCGATCGCCGCCAGCGCGTTCAGCACATTATGCTTGCCCGGCATCGGCACGAACACGCCCTCGATGATCCGCCGCTCGCCGTCCTTGCCCAGCACCGACACGTCGAACCGGCTGCCGCCCTTTTCGGGCACGATATTCTCGGCGCGAAGGTCGGCCAGCGCCGAGCTGCCGTAGGAGACGATCCGCCGGTCGCGGATCCGCGCCAGCACGTGCTGCACATCGCTGTCGTCGACGCACATCACCGCCAGGCCGTAGAAGGGCACATTCTCGACGAACTCGACGAACGCGTCCTTGACTGCGTCGAAGTCGCCATAATGTTCGAGATGCTCGGGATCGATGTTGGTCACCACCGCGATCGTTCCGTCGAGCCTTAAAAAGCTGCCGTCGCTCTCGTCGGCCTCGACCACCATCCAGTCGGATTTGCCGAGCCGGGCGTTGGAGCCATAGGCGTTGATGATCCCGCCGTTGATCACCGTCGGGTCGATCCCCCCGGCATCGAGCATCGCCGCGATCATCGAGGTCGTCGTCGTCTTGCCGTGGGTGCCGGCGACCGCGATGGTCATTTGCATCCGCATCAACTCGGCCAGCATCTCCGCCCGCCTGACTCGCGGCAGCCGCCGCTCGGCCGCGGCCTGCACTTCGGGATTATCCTCGCGGATCGCGGTCGAGCAGACCACCACGGTGGCATCGCCCAGATTGTCGGCGCTCTGCCCGATCATCACCGGAATGCCGCGCTTCCTTAAGCCTTCGGTGACATAGCTTTCAGCCCGGTCGCTGCCCTGAACCTTGTAGCCCAGATGATGCATTACCTCGGCGATGCCCGACATGCCGATGCCGCCAATGCCGATGAAGTGGATCGTGCCGATCTCGGTGCCCATCGCTTTCATGCGGGGACTCCCATGCCCGGCGCTTCGCGGGCTGGCCGTTCGGCCCGGCCGACCAGCAGTGGCGCCGCCCCGCCGGCGATCCGCTCGACCAGGTCAGCAAGGTCCTTGGTCGCATGCGGCCGCCCGACCGACAGCGCGCGCTCGGCGGCGTTGCTGAGTGCTTGCGCGTCACCCGCCACCGCCTCGATCTGCGCCGCCAGCACTTCGGGCGTGAATTCGTCCTGCGGGATCATCCGCGCCCCGCCGGCCTTGGCCATTTCGCGCGCATTGACGGTCTGGTGGTCGTCGGTCGCGATCGGCAGTGGAATCAGGATCGCCGGCCTTCCCGCCGCGGTCAGCTCGGCGATGGTCGACGCCCCGGCCCTGGCAATGATCAGATGCGCTTCGGCCAGCTTGTCGGGCATATCCTCGATATAGGTCAAAAGTTCGGCCGGAATGTTGAGCGCCGCATAGCGATTGCGGACCGCGTCAATGTCATCGGGGCGGCATTGCTGGACCACCTGCAGCCGGTGGCGGAGCTTGGGCTGCAGCATGCCGAGCGCGTCGGGCACGACCGATCCCAGCACCGTTGCGCCCTGGCTGCCGCCGGTGACCAATATCTTGAGCGGTGCGGTCTCGTCGAATTCGGGAAAGGGCATGGTGCCCAGCCGCGCGACCGACTCCCGCACCGGATTGCCGACCAGCGCCACCTTGCGCCGGAACCGCGGCTTGAGGCGCTCGACATAGGGATAGGCGGTGGCGATGGCGCTGGCGCTCCCCGCCAGCAGCCGGTTAACCCGCCCTAACACCGCGTTCTGCTCGTGCAGGATGGTCGGGATGTTGAGTGCGTTCGCCGCCAGCAGCGCCGGGAAGGCCGGATAGCCGCCGAAGCCGACCACTGCGTCCGGGGTGAACTCGCGATACAGTTCCTTGGCCTGCCGCCGCCCTTCGAGCACCGCCGCGCAGGCCTTGATCCAGCCGATCGGTCCGCCGCCCAGACGTCCGGCTGGGAGGATATGGGTCGGCACGTCCTCGAACAGCGCCGGGATCCGCGCCCCGCGTTCGTCGGTGACCAGCATCACGCCATGTCCGCGCGACTTCAATTCGGCGGCAAGCGCGTGGGCCGGAACCATGTGCCCGCCAGTCCCCCCGGCGGCGAGAGTTACGTTCATCTGCCCATCTGCTCCCCGCCCCATTTCACCACATAGGGCGAGCGGGTCAGATAGGGGTTTCGCCGCGTGAAGGCGAGCAACAATCCCATCGCAATCGACAGCGCCAGCATCGACGAACCGCCATAGCTGATGAACGGCAGGGTCATGCCCTTGGACGGGGCGATCTGGACGTTGACCGCCATGTTGATCAGCGCCTGCAGCCCGAACTGGATGACCAGCCCGGCGGCCGCCAAAATGGCGAAACTGGATTCCTCGTCGAGCAATTTCACCAGCACCCGGGCGACGATGCCGAGGTAGAGCAGGGCGATGGCCAGGCAGGCGATCAGCCCGAACTCCTCGCCGATCACCGAGAAGATGTAATCGGTATGCGGCTCGGGCAGGCCGAACTTGCGCGTGCCCGCCCCCGGACCCATGCCGAACAGGCCGCCGGCGGTCAGCGTGCGCATCGCATTTTCGACCTGAAAATTGTCGCCCTCGCCGAACAGGAAACCGTTAATCCGGACCGTCGCCACGTCATAGAAGAAATAGGCCAGGATCACGCCGATGATCCCGACGACGCCGAGGACGACCAGGATGCGGAGGTTTAGCCCGGCAATGGCCAGCATCGCGATCCACACCGCGGCGAAGATGATGGTCGATCCGAAGTCGGGCTGGCGCATCAGCAGGATGGCGACGATGCCGGTGATCGCCGCCGAGATGGTGAAGATCGGCAGCGACTTGTCCGCTTCGCGCAAGCTCAGCAGCCAGGCCATCGCCACGACGAAGAAGGGCTTCAGGAATTCGGACGGCTGGAACTGGCCGATGCCGAGGTTGAGCCAGCGCTTGGCGCCGTTCACTTCGGCGCCGAGCCAGGGGACCAGCGCCAGCGCCACCACGCAGATCAGCGCTCCGGCCAGCGACAGGCGGCGCAGCCGGTCGCGCGGCTGCATCGAAATGGCGATCATCACCGGCATCGACAAAGCGATCCACGCGATCTGGCGGTAGAAATAGTGGAGCTCGTTCAAATGCAACGAGCCGCCCGAATAGCGCTGCGCCGCCGCCGGGCTCGCCGCCGCGACCGCGATCAGGCCGATCCCGATCAGCACTGCCAGCAGCAGCAGCAGGACCCGGTCGATCTCCCAGAACCAGCGGCCGACGGTCGAACGGTCGGACCGGCCATAGCGGTTGGGATCGGCCAGCGCGGCACCCGCCTTGATCTTGCCGGTGATCGTCTGGTTCATAATTCCCCCACCAGGACGCGGAAGGCATCGCCGCGCGCCTCGAAATCCCGAAACTGGTCAAAGGAAGCGCAAGCCGGCGACAGCAATACCGTGTCCCCCGCCTGTGCCTCCGACGCGGCGGCGCGAACCGCCTCATCCAGCGTCACGCACTCTGCCACGGCCATATGAGGGGACAAGAGGGAGGCGAACATTTCTCCCGCTTCACCAATGGTATAGGCCTTGCGGACATGGTCGAAATGCGGCGCGCATTCGTCGAGATTGTCACTCTTGGCCTGCCCGCCGCAGATCCAGCGGATTTTGGGGAAAGCCGCCAGCGCCGGAGCGGTCGCGGTCGGGTTGGTCGCCTTGCTGTCGTTGACGAACAGGACGCCGCCTTTCTCCGCGACGCGCTCCATCCGGTGCGGCAGGCCTGGGTAGGTGCGAAGGCCATCGCGAATTTGCTGAACTTGCAATCCAAGGATGTCACAGACCTCAATAGCCGCGGATGCATTTTCTAGGTTGTGCGGTCCTTGCATTGCTGGCCATTCACGCTGCTCTTTGGGCCGCATTTCTTTGAAGTCGAACACGTCTTCAATGAAGCTCGCAACAACGCCTTGGCCGGGGATGTTAAAGTCGTGAGCCTCGGTAACGCGAACAACCATGTTGTGCCCGGGCGTTTGCATCTCAAACAACCGCATCTTCGACGTCGCATAAGCCTCAAAACTCTCATACCGGTCGAGGTGATCCGGCGTGATGTTGAGCAGCACCGCCACATCGCAATCGAGGCTCTGGGTCAGGTCGATCTGGTAGCTCGACAGCTCCAGCACATAGACCCCGCCTGCGGGGAGCGGATCCTGCGCCAGGATGGGCAGGCCGATATTGCCGCCCATCTCGGTCGGCACTCCCGCGGTCTTTAGGATGTGGTGGACCAGCGCGGTGGTGGTCGACTTGCCGTTGGTGCCGGTGATCCCGACAACCTTGTGCGGCGGCAGCTCGGGCCGGGCGCGGGCGAATAGTTCAATGTCGCCAATGATCTCGACGCCGGCGTCCTTCGCACGCCCTGCGATCGGGTGGCGGTTCAGCGGCAATCCCGGCGTGACAACAATGGAGTCGAATTCGCTGAGGTCCCATTCTGTTTCCCTGCGAAGGCAGGGACCCAGACCGCTGCCGGAGGCAGCGCTGCGCGCTGCGTCTGGGCTCCCGCCTACGCGGGAGAACAGCTTTTCTTGCGCTTGGGGATTATCATCCCATGCCGTCACCCGCGCCCCGCTGGCCAGCAACGCATTGACCGTCGCCAGCCCGCTGCGGGCTAGCCCGAGGACGGCATAATGTTTTCCCGCGAAGGCCCTTGCGGTGATCACGATTGACCTGTTCCCCGGCGAAGGCCGGGGCCCAGGAAGCTTGCTTTAACTGGACCCCTGCCTGCGCAGGGGTGCGGTGAATGCTTCGCCATCACCGCAGCTTGAGGGTGGAGAGCCCGGCCAGTGCCAGGATAAAGCTGATGATCCAGAAGCGGATCACAACCGTCGGCTCGCTCCACCCCAGATGCTCGAAATGATGGTGGATCGGCGCCATCCGGAAGATGCGCTTGCCGTATCGCTTGAACCAGAACACCTGGACGATGACACTGACCGCCTCCAGCACGAACAACCCGCCGACGATCACCAGCACGAACTCATGATGGGTCGCGACCGCGACCGCGCCGAGCGCCCCGCCCAGCGCCAGGCTGCCGGTGTCGCCCATGAACACCGCCGCTGGCGGCGCGTTGAACCACAGGAAGGCGAGGCCCGCGCCGACCACCGCCAGCAGCAGCACGGTGAGGTCGCCCGCGCCGGGCACATGCGGCAGGCCGAGGTAGGTCGCATATTTCACGTTGCCGACCAGATAGGTGATCAGCGTGAACGCCATGCAGGCGATGATCACTGGCATGGTCGCCAGCCCATCGAGCCCGTCGGTCAAATTCACCGAATTGCCGAAGGCGACGATCACGAAGGCGCCGAACGGAATGTAGGCGTAACTCAAATCGATCACCGCGCCCTGCACGAATGGCAGGTAAAGGTGCGTCCCCGACATGCGGACCATCAGCCAGGTGGCGAGGCCGGCAATCGCGAACTCCAGGAACAGCCGCATTCGCGCCGACAGTCCGGCATGATGCGCCTTCTTGACCTTGTCATAGTCGTCGAGGAACCCGATCAACCCGAACCCGCCGGTGACCAGCAGGCAGGACCAGACATAAACGTTGGTCAGGTCCATCCACAGCAGCACCGAGATGGCCACGCTGATCAGGATCAGCAGGCCGCCCATAGTCGGCGTGCCGCGCTTGGCGAGGTGGCTTTGCGGCCCGTCGGCGCGGATCGGCTGGCCCTTGCCCTGCTTGGCGCGCAGCCAACGGATGAACATCGGCCCCAGCAACAACCCGATCGCCAGCGCGGTCGCGGTCGCCGCCCCCGCACGGAAGCTGATGTAGCGGATCAGGTTGAGGAGGCCGGGGAAACCGAGCTGCTCGGCTATCCAATAGAGCATGTCGTCAAACCCTCTGCCATTCGCTCGACCAGTTTCGCAAGCCCGATTGAGTTGGACGCCTTGACCAGCACCGCATCGCCCGGCCGGATCAACTTGGCCAGCGCGTCCGATGCTTCCTCGACGCTGCCGGCGCGAGTCACTGGCACCGCGCCATTCAATGCTTTCTCCAGCGGCGCCATGTCCTCGCCGACCAGGATCAGCTGGTCGACCTTGGCGTCGAGCACGGCCGGAGCGAGGCCGGCGTGGATATCTGCGGCATGTTCGCCCAGCTCGCGCATCGGCCCCAGCACTGCGATCCGCCGTTCGACGCCCTGCTCTTCGCCCAGCGCCTTGAGGGTCGCCGCCATTGACGCCGCATTGGCGTTGTAGCTCTCGTCGATCAGCAAATAGGAGCCGCCGTCGACCGCGATCCGGTGCCGTTCGCCGCGGCCCTTGAGTCCGCCCATGTCGGCCAGCGCCAGGCCGGCAATGGCGAGGTCGGCGCCGACCGCCTCGACCGCCGCCAGCACCGCCAGCGAATTGGTCACCCAATGATCGCCGCGCTGGGCAATGGTGTAAGTGAGTTCGCTTTCGACCAGCCGTGCCGTGACCAGGCTGCCGCCCTGCTCCGACCTGACGGCGTGGACCACGGCCACATCCGCTTCGCCATGGCCGAAGGTAATGGTCCGCGCCGCATATTTGCGCGCCGCCTTGACCAGCCGCCCGCGGTAGGCCGAGTCCTCGGGAAGGATAGCGATCCCGCCGGGCTCCAGCCCTTCGAAAATCTCCGCTTTGGCGTCGGCGATCGCCTCCATTGACCCCAAATGCTCGATGTGCGCCGAGGCGATGGTGGTGACCAGTGCGACGTGCGGGCGAATGAGGCGGGTCAGCGCGGCAATCTCGCCGGCCGCGTTCATGCCCATCTCCAGCACTGCAAGCTCGCTGTCGCGCGGCATCCGCGCCAGGCTCAGCGGCACGCCGGTGTGGTTGTTGTAGCTTTTGACCGAGCGGTGGACCCGGCCCCTGGCATAGCGCTCCAGCGCCAGGTAAAGGGCCTCTTTGGTCGAGGTTTTGCCGACCGAACCAGTGACTCCAACTATTGTGCCATTACAACGATTGCGCGCTGCAATTGCGAGATCGGTGAGCGCCTTGGGCACGTCCTTGACGAGGATATGCGGGCCCCAACTCTTTTTGGCTCCTGGCTTCGACACCAGCGCTCCCGCCGCGCCCGCCGCCAGCGCCGTGGCGACATAGTCATGGCCGTCGGCGACCGTCCCCGGCATCGCCACGAACAGCCAGCCGTGTAGGACTTCGCGGCTGTCGAAGGTCACTCCGCTGACCTCGAACGGCTCGCCGTGAAGCTCGCCACCGGTCGCGGCGACAATCTCATCGGAAGTCCATAGTGCGGTCATGCGGCGCACCCCCGCGCCACGGTCACATCGTCGAACGGCAGCACCTGGTCCCCTACTATCTGTCCCTGCTCGTGGCCCTTGCCGGCGACCAGCACAATGTCGCCGGCCCTGGCCATATTGATCGCTTCGGCGATCGCGGCGCGGCGGTCGCCGACCTCGATGGCATCGGGCGCGCCGGCCAGCACCGCCTTACGGATCGCGGCCGGTTCCTCGCTCCGCGGATTATCGTCGGTGACGATCACTACGTCGCTGAGCCGTGCCGCCACCGCGCCCATCTCCGGCCTTTTGCCATGGTCGCGGTCGCCCCCTGCCCCCAGCACCGTAATCAGCTTCCCTTCGACATGCGGCCGCAGCGCCGAGATCGCCGCCTCGACCGCGTCGGGCGTATGGGCATAATCGACATAGACCGGCGCGCCCGCATGACTGATCACCGCGCGTTCGAGCCGCCCGCGCACCGGCGACACCCGACCCATCCCGGCCAGCGTCGTTGCCCAATCCCCGCCCGTCGCCAGCACCAGCCCGGCGGCGGTCAGTACATTGTTCATCTGATAGGCGCCGATCAGAGGCAGGGCGAGCTTATGCTCCTTGCCTTCGTGCCGCAGCACCAGCGCCTGCCCCAAGGGCGTTGACGTGCGCGACACCAGCTCGATTGTCTCCGCCTCCGGCCCGACGGTGATCAGCTTTAGCCCGCGATGCCTGGCATGGCCGATCACCTCCTGCGACTTCGGGTCTCCGGTCCAGACGACCGCAGTCCCGTCGCCGTCGACAACCTCATCGAACAGCCGCATCTTGGCGGCGAAATATTCGTCCATCGACGCATGATAATCGAGGTGGTCGCGGCTGAAGTTGGTGAAGGCCGCAGCCTGCACCGGCACACCCTCCGCCCGATATTGGTCGAGGCCGTGGGACGAGGCCTCATAGGCGACATGGCTGATTCCCATCCGGTCCAGGCCGGCCATATTGCTGAGGAAAGTGACGATGTCGGGGGTGGTGAGGCCGGTCTTGACCTGGTCGTCGGCGGTGGTGACGCCCAGCGTCCCTATTGATGCCGAGCGGTGCCCCGCCATGCGCCACAGCTGGCGGGTCAACTCGACCGTCGAGGTCTTGCCGTTGGTGCCGGTGACCGCGACGATGACATCCGGATAGGGCGCGAAAAAGCGGGCGGCCAATTGCGCGAACAGCTTGCGCGGCTCGGCGGCGGCGAGGTGCGGAACGCCCTCCACCCGCGCCTCCGGCCTGGCGACAATCGCCGAGGCCCCGCGCTTCACCGCCTCGGCGATGAAGTCCTCGCCGTTGAAGCGCGATCCGCGGAACGCGCCGAATATGTTGCCCGGCGCGACCTTGCGATGGTCGAGCGC
>NZ_JAHFPY010000079.1 GCF_023266535.1 Sphingomonas sp. | reverse complement strand
CAGGACTTGGCCGATACCGCCCTGGCCGGCAGGGTAATCGCGTCGCACTATGCCGAACCGCTGCTGCGGCACCTGGTCGCCGCCGCGCAACTGCTCGGCGAACCTGGCGGCGAGGTGCTGGCCGAGCTGCGGGCCGGCGACGAGATCCGCATGCTCGACCTGAGCCGGGGCTGGGCCTGGGGTTACGGCCCCGATGGCCGGGTCGGCTATATCGAAGCTGGCGCGGTCGGAATTTAGCTACATCTCGCCGCGTTTCCGGCGGATCGCGTACCATTTGGCGACATTGGCATTATGCTGGGCCAGCGTGTCGGCGAACACATGGCCGCCGGTCCCGTCGGCGACGAAATAGAGCGCCTTGGTCGGGGCGGGGTTGAGCACCGCGGCGATGCTGTCCTTGCCCGGATTGGCGATCGGACCCCTGGGCAGGCCCGGCTCGCGGTAGGTGTTGTAGCCGGTAATGGCATTCAGCTCCGACCTCCGGATGCGCCGGCCCAACGGCTTGCCCTGGGTAATCGGGTAGATGACAGTCGGATCGGCATCGAGCTTCATGCCGATGCGCAAGCGGTTGCAATAGACACCGGCCACCATTTGCCGCTCGGATGGCTTGCCGGTCTCCTTCTCGACGATCGAGGCGAGGATCACCGCATCCCGTTCGGAATAGACCGGGCAATTGCCCTTGCGGGCGGCCCACAGCCTGGCCAGTTCCTGGTCCATCGCGTCGGTCATCCGTTTCAACACGGCAGCGCGCGTTTCGTCGGCCTGCCAGTCATAGCTGTTGGGTAGGACCGACCCCTCTGCAGGCAACGGCGCCGGGCCGGTGAGGTCCGAAAGTGCGGCCAGCTTCTCCTGCACCAGGATCGACGGCATCCCCTCCGGAATCGTCAGCAGGCGGACCACTGGGTGGCCGTGCTGGAGGATATCGAGCACCCTGGCACCGCCGGTCCCGGCGGGAATTTCGAACTCGCCGGCCTGGACCGGGTCCGACGAGCCAAAGATTCGGGCCATGCCGCGGTAGGTTCTGGCTGTGCCTGGAATGATCCCTTGCCGCTCGAGCTGGCGCGCCACCGAGGCAAGCGTTGAACCTTCCTCGACCTTCACCCGGTGAATGCCCGGGCTGGGTCCGGCCGCCAGCCAGAGCCGCCAAAAGGCAGCGGTGCCGGCCACCAGGCCGATCACCAGCACGGCTAGGATCAGCCGCTTGAGCATTGGCTGACGCTCAGTTGACCGCCTTCACGACCAACGAGGCGTTGGTCCCGCCAAAACCGAAGCTGTTGTTGAGCGCGGCGCGCACTTCACGCTTCTTGGCCTTGTGCGGAACCAGGTCGACACCGGCCGTGCCCTCGCTTGGATTATCGAGGTTGAGCGTCGGCGGGACGATCTGGTCGCGAATGGCAAGGATGCAGAAGATCGTCTCAACCGCGCCAGCGCCGCCCAGCAAATGGCCGATCGCCGACTTGGTCGAGCTCATCGACACATTGGCAATCTCGTTGCCGAACAGCCGGCGAACCGCCCCCAGCTCCAGCTCGTCGCCCATCGGCGTGGAAGTGCCATGGGCGTTGATATAGTCGATGTCCGCTGGCGTCATTCCCGCCTTTTTCAGCGCCATTTCCATCGAGCGAAACGCGCCGGAACCCTCGGGATGCGGCGCGGTGACGTGATAGGCGTCCCCGGAAAGGCCATAGCCGACGACTTCGGCGTAGATTTTGGCGCCGCGCGCCTTGGCGTGCTCATACTCCTCGAGCACAACCACGCCCGCGCCTTCGCCCATGACGAAGCCGTCACGGTCCTGGTCATACGGACGCGAAGCCTTTTCGGGCTGGTCGTTGAAATTGGTCGACAGCGCCCGCGCCTGGGCGAAGCCGGCAATGCCGATCGGGCATATCGTCGCTTCGGCGCCGCCGGCGAGCATGATGTCGGCGTCGTCGTCCTTGATCATCCGCGCCGCGTCGCCGATCGAATGAGCGCCGGTCGAGCAGGCGGTGACGACCGCGTGGTTCGGCCCCATCAGTCCATATTTGATGCTGACCTGGCCGGAGATGAGGTTGATCAGGCGGCCATGGACGAAATGCGGACTGACCCGGCCCGGCCCCTTTTCGGCCAGCACCAGCGATTCGCTCTCGATTCCCGGCAATCCGCCGATTCCCGAGCCGATCGAGCAGCCGGCGCGAAGCTTGGTCGCTTCGTCCATCTCGGTCAGGCCGGCGTCCTCGATCGCTTGGCCGGCGGCGTCGATGCCGTAGATGATGAACGGATCGACTTGCCGCTGGACCTTGTGATCGACCCGCTTGCCGGGATCGAAGCCATAGGGGTGGTCGGCCGGCTTCACTTCGCAAGCGACATGGCATTTCTGATCGCTGGAATCGAACCTGGTAATCCTTCCAGCGCCGGACTTGGCGGCGATGATGTTCGCCCATGTAGTTTCGACGTCGCCCCCCAGCGGCGTCACCAGCCCCAGACCTGTCACCACGACACGGCGCATGCAGAAATTCCCTTCAACCCGTCCTCAAACGCAAACGGCCTCCCGAGAAATCCGGGAAGCCGTTCGTGCCGCCTTTTCGGCGGGCGGCAGCCGATCGGTCCCGATCAGCCCTTATTCTGGTCGATATAGTCGATCGCGTCCTTGACGGTGGCGATCTTCTCGGCCGCATCGTCCGGAATTTCGACGCCGAATTCTTCTTCGAACGCCATCACCAGCTCGACGATATCAAGGCTGTCGGCACCGAGATCGTCGATGAAGCTCGCTTCCTCGGTGACCTTCTCGGCTTCGACGCCGAGATGCTCGACGACGATCTTTTTCACCCGGTCGGCGGTCTCGCTCATGTGGACTTTCCTCCATTAGATTTTGGGCTGCCCTAGCGGCAGCCGCGACACTGGGCAAGCGGGAGTTGCGGCACTAGCTTTCGGGCCATGAAAGGCGCGCGCCCCCTTACGTCCGGCGAAATCGAGCTGGCCAGCTCGATGTTTGGCGATGCCATCGACTATGGCCGGGTAAGGATGGTCCGCCGTAAATGGTGGCCGTTCCAGCCCAAGGGGATCGTCATGGCCCCGACCGGCAACATCCATTTCCACCCCGATAGTGCTATCTGGTCCGAGGATTTTTCCAGGGAGCGGCTCTCGCTCCAGGGCCTGTTCATCCACGAAATGACTCACGTCTGGCAGACGCAGACCCGCGGGCGATTCTACCTTCCGCTGATGCGCCATCCCTTCTGCCGTTACGGCTATAAGGTGGTCGAGGGTCGTCCATTCAATCGATATGGCCTGGAACAGCAGGCCGAAATGGTCCGCCATTGCTTCCTCGCAGGGTGCGGAAATGCCGTTGGACCGTTAACGGATCGCAGTTTCCTGCCGTTCACCAGAGCTGTTACAGAAACGCAACAGTCGTAAGCGAAGTGCAGCACCCCCCTTTTCGAAGCTGCGAAGTAGCATAGTCTGCCATTCGTCGAAAAAGATGTCTGCTGTTCGTCGAAAATTCCAACTGGGGGAATGATGATGATATTCCGCAATCAAGCTGCGCGTAACCTTTTGATCGGTGCAGCAACGCTGGCACTTGCCACGCCCGCATGGGCGCAGGCCGCTGATGCCGCCGCACAACCGCAGGCGGCCCCGGCAGCCAACGAAGCTGAAGCAGAAATCGTTGTGACGGGCACGCGGCGGCTCGACCGCAGCGTGACCGACTCAGCTTCGCCGGTCGATGTGGTTTCGTCAGGGGAGCTTCAGGCAGCCCCGACGGCCAACATGCTGGATACGCTGAAGAATATCGTGCCCTCTTTCTTCGTCGGGCAAAACGCGATCTCCGACGCTTCAAGCTTCGTGCGCCCGCCTTCTCTGCGCGGCCTGCCGCCAGACGAGGTGCTGGTGATGATCAACGGCAAGCGGTTCAACCGTTCCGCCCTTGTCCAGGTCTTCAGCGGCGGCGAAAGCGGCCTGGCGTTCGGCTCCCATGGCGCCGACATTTCGTCGATCCCTTCAATCGCGATCAAGAACCTGCAAATTTTGCGTGAGGGTGCAACGGCACAGTACGGGTCCGACGCGATTGCCGGCGTGCTCAACTATGGGCTGCGCGATGATACCGGTCTCGAACTGATTGGCCGCTACGGCCAGTTCTACGAAGGCGATGGACACAGCTATCAGGTTTCCGGAAACGGCGGTCTCAAGCTGGGCGACATTGGTTTCATCAATCTTTCGGCGGAATATCATAAAGACGGTCAAACCAGCCGTGGTGAAACCCGTCCGACGGCGGTGGCGTTCGCCCAGGAAAATCCGTCCCTTGAGGACCAGCTTCCGCACTTCCCGTTGCCGGCCCAGATCTGGGGCAATTCGCCGTCCCACGGCTACAAGTTCGTGCTTAATTCGGGCATCGACTTTACCGACAACGTCCATTGGTACCTGTTCGGCAACCTGGCGCACAACAAGGCGGATGAGAGCTTCAATTTCCGCTCGTCGCTGCTCGGGACGCGGCCATTCGCCGCATTTGACGGCACCAACAACATCATCGCCAATTTGGGTGGCCGGTCGTTCTTCCAGCACCCCTATTATCAGACGCTGTGCCCCGCCGGGAATGTGACCTGTCCGGCGGGAGCTTATGTCCTCGACAGCAATACATTCTTCCTGAATTCGATCTATCCGGCCGGCTTCACGCCGCGCTTCGTCGGTGTGACCGACCAGGTCTATGTGGCCACGGGACTGAAAGGATCGTTCGAATCCGGCTTCCGTTACGATCTGTCGGGCTCGCTGGCCCGCAACAGGCTCAACCTGTCGATGTACAACTCGATCAGCCCTTCATACGGCGGCCTGTCCCAGACCAGCTTTGAGTTCGGCAAGCAGATCCAGAAGGAAGTGACCCTCAACCTCGACGTGGCCTATGAGCTCCAGGCGGGCCTTGCCAGCCCGATCACCCTGTCAGGCGGTGCGGAATTCCGGAGGGAAACCTATAAGACGACCGCGGGCGATGTGCAGTCCTATAGCGCCGGTCCATATGCCGCGCCTCACCCGCTCTACCAGGAGACATTCCCGGGCAGCGGCGTCTACGTGAACACGGGGACGTTCACGGCCGTGGAGGACCCGGCGGCGAGCGGTTATGGCGGGACCAGCCCGACCTATGCCGGAAGTCATAACGAGAAGAGCTGGGGCGTCTATGCCGGCGCTGAAGCCGACGTCACCGACCAGCTAACTGTCGGTGCAGCTGTACGTCATGAAGATTATGAAATCTCCGGCGGCAGCACGGTGTTCAAGGTCAATGGCAAATATGACTTCAATGACGCCATTGCCATCCGCGGCACCGTCGGTACCGGCTTCCACGCTCCTTCGCCGGGGCAGAACAATGCCCAGGTGCTGACCACCAACTTCCTTTTCGGAACCTCGGTGCAGGTCGGCACTTTCCCGGTGACCAGCGCGGTCGCGCAATATTTCGGTGCGGTACCGCTCAAACCCGCCAAGGCGACCAATTATGGCCTTGGTACGGTGATCACTCCGACCAAGAACCTTACGCTGACGATCGACCTGTACAGCATCAAGGTCAAAGACCGGATCTTCATCTCGCAGCCGTTCTTCGTGACCCCTGCCGACATCATCGCTTTGCCCGAACTCGCCTCGGTCGGCGTCGGCGGCACGGTTCAGTATTTCACGAACAGCTTCGATACCCGGACCCGGGGCCTCGACTTCGTCGGCACCTACCGGACCGACCTGGCCGGCGGGAATCTCGATGTGACCCTTGCCTATAACTACAACGACACCAAGGTGACGAGTTTCGATCCTGGAACGATCGCACCGGCGCAGATCATCGACGCCGAGCGCCTGGCGCCCCATCACCGGGCAAACCTCCAACTTGCTTGGAAGCATGGACCCTTCGGGTTCAATGTCGCCGAGCATTATTATGGCAGTTGGCGGTCTGAACTGGATTATCCGGGCCAGAAGTTCGGTTCGAAATTCACGACTGACATCGAGGGAAGCTACACCTTCTTCGAAGATCACCTCACGCTGTCTGCGGGCGTGCAAAATCTGTTCGACGATCATCCGGACAGGATTGCCGCATCGCCGCAGAATCCGATCTTCGATATTACCGACAGTCTGGCCGACGGCCAGGTCTATCCCCGCAACGGCGGCCCCTTCGGGTTCAACGGCGGGTTCTGGTACGTTCGCCTTCGGGCCAAATATTGATCCATTGTATTTGAGTGTTGATCGGGGCGGGAAGGTCAAACTTCCTGCCCCGATTTTGTTTGCACCAGTGCCAAGCTGGCCCCAACATTCAAGGCGATGCTAGACCTTTCCCACCGCCTCGCCAGCACCGACGACCTGCCGGCGCTGCACGCCCTCATGACGCGTTCGATCGAGCATTTGCAGGGAGACTTCCTCAGCCCGCAGCAGGTGCGGGCAAGCCACAAGGTGATGGGGCTTGATACCCAGCTGGTGCTCGACGGCACCTACTTCGTGGTCGAGCTGGACAACCAGATCGTCGGCAGCGGCGGTTGGAGCTGGCGCGCGACCCTCTATGGCGGCGACGACAGCATTGTCACCCGCGAACCGGCGGCGCTCGACCCCGCAACCGACGCGGCCAAAATTCGCGCGATGTATACCGATCCCGATTTCGCCCGCCGGGGCATCGGCAGCACGATCCTTCGCCTGTGCGAAGAAGCAGCGCGGAACGCCGGCTTTGCACGGGCGGAGATGATGGCCACCATGGCCGGTGAACCGCTTTATCGCGCCTGCGGCTATCTCCCGGTCGAATCCATCCTCTCGGCGCCGATTGATGGTGTACAAGTGCCGCTGCTGCGCATGGAAAAGGCACTGTAGCAGGTGCCAGCCAGCACTGCCCGGATTGCCGTGATCGGCGCCGGCGTGTTCGGTTCATGGACCGCCGAGCATCTCCGCCGTGCCGGCCACCAAGTGACCCTGCTCGACATGGAAGGACCGGCGCACAACCGCGCCAGCTCGGGCGGCGAGAGTCGCATGACCCGCGGCGCCTATGGCAAGGATGCCATCTACACCCGCATGGCGCTCGACAGCCTCAAGGAATGGAAAGCGCTCAGCGCCACCGCAGGACTGCCGATCCTCATTCCGAATGGCGTGCTGTTCTTTTTCCCTGAGGAACAAGCCTATCTGACCGACAGCATCGCGGCGCATCGGGCCCTCGGCCTGCCAAGCGAGCTGCTCGACGGGCCGGCCATGGCGCGCCGCTTCCCGATGATCGATTTCAGCGGTGTTCGTGCCGGCATTTTCGAGCCGGGCTTCGGTGCGCTGATGGCCAGTCGCGCGGTCCAGACCCTGGTCAGGAATTATGTCGCCGCTGGCGGCGAGTTCCGCCACGAGCTGACCCATTTTCCGCAGCATGGCGGCCCGTTGAAATCGATCCAGTTTGCCAGCGGTTCGACGCTGGAGGCCGATGCGTTCGTCTTCGCGCTTGGCCCCTGGCTGCCGAAACATTTCCCGGACCTGCTCGGTAGCCGCATCTTCGCCACGCGGCAGGAGATTTTCTACTTCGCGCCGCCCGAAGGCGACCGCCGCTTCCTGCCCTACGTCATGCCGGGCTGGGCGGATTTCAACGCCGGCGACATGTATTACGGCTTCCCCGATCTCGAGGCGCGCGGCGTCAAATTCGCCCATGACAAGCATGGCGTCGCGGTCGATCCCGACATCCAGTCGCGCGAACATACACAGGCTGCGCTCGACGAGGTGATTGCCTTCCGCGACCGCCGCTTCCCGCTGCTAAGGGGCGCGCCGCTGACCGGCGCCGAAGTCTGCCAATATGAGAATAGTTCGAACGGCGATTTCCTGATCGACCGCCACCCGGCGATGCCTAATGTCGTGCTGGTCGGAGGCGGGTCGGGCCATGGCTTCAAGCATGGCCCCGAGGTCGGCCGTTTGGCTGCGGAACTGGCACTAAGCGGCGGAGTTCAGTCCGAGCCGCGGTTCAGCCTCGCCACCAAGGGCGACACCCAGCACCGCGAAGTACATTAGCCCGGCTCATCTGACCTTCTAGAAATTCGCCGTGAACCCGGCGAAGAGATAGCGGCCGAGAGGATCGTAAAGTTCGGGGAAGGTGTTGCCGCTGCAAATGCTTTCCGGGCAAGCGTTTGCTGGGAAGTCTCCTGTCGCTGTGATGATCGGCGGCTCACGATCGAAAATATTATTGACGCCGATGCGTAGGCTCAGACTCTTTGAAAATTGGGCAATCGCCGACAGGTCGAAGTAACTCTGTGCGCGGATCTTCTCGTCTCCGAGCCGCCATGGACCGAGTAAATTCAAGTTGCCCGCAATCGAACGGTCCAGGCGAACGCTGCCGACAAATCGCCACTGGAGTGACAGCGAAAATGGCTCAAGTGTCCATGTCGCCCTTGCTTTGTGCCGCCAGTCGGATTTGGGCACCCCACAACCGACCCCATAAGCTCCGGAGCATTCGAACGGTAGCGCAAGGCCACCGGGATCGAAGGTAAGTCGGTCGAGCCAGCTTCCCAAAAGCTCCAGATCTACCGAACCAAGCGATCCTATCGGGTGACTATAATTGACACCGACGTCGATCCCGCGTGTGTGGACACCGCCGATATTCGCATAGCGGCTGTCGACGAACCCGTCCGGACTCATCCAGAGCGAGCCGTTGGCATCGCGATGGATGCGGCTGCAGAACAACGGGTCGCCGGTCAGTATGCAAGTGTTCATGGTGCGGGTTGGGCCAACGCCACCAATCGATCCATTGAGGCGAATATCGAACCAGTCGATTGTCAAACTGAAACGCGGGATGAGGCTCGGCCGCAGCACCATCCCGACCGATTTTGTTGTTGCCCGCTCAGGATCGAGATCCGGATTGCCGCCGAAAATTGTGTTGTAGGGGATCGTATCTAGGTTTGGACTTGTGGGGATGTGACCATATTGCGCCGCAGTTACACCGGTTAGCGCGCATTGTTCTGCGGTCGCGTCGGGAGTGGCCCCGGTGCATGGATCAAACCGAAATCCCCCCGGCAAAGTGGGAAGGAATAGTTCCTGTACGTTGGGCGCGCGAACTGCGCGCTGCAGGCTGGCGCGGAAACGGATATCCTTTATCGGCGCAATTTCCAGGCCGACCTTATAGCTCGCTACCGAGAATTTATTTTCGGAGTTGGATTGCCAGGATTTGCGATAACCGGCCTCAAGCACCAGGCTATTGATGATGCGATCCGTTTCCAGCGGGATGCGGGCTTCAGCAAATAGCTCCTTTGCTTTTGTGGTCCCTTGGACCGGCTGCACGCTGATGTCGCCGCCCGCAATATCGGCCGCTATGTAGAATTCGTCGGGCTCGAATTTGAGCCCGTCTCTGCGATACTCAGCACCGATATTGATTGTCGGACTGTCGTTCGCCCAGGGGCTCCGGATACCCCAGTCCCCAAGGTCGATGTTGGCGAATGCGGTCGCGACAAGCTGCTTCACTTTGCCCTGCTCCTTGGGCGCAATGGTCAGATAGGAAAGTGCAGCGTCGGTAACCGCCCCCACAGCAAAAATGTCCCAGGGAACGCACGCCGGATCTTCACCGGTCAAGGTCGATCGGCATGCCGGCTGATCGGTCGCGTGGTCGGTGATTACGTCCAGTGCGCGCCGCGTCCGGGAGATCGACAAATCGTTACTGTCGGTACCGTTAAGCTTCACCTGCCCGAACACGACGCTGGCTTCATAGCTAACTCCGTTTGAGACATCACCTTTCACTCCGCCGAGGATCCTGAGATCCTTGTGCCGCAGATCGGCCGAGCGAGGTCCGCCTTCGACATTTCGGCGCAGCGGAAACAGGTTTGCGCGACGGTAGCTATTGCCAGTTACTGGATCGACGAAATCTATCGGTGCGCCGTTGATGACAATCAAATTCCCATCGTCATCAAATTCCGGAAACTGGCCAACAAAATTGCCGTCGATGCAAACCAGGTCGACTTGCTGCTGCGAAAGCAGAGGATTGTCGCAGTTGATATCGCCAATCTCGCCAAAGCTCCCAGACGGAGCCACTTGGGCGCTCGTTCGGTCGTTCAAATACATTATTTCGAGGAATGGCTTGGCCGCTTTGCTGATCTCGTATTCGGCGAAAAGCCCGGCGGTGATACGCCTGCCGGGTCGTTGAAAATAGTTGAACGGAGCGTAATTGTAGCGGGTAAGGCCTTCGTCAAAGTCGCGGTCCGCAACGACCTGGAACGGACCGCTTATGTTCGTGAAAAATGTGCCGGTCGGAGAAGTAAGCGACCCGCCGCAATTGAAGACGTTGCTGCCGACACGGCCCTGCGTAGCGCAAGCGCTGTAATCACGCCTGTCCTGCGTAGCCGCCGAAAGATGCCGATAGCCGGCATAGACAGTCGCATGCCCGCGATTATCAGCGAAGCTCAATCCATATGCACCATTGATATCCTGTGCGCCGCCATCCACCACATTGCCCGTCGGGAAGTTGAAATGGCGCCTGAGCAAGGCCTGGCGGAGGTTGGCGCCATCGCGGTTATTGTGCTGGAAGAAGCTAGCCTGGCCATCAACCCGCAAGCCGTCGAGGTCGGTTTCAAGGATGAAATTGACCGCGCCCGCGACAGCGTCGGAGCCATATACCGACGATGCGCCGCCGGTCAGCACTTCGACCCGTTTGATCAGAGCGGTCGGAACGGCGTTGATGTCGGGGACGGGATCGAAGGGATCACCTGGAAGAAGCCGCCGGCCATTGATCAGCACGAGGGTGCGGCCCGGACCCAGCCCCCTCAGGTCGACCGTGGCGGCCCCGGTCGCGCCGTTGGACAGGAAGGCGCCCTGGCTTGGCACGACTTGAGGCAGCGTATTGAGCAGGCCCTCGGTAAGGATCGCGCCCGAGCGACGCACCTCTTCGCCATCGATCATTGTGACCGGGCTGATGGCGGTGAGATTCGGCCGGGGGATGCGCGAGCCCACCACGACGATCAATTCCTCGCCAGGTTGCGGGTCAGGACCTTGCACTGCAACTGCCGGAGCGTTGGAAGTCGGCTCTTGTGCTCGCACGACAGAAGTCACTGCGAACAATGCCAAAAGCATTAGACCGTCGCGAACGAACGACCGGATTTGGAACTTCTTTACCCCCATTCACACGCCCCCGCTCTGGGCTCGCGAACTTCGGCAGGAGAACCTACATATGAACCCGATTGATTACTAACGAATAACGAAAACACTATGATAAGGCCTTGCCGTCCGCCCGTTGCGTCTGACAGGCAGTTCGCGCACATTCGCTTCAACGGGGAGCAGCGATGGCCAGCATTTTCCTCAGCTATTCGCATGAGGACCGCAAACGCGCGGAAGGCATCGCTCAGTCGCTGCAATCAGCCGGACATGAGGTTTGGTGGGACAAGCACCTCCGCGCCGGCAGCCGCTTTTCCAAAGACATCAACGAGGCGTTGAAGAAATCCGACCTCGTCGCCGCGCAGGCCCTCCAGCACGATCCTGATCTTGTCTTCGGCCGAGAAGTGCCGGCGGGTCGCCCGGCGGATGTCCTTCACCACCTGCTCGGCAGGCCTTTTGGCGCTTGAGGAT